>NZ_FOIA01000025.1 GCF_900111605.1 Nitrosomonas marina | reverse complement strand
AACACGATACGCAAAGAATGCCGCATCGTTTCTGGCGGCTGTCCATATACGGTGCATCGCTATTTGGGCTAGTATCTTATGACGACACTATCTAGCGAAAAAGGCCGGTTTCCCATATGAGACTCTATATTTTGATAAAAAAGATGATTGGGTTAGTTTCTCTTAACTCAAGCTAAACATTCTCTTGATTTTCTTTACAAGGCTCAACTATGTTTGCTTTGTGAAATGTGATACTTAATCAAATCTCCACCTTCCGATAATTCGTCCAATCATCCCTATCGATCGCAGTCAAGGTTGCCAGTGTCATTGGTACAGCCTTTTCAATAAAGCGCCCCTCCACATCGATAGGCGATGATATGGGATCTGTAACAGACTCAATCACAAGCGGCGCATAGGTGCGCTTCTTGTAACGCAATGCAACCAACACCGGCGCAATTGAGGGCACGAGTGCATCAATAAAACCGGTCTCACCACGCGCAGAATTGACCGATCTGGCCAATATTGAGCCGTCAGGCGATAACTTGACCGGCAACGACCAGGACATGAGTTTTTCAAACGGCGCCTCAACTTCGGCATACGGATCTCGCCACGCACGAAACAACGCAGTTACCTGAAACTTCACCGGAGGCATGCCGTTGAATACCTGTGTTGAATTCAACTTGGTAATGCCGGTCCTGCCCTCGAATTGTCTGATAAAGCGATTGGATTCTTGTTGCGCATTTGTGGCAATGCCCCTTAACAATCCTTCGGAACTCCCATCCCCGGCAAAGCCAGCTACCGCGTCGATTATTGGTTGGAGAGCGCCAGACTGCAACATGGCAAGCAGCGTAGGCGCCCTGTTCTCAGGCCCGGAATGCTCGAACGCGCTTTGCCAGTTCAATGATATTTCCATACTGGCTTCAGAGAATGGTGTTTGCACGATATCAGGATCAGTGTTTTTCGTGCGTGCGTATGCGCCGCTTTCTGTACGCTCAATCTGATAAATGCTGGCTATCAGATGCGGCGACAGCCCGTCCCAGGCAGATGAAAGCGTTTTGTTTTCTAAACTCGGTGTATTAGCCATGGCTCAACAAATAAAAAAGGCGCCACCCTGAAGCTCCCACGACAAGGGTAACGCCAAAAACTGCTAATGCAGTAAGGAGATTCAAATTATTTCAAACCAGCCTTTTTGCGAACGCGCATTGATTTTGCTCTGCGCATTTTTGCGGAAGCTGAATGACTTTTTCTGCGTGCCTTGCGTATAGCCAGCTTTTGTTTTGCTGACAGCCTCACAGTTCCGGAAACACGCTTGCGAATGCGTACTTTTTTGCCGCCGCGAACAGCAATTTTTCTTTTGTATGCCGCGTCCAAGGCAACTGAGTCGAAAGCGAAAGAATCAATATCCTCGCTCTCCGCGTCCTCGCCCTCTGGCAGTACAGATGCAACCAGATCACGTACACGCTCTGCTGCGTCATCATCAAAATCATTCAGCAGCGCATCGATATCATCATCCTCTACACCTTTGCTTGACAAATAGTCCCATGCCGCCTCGAGAGCCATTCCAAGTACATCCTGCTCATCATCGGTAATATCGCCATCCTTGTTTTCATCGGCAATACCCACCATCAAAGCAAGCAAACGGTCTGAGGATGATTCTCCATCATCCAGGTCATCGGTTTCTATCCATTGCTGAATAGCCGAAGCAGCAGCCATTTTCATTTCGGTCATGGTGTAATTCTCTGCCGCGCCCATGCCATCACCACCCCCGGCCATATCCAGCGCAATGTCGTTACGGTCGGGCGTAACTCCCGCTCCGGTGACTTTAGGTTTTCTATCCGGTCTCAATACGGATTTAATCAAATCGCTTGTATTCATGTTTCTTTTGGTCCTTGTCAGTTAAAAAACCTGTGTTACCGATTAACGGGAAAGTGTTTGCGTCACAAAAATCTGCCTTACTGTGCCGTCGTAACGTAACCAGTAAGAGCAATCTATCCGGTCATAAGGCCGCTGCGCATTCGGACGAATGTCAAATCGCCAGGCACGTCCTTCCATTTCAGGATCATTACTTGGCACCAGCCAGCCGGATGCCTCAGCGCCCTCAAACAATTCAGTCAAGAAGTTTCTCAGCCTCTTGAGAGCGATCTCCATCGGCAACTGAAGTACATCCTTGCCATACCGAGTGACGTTATCGTCAATTTCAGCCGACATGTCAGCCACAGCAATCAGTTTCTTCAAGCTGGAGACAACCAGGGCACTGGTCAGTGAATCAGTGAACACGAACCGGCCACCGCCTGAAAACTGATCCCATAACACTGGATTAACTTTTGCTTTCGCAAGCGCGTTAAGCTGTTGACGGCTTGGGTTTGTTTCCTGAGACATGCGAGTCCGTCTAATTGGCCAGTTTCTACCTGCAATCGGGTAATTTTTCGGCGCAAAACCGCGCGCGTTTCTCTGTGCGTTACGCCCGCACCCGTAGGCAATATTCAAAGTAGCAACACCAAAATAACCTTTTGGATTGATGCCAGTAGGATCATCCGACTTGATAGGCGACCAGTATGCATGTAACAAGTGAGAACTCAGGCTTGCGCCGAAGTTTAGTTGCTCCACGAAAGCAACTGCCGCATCAACGGTCAGATTGCCAGGCACGTCAAAACGCAATTGACGGTTAGTGTCATGCGCAAGCTGTGCCAATTGACCAAGCAGCCCGGCAGACTGCGAGCCACCGGATGAAATGTACTCATACTCGAACGGCGTGTTTTCCAGCTTCACCCGCGCAAGCGAGTAATCTTCTGTTACATAACCGGTGCCGCCCTCGTCAAAACAAACCAGCGTATTTGACTTTGACCATTTTTCTTGGCCGCCAGTATCGTAGCCGTATGCATCAGAAGTCGTGGCCACGGTTGCATCAACACCGGTAACGCCAACGCTTACCTCAAGCTCATCGGTAAATGACGCGACCACATCGGGCAAATACAGCGAATTGCCGTAGTCGTCCTTGGCGTCGATATCCAGCGAACCGAAGAACTCATACAGCGGCACATCATCAGAATCCAGAATTTGCAGCGTGATTTCATCATTCACCTGCGCCACGCCACCAACTTTCTTTTCATCAGCCCGGTAACGCACCTTGATACCGTCGTTGAAGCATCCAAGATGCTTGATTGACAGAAAATAAGGCGCGACCGGCTCGGTATCGGATACAGAATAGGTGATTGCCTGGGTGCCCGAGTCGACCTCGACCAATGCCCACTTGATCTCTGCAGCATCAGTTACCAGACGCTGGACAACGGCCTCATAAGCGCCATTATTCAACGCCTCAACAACATGCACCCATGCCTCGTTAAGAGCAGACACACGCACCTGTTCGCCTTTGCCAAGCTTCACGCGTACATTGCCACGATCCACTTTGAATGGTTTGTCAATACGCCCCCGCGTGGCACGCATCATGATCCCAAAGTTCTGATCTGCATTGCTAAACGCAGGAATTTCCGATTGATCACGCAGCGGATTAAGTTGTACGCCCGGCTCTTCACCGAGTTGTCTTACAAATGCTTGTGCGCTCATGCTGTATTAACCTCCTTTCTTTGCTTTGCTGCCAACGACGCCTGATTTTGCCGCCGTCTTTGTTGCGCCAGCGCCGCTTTTATTTGCGCCAGGTTGTTGTTGGCTGTTTTGGTCATCACCGGCACCGCTTTTGTCCTGTTTACCGTTCTGATCAGGGTCTGGCTTCTCTCCATCAGGGTCAGAATCAGGGTCAGAATCAGGGTCAGAACCGGGATCAGGATCAGCAGCAGGATCTTCATCCTCTTCACCCTCATCAGAAACCGCCTCGATCGTCAGCGCGTGCTTAAGTCCATTCATGGTTGCAATCTGCTCCATGCTTGAAACGGCGCGCTTCAATTGATCGATGCTGCCCACCTGGACCTCTTTTGAGTTTGAGCCGTCAGCACTGCACACGGTATCAAGCGTAAGGCCGTTAATCTCAGGGATTGTAATGACGCATGGCATACGGCTTGTTACCTCGACCATCAGGGGGAATTCGGATTCACCGAAAACCTGCTGGACGGTCTGTCTTGCTTCACCCTGGAGGGCTGGCGCCCCCACTTCTATCTTTCTCATCAATGTTCTCCTGTATAGAAATTGCTACATCAGATCAAATCACCTGAATGATTACTGCATGTTGGTGACGTTGATGATTGCGCAACCAAGTGAAGCTGAAATATGCGGATTAACATCGGTCAGGCTACGACCATAAACACCCACGCCAGCTTTTAGATCGGTACTGACACCGAGCGGAATCATGGTTACAGGAACTGAATCGCCCAGAACAAACGGATTCAAGGCAACAGAACTTGCGCGACCTACGCAGAGAATTTGCGCGGCACCCGCTGTGTCCTGAATGGTTCTTGGGGTGTAGTACACATCATAGAGCCCGAACAATCGACCGACACGGAATATTCCGGGACGCAGCATAACGCCGGACGGCTGCCAGATATCGCTAGGCAATGACAGGAAGTCCGACATGATGTACTTACCGATATACAGGTGAGAAATACCATGATCGAACGTATCGATAGCCATTTGCTGTGAAGCAACGCCAAGCGCACTGGCCAGATCGCGCCACGCATCTGAACGGTGCATGTAGGTTTTGCGGTTGGTCCAGTCAAAATCGAATGTAACCTGATTGTTTGCGCCCAATCGCAATGCTTTTTCAAGCACTTCATAATGACGTTCGCCAGACAATTGCCGCTGAATGGCGACCATCGCTTCACCGTGCGCATCCAAACCCAATTCCTGTGATATCTGAGTGCGCGCATCAGGCGTGACTTGCGTAAACCCACGCCATGGCTTGGCGAACAATGGTCTCGTTCTTACGGCACTCAGCATGCTTGGAATATTTTCAGGCCCTCGCTCGTAGTCAACGAAGCTTTCAACCGCAACCGGGACCGTTTCTGGCAATGCCGGAGTGGTTGTTAAGGCAAACACACCGGTATCGGTGTTGATATTTCCACCGATCGTGTAAGTTGTGCCGGATATAGTAATTGATCCGCTCACAACAGAGTTGCCTGAGCCCTCAGAATCCACCTCTCTTGCAGCAACCATGCCTTTAACGTACAAAACAGCACGACCGCGCAGCAATTTGACTGCATCTGCGGCCTGATCGCAGGTTGAAGGTGTTGCCTGCAACTTGGTCAGCTTGCCGTCAATATCTCCGGTACTGACTGTCGGGAACAGAGCATGAATGCGCGAAGATGTCAGGTATGGCTTGCCAGAATTGACGCCATCCATTGAATCGCCTTGCGCATACTGACCGTATGTGTGCCCGGCCTCGTGCGACAGGATAGCCAGCTTTGCCTCGTTCGAACCAATATCTGCAGGCAAATAGTGAGCGAAGGGAATCGCGTCACCAAACGCTGACAGAATCGCCACGACAGCACGGTTAGGCTGTAGTGACAACTGGTCATGATGCGCGGAACTCGCGCTATCCAGCTTAACTCTGTCCAGTTTGTACTTGTTTGCCGCAAAATCTGTTGCTGCAAAACCCATGTGGATGGCGTAATTGCTGATATCTGGCGGAATGCTGACGCCGTGTTGACGCTGATACGTGCCAACACCATCAAATATGGCTTTGATGATTTTTGCCCGGTTGCGCTTTTTCTCGTCTTCACTCGCGCCGCAATACGCCTCATCCAGAACAATCTGCATGGACTCAGGAACCTCCACGCCAGTATCGCCCTGATTAACAACTGATCCGGCAAAATCATTAGCACTTGCAGAATCGAAAGTGCTGCCCTTGGCTGAGTTTTCGAGAAGGCTATTAACAAACTCCGTCGCCTTCTCTGCTGATTGGCTGTAGCAATCCTGCTCGACTTGCTGTACTACCGCTTCTTTGGTCATCTTCTGTCCTCGTTTTTATAAACAATTACTCACCCGGACAAATGACCGGGCACTGATACTCGAATGAGCGAGTTAATGTTTATTGTGAAAGGACAGAATTAGTCTAAATGCGGGTTTTTCCGGTTTTAATCAGGTAGCAGGTCCAGATCAGCCCTGCGGTTCATGACATAGCGTGTTGCGTAGGGTGAGACGTTCATAACCGTTTCGATATCGACCACCTCATACGCCACCCTCACGGCGTCAGAAATGACCAGATAGATAACGTAGTGCTTGCTGATAAAAAAGTGGCCTTTCATGCCTTCGGGAGATTCCGGCTCGATCAGGTAACGAACTTCGGCTGCGCCAATGTTCGCGTCCTGCCGGTCCATCATACTGGCTGGCGTGAAGTTTTCTGCCTGCAGTGCGTAACCGTTGCCAATATGTTCCCAGGATACGTTCTCTTCATCCTCTGAACTGAGCACCATCGCCCCGCCTAGCGTAGGCAAGCCACCAACAACAGGCTCTCCATTGCGGTGAACTGTTTTTTTGAAAACCTGGCATTCCCATGTATTAGGATGATTAATCACCACATTGCGACGCATCCGGTTCATGCCGCTTGGCACATTGTTTAGCATGATGTTCTATACTCCCAATTTGTCTGCAATCTGCTTATCTGTGACTCCGAACCGGCGCAATACCTCGAGATCCGACTCCGCCAGTTTCCCGGACTTCAATGCGGCCTCAATCTTGCGCGTACCAACAGGCTTGACTTTCACCCGCTTTACTTTCTTGGCCGCAGTTTTCAACGCATTGCGCTCCTGCACGCGGGCGCGTTCCTGCACACGTTGCTCACTGGTTTTAATGGTTCGCTTTCTTGCTGCCTGCTTCTCTGCCGCTTTATCAGCCTCAGCCTGGCGCATTTGATGTCTTGCTGTGTTATCAGCAGACGCATGCACCTTCTCCATGTGCTTGGTCAGGAAATTGAGCACCGTTGTCGATGTGTCAATCTCGCTCATAACGCGCAGCACATGCTTGCACGCAACGCCTTTCAGGTTCGGGTTCCGTATTTTCGGGAATCCAAGTTCATCACGACCGGCGTTGAAGTTTCCTATTGTTGCTATATACCGGAACCAATATCTATGACGTCCGCAATCACAGTCAAACGCGAGCTTCTGCTTCCTTAACCAGTTAGCCGTTTGTTTTGGAGTTTTGCTATCCTTGGACTTGGCCGACATCAACTTATTGACCGCCGCGCTGAACGCATTGAATTTGACCAGAACATGATGGCGATTAACGTCCGAATCCGGCCCGGCATTGGTGATAAAACGTACTTCATTATTTGCGGCTGACACAGGTATTGCCATATTGATTTGTTTGCGAGCCCTGTCTATATCGGTATCTGGACCAGCGCCGGGCATCGGCTTCGATGACGCAAGGTCTATTACCTGCCTGGCAGTAATACCGTCACCCTTGAAGTTACTCTGCGCCATGCGCATGTTGTGGCGGAACTGAGCGAGATCGTTTGCGGTGATAGGTCTTTGCGCCCCGCCTATGGTAGTCATCAGAACGCGGCTTGCGTCCCACTCACCTTGGACCTCGCGCTTGGTAAGAATTACTGACTTGTCGCCTTGTCCGGCTTGCTCACGCTCGCGCTTGTCGGCCTGTGCGCGGGATTTCGCCTCGCCTACATGCCCCCTGAGTTTCCCAAGAATACTGTCAACCACCGGCAACTATCTCCCGCGACGTTCCCAGGTCGGCTTATAGTCTTTGCGGTTATCCGCCACGGATTCAAAACCTGTTTTCCGCTTGATTGCATAAAGCTGACCTTCGGTAGGCAATGTAATGCGTATCTGCGGCAATGGTTGATCAACAGTATCAAGCCCGGCAGCTGCCATTACTGCCAAAAACTCATCACGACGCCCGTACACGCGCTGAGAAACAAGGGTTATATCGCGCTCTTCATCGGGCTTGGTCTCGTAGAACAATGCCGTTTCCCATGGCTTCGTTCTTTGCGCAAAACGCCGGACCTCTTTATAAAAGTCTTTGGCTGCGGTTGAGTTGACATCAATCATATTGAAATCACCTCGCCCCTTCTAAACCGCTCTACCTCGTCATCCATATCGGTCTTGTTGCTATCGCCGCCAGTTAATTTTGCAAGTTCACCAGCCATACCAAGCATCTGTTCGACCTTTCCGGCTTTTATTGCATGCAAGCACGTCGCAAGCGCAGCCATCTGCCCGCATGTGACGTTTTCAGATATTCGGTAACGCGGTCCGTTGACGTCAATACCGTCTTTTTCGATTGATGATGCTGGATTCGATCTTGCGGCGCGTTCAGAGAATACCAGTCTAGCCCCCTTGCCGTCAGAAGCCACGCCTTGCTGTAGTGCGTAGAATGCTGAAATAGCGGCCTTGATATCGTCATCCGTAAACAGTGTGTCGCGGTCAATATCATGATCGTTTGTAATCACAATACAATCTTTACGGCGCTCTTTCCGGAACTCTGCCTGCACACCGATAGCCAGCACGTTTGTATCGGTGTCGTACAACGAAAATAGCGTGCATGCGCCGCCGCCATACCCCGAGAATGTAGACTGAATCTTTATTGTCACTTGAACACCTCGAAGTACCAGAGAAACACCAGGTTCAGAAACAGCAATACAACAATCAGGAATTTATAAAGGAAATTCATTTCATGGTTGAATATGCCAACCTTAAGCAGGATATCCCGGACTGGCATTAACCAGATCTGCCATGAAAAAATCCAGCATAGCAAGTGGTACGGCCATAACAATATGGACCGCCACACGATATCGCCCAGTTCTATTTCCTGGGATTGCAGCATACCGGCATCGTTAGGATTCTTGAGACTGCCCCTGAGAGTGAGCAACAGAAAGCACAAGCCGATTAATAGATATCCAATAATTTCATCCTGATACTGCTCAATCACAGCACGTCCTCACGTTTGTTGACGACCTCGACTACAACCGGATGACCTGCAGGGTCATCTGTGCCCGGAATTCCCTTGCCATCGTTCGGCTCACCCTCTTTCGGTGCGCCAAACAGCGGTATCGATGCGTGCAAGGTGATATCGATAGCAAGAATGGTCATGTTTTTAACGCCCTCAACCTTGATGTCAGATGCGGGTATATCTGGCGTCTCTATCTGCACCGGCCAGCCGTCTACAGTCTGTCCAGCAAATTCATAACTTGCGTCAAAGTGCCTGCGTAGCGGCGAATCAATGTACAAGAGGAATTGCGCCGCAATAGACCTTGCAGCATCAGACGTATGCGAAAAAATGGCCAGCTGCGCTCTTATATCACCGGCCATCACTTTGACATCGAATGCACGCTCTTTGACGTCATCAGGCAATATCACCCACAGATCATCATCAGCGGTTATCTGCCGGGTATAATCTCGACCTGTCGGCGTGTAGTTTTTATCAACCGCCATAAGAATGACCGGCAATTTGGGCGGCTGCGTTGGCGCGTCATCAGTATCGTTTTTGAAATACGCCTCAATCATGGCCTCGGCATCATCCACCATCCTGTCTTTTGCCCATCCAACACTTGTCGCGTAACCTCTTGAAGCGTACTCATTCAGAGACTCAGCAGTCGGAATAATGCTTTTATAAAAGCCTTCCATGTACGCACCGAAGGCTCTTTTTACAGGCTCAATCATGTTCTTATCGGTTCATGCGCGTGTGAATTCGCTGGTACGCTTTGTCATCAATAACAACCTCTTCCCGTTGGCCAGCCTGGGGAAGCGTTTCATTACCGAAGCTGTTCACGTCATCAAGAAGCTGCTCTTTCGCGCTTCGATCGACCAGGATATGAGACGAGCCGCGAGAAGAATCCAGAACGGCAGCCGCATCAACGTTATGACTTGCCAGGAATGACATAAGCTGCTCATTGTCCTGCTGCAGGCGCTCAATCGTCTCACTTGATGCTTCACGCTCGCCCTTGATGCTGTCTAGCAAAGCCATCATGTTTCTGGCGTATTCTTCACACTCAGCCGCGTACACATCGTCATAGGTCAGTTCGCCAAGGCTTCCGCCCATGGCATCATCAAGCGTCACCCCCCGGAATGAATTGTTCAGGAAGTTAGGCTCTATCACATAATCAAACCCATAGAACTTGTTTATTGAGGCGTCGATTGCAGACGAAAAGCCGCCTGTTTTGCTGTCGAAAAACAGCTTTTCCGCCAGTTTTCCAGATGCTGTATCGAAAAACTCGGCCACATGCTCAACCATCCCATCATCAAACATTTTCAGGTGAGTCGTGACAAAAGCGGGCTCAACCGGCACCGGCTTGCCGTTATCCAAACCACCCTCTGTCGGGTCCATGCCGAACCGGACTCTTGGCCAATGGCCGTAGTAACCGATCATGCCGCGCGATTCAACCGTTTCCTGGCATGCGTCACTATTTACAAAGTCAAACAGCGCCCGAATATTGAAATTACGCACCTTGCCGGTGTACTGTCGCCCTCTGTCTTTCAATGAATAGCGAATCTTTGGCGTTTTTTGAGGCATAACTATTACTCCGTGATTAATCAACACGGGTAATAATGCCGACCTGAGACAAGGCATTTATTGCAATTTTCCGCAATTGATCGACCGGCTGCGGAAAATCAGCACTATTGGAAGCCAGTTACAACATACCATTTTGCAATTGACTAAAAACCTATAATTGCCCGGTATGCCAAACATCAAACAAAGCAGTTTCCTTGCCAAACTCGGAATGCCAGCCAAACGGTGGTCGGCTGAACATATCACCCCTGCAAACGAGATAAAACCAGAGGACGCCTATTTATATGGCGGCGGATCAACCACCATTGCATCACTGCTTGGTACCGGGAGACGCGGCGCAAGGGCACGTCAGGTTATCTACAACAAGTGGGATGACATGGAGTCAGATGCGATAGTGTCGTCATCTCTGAAATTACTTGTCACGTCAGCCTTGGGCGGTCACGAAACAACCGGCGATGTGGTTTTTATCGAACAAAAGCCGGACACGGAAAGCAACAAGAAACTGAAAAGCATGACTGAGGAAATCAAAGATACCCTCGGCCCTATCCTGAATAAAAAAGCCTATCAATGCGCATACACTGGCGCCGCGTTCGGTGACGCATACGCAAGGATTTACTCAAAAGACAATGTTGGCGTTGTCGATCTTTACACCGATGAACTCGTGCGGCCTCAGCTGATACAGCCATTCGAGCGCGGCAACCGAACGATAGGGTTTCAGTCATTTATCAACGAGCGGAATCCTGAACGATTGACCGTAGCACAAATGGCCAGACTTAAAATGCCGCGCACGCAATGGGTGCCGCAACACGGCGTAGTCGAAAAAGCAATCCGCATGATGATCACTGAGGATGATCTGGATAGCGTGCCGGTCATGCCGAGTATGGCGGGCGGATCTCTGCTTTATAACGTCGAACAGGCTTACGACAACCTGTACGCTTCGCTGATCGGTCTCGTAGGTCAGCGATGGATTGATTCTATCGATGAAAAAATGCTGCAGTTAAACATGGAATCAATGACGCTTGAGCAGCAAAAAAGCTTTCTGGCATCAGTTAAAACAATGTTTGAATCATCCAAGAAACGGGCAGAAACGGCGGTACAGGAAGGCAAGCCGTTACTTGAGCGTATCTGGCACATGATTCCTGTATGGGGTGAGAAGCAACTGACAACTATCAGCAATGCGGATGGCGGACAGACCGAACGTACCGGCACCATAACTGTGGAGGATGTTATTTTTCATGCTCGCCTACTGTCCGGGGGCATTGGCGTCGACATGTCAATGATCGGTTTTGCGGATCAAATGGCTGGCGGGCTCGGTGAAGGCGGGTTTTTCCGGACATCCGCCCAGGCTGCGGAGAATGCGAGACACATACGGACATCGCTGGCCGATTTCATCTATCACATCATCGACATTCATACGCTGAAGAAATATGGCGTCGTTTTCAGTGCAAGCGAGCGACCATGGACCGTCAATTTTTACGGATCTATTTCTGCACTCGAAGCCGAGAAGCAACGAACCAGACAGGATTCAATGAATGCCGGCATGATTTTGGTTCAAGCCATGCAGCAAATGAAAGATATCGGCGCTACTGAAGAAATAATGGAAGACTTTTTGACTAAAGAAATGTTGCTGGATGAGGACCAGGCGAAAACATACGCGGCAATCGTCAAGGCCAAGGATGAAGACGAAACCAATGACGATGGCTTCGGAAATCGAAGCGGCGGGGGCTTCGGAAATCGAAGCGGTGAAGATCCTAAGATGGATAGCGCAACGCAGGGTGATGTTGACCTGCGGGAGATACGCGAAGTGCTTATGTCAGTAGCAAAAAGCAAGCGATCATCAAAGCGACTGAGCGAAATATCAAGCAAGGGGCTCAAATACATCGACAGCATTATGGGCGATTAAAAATGTCACTATACAATGACGTGGCAAAAAGTTTGTCACAGAAAGGAGCCATCGGCTCGGTTATATCAGGAACTACTAACACAACCAACACCCTCGGTCAGCACGCAGCCAATATGATGGGCGGCGGCGAACTGGCGCAGGCTGTGTCAAAGATAGGTGCTGCCACAGCTACAAATGTTGTCAGGAACGCGATCAACGAACACATCCCGATACAGGCGCACCGGGCTCTGAATGTTGGTGGCGGCGTCGTTGGCGACATCCTGCAGGGCGATATCAATTCAGCAGGACTGCGTGTACTCGACTCAGGATTATTGAACGACATTCTGCCAGGCATGAGCGCGGTTGCGTCACAAACTCGATATTGGGGACGGCCTACGCCGGTTTTCGGTGGCATCACGCCTACCGAAGCCCTGCAAATATACGAAACGATGAAATCGTCTCGGCTATCCAAGAAAAATCTGTTTCTTATCGAAGTATCCAGCGAATTAATGGGCGACTGGGTATCACCATGGTTCAACATGTTCGCAACTGAACTGGACTACGCACCTTATACCGTATCAGGCGAGAAAAAACGTATTGGCGGTGCTGTTCTTGACAGCGTACAGGGCAATGAGCCAGTCGAATTACGTGTTACTACCATGGATGATCAATATGGCGTCCTTAAAAAATGGTACATTGATCATCACTACTTTACCGCATCGAATGATGGCACTGTCGGCGTACCAGCCAAGTACGCCATCAAATTCAGGATCGTTCACTCGTTTATCACCGACGCCAGCATCCCATATAGCGCTTATGAGGACATCGGCTGGTTCCGCCCGTCCAACATCGAATACAGCCTGTCGCGGCGTGAGGACGCCATGCAGGAGATACAGATGACGTTCTCTCAAATAGACACTTTCGTATCCAGGTAATTAATTATGCTCAAAAGTGATAATAAAGGCTTCCTTATTGGCGAACCGGTAGACATTAAAAAAACGATGGAAACCTGGCAGAACATCAGAAACGATATTCGAGATATCAAATCCAAGCTGTTTGGTGATGGCAAAGGGATCAATGTAACCGCAAAAGTAAAAATACCGACACAAACCGGCGCTATAAATCGAGCCACAGAGCGACAAAAGAAGACAGCCGCTGCTCTGCCATTACCTGCGCGATCAGAACAAACCGTGCGCGATTCTGGTGGCAGGCGATATGATTCTGCGCCATCAAGTTCATCGCTTTTCGATGAAATGGCTCAATCGAAACCAACTGCAACCCCGACAGCACGAAAACGATCGTTTGTACCGAAACGTGACGATGCCACAGCCACGCCAGAGCGCGATGAAAAAGGGCGCTTTGTAAGTAAAAAAAACAATGACACCAACTCCAAAGACGACGCTTATTTAAGTCATGACAAGACAGTAGACAGCAGCACAACCGCAGACATGGACGGACGCTTTATCAGCAGCGCAGCCGAGAAAATCGCCAGCGCAGTTGCCGACGCCAGTTCGGGGCTTGAAGATACCGATCCAACGGTAAAAGCATTCGGAGAAGTTGCCCAACCTATCGCGCGCGGGTACCAGATATTCTCGACCGGATCCGGTAAAGAGCAAAAGCGCACTGACCGATGGTTCAGGCGCATATTTGGCGAGATAAAGCTGTTCAGGAAGGAAGAGACGACATTTAGCAAGGTGGCCAATCAAAGGCTCAAAAGCATTGAAGAAAAGCCAGTAACTTCTGGCGGTGGAGGTTTTTTGACCTACATCCTCGGAGCCGGGATTATTACCGCAATAATCGGTGCAGTCGCGAAACGAATCCCAGGCATGGCAGCATTGTTTACTGGAGCAAAAAGTATTTTTGACCTGTATTCAGGATTCTCGGACGATGACCTTGAAACAGGCGACCGAAACAAAAAGATTGTACGCGGATTTACTGGAACAACCGGAATTCTTGCCGGTGCGTATGCCGGCGGCAAAGCAGGAGCAGCTGTTGGGTCACTAGCGGGTCCGGCTGGAACGGCAGCTGGTGGAGTATTGGGCGCATTAGGCGGAATATTTCTTGGTGACATGGCTGGCAGGAATGCTGGCGAATATCTAAGCGATATCATAGGCGAAAAATTTGATATCAAGGATGAATTGGCTGGGGCTTGGAACAGATCGCTATCAACCATGGAAGATCAATTCAATAGCCTCATGAATAAATTTGGGTCCATGTTTGACTCAATCAGCAACAAGATATCTTCTACCTGGAACTCCCTCACAGAATCCATCAAAGACAAATTCGGCATAGATGTAAAGGGGTCAATATCCAAAGGTGTTGATGCCGTAAAAAACTCAAGCATAGTCAAAAGCATAAGGGAAAAATTCAGCAGTATTACGCAAACCGACAAAGACTGGACGCTTGGCCAAACAAGCAGAATGCTTGAATCAGGAAGAGAAGGCGCCGGCGCAATATCGACAGGAGACGGCGACTTTGGCGGCCCATCATACGGAACATATCAGCTATCTTCCAACAGAGGGACATTGCAAGGCTTTCTTGGATCCACAGAATATGGCCAGCAATTTTCCGACCTAAAGCCTGGAACGGACGCGTTCAACAAGAAATGGCGCGAAATAGCAGAAAATGATCCAGATTTCGGAAAAGCGCAGCATAACTTTATCAGGGAAACTCACTTTGATCCGCAGATGGAAAAACTGGCCAGTTCCGGTATCGATCTGTCCGAACGCGGCAAAGCCGTTCAGGATGCCGTGTTTAGTACGGCTGTTCAGTTCGGTGGCAACACATCGGTTATCCAGAAATCACTTGAAGGCAGGAACGTTGACAAAATGTCGGATGCGGACATTATAACTGCGGTCCAGGACTTTAAAATAAAAAACAATGACCCGCTTTTCAAGAGTTCAAGCAGGAAAACGCGCAAATCAACCTTGAATCGAGCCAAACGCGAAAAGGGCATGCTGCTTGATCTGGTTTCAGAGGCGAGTAATGACGACAGCACCGGATTCTCTTTGTCAGGGATGATGGGTAGAATTTTTGGTGGCGGGAAATCAGAAAATGCTGAAAGAAATGAAGCGGCACTTGTTCGTCAAATGGATCGGGCAGGCATAACCGATCCGAAGGAACGCGCAATGTTCATGGCGCAGATGTCGCACGAATCCGCAGGATTCACGCAGATGGAAGAAAGCTTCAATTATCGAAGTCCTGACAGAATTATGGAAGTCAGCAAGACAGCGAAAAGCAAAGGTCGCGCGGCAATAGAGCAGGCCATGGCGCAAGGACCTGAAGCAGTAGCCGAGATCATGTATGGCGGTCGCATGGGTAATGTCAATCCGGGTGATGCGTATAAATTCCGCGGACGCGGCCATACACAGCTTACCGGTCGCAACAACTATGAAGCGGCGAGCAAAGATTTGGGTATTGATCTTGTAAAATACCCTGACCTTGCCTCAAAGCCAGAAATGGCAGCCAAAATCTCTGCATGGTACTGGCAAAAGAACAATCTTGGTGAAAAAGCCAGGACCGGCGATGTTTCGTCCGTCACACGCGGCATTAATGGCGGCTTAAATGGCTTGGATGACAGGCAAACAAAATACGCCAGCTACATGGCATCACTTCAGGCGCCTAATATTACCACGACACAGACTGTATCAGCGCCGACACCGGTCGCGCCAAAAATACCAGCCATGCAGCACAAAATACCCGACGCGCCGTCAATATCTGAACAGCTTACGTCGGGATCAGGAAAACGCAATCAGCAACCTATAGTCATCAACTCAAACGAAGTCGGCCAGGATGTTAAGGACCGCAGGATTGCGCACGTTGTTACGGGTGGGTTGAGCGACTAATCGGCGTTCTTGCACGTCTCGTTAAATCTTTTTTTTATCTTCTTAATTTCGAGCAACTTTTCTTTTGAGCGCTCAAGCTTACGCCTGGCCGATGACACTTCTCTCGCGGCTTTTTTTGTCATGGAATCCAAGTATCTCTTTGCAAGCTTAACAGCCTTCGCACGGCTCTTTGAATACATATCATCGCGCATTAAACAGCCGTCGTGCGTCACATTCGGCCAGCCGTATTCTTCACATTGCTTCTCAACAATTACTCCATCTTTGTATGTATAAACAGGCAAAGATTTTTCAAATTGGTCAGGAGTATTTATAAGACTTTTTAACTCGTCGTAGTCTATGCGATTCAACGTAAATCCCAAGACACTAACATCCCCATACACATGAGTGCTATTCGTTTCGAGTCTTATAACCGCTCTCTTGATTAATAACTCATCGCCTATACAGATATCACCATTCTCATCAATATAAACGATGCGCCCATCCAGATTGTAATGTTCTTTAACGTTTTTCCAGCCCATGATTTTGTCACTCTCAATCCTTATTCGATTCTTCAATTAATTTGTCGAAATTCTCATCCAACACTTTCTGAATCAGAACAACCCAAAGCCAGGGCCAACTACTCCGCCTTTTGTGCCCGTCGATCCAAGGCCGCCAGATCCCCGTATCGTTTCATCAAAATTCTCAACGATCTCGAACTCCAGCTTCGCCACAGGCACAATAATCATCTGCGCGATGCGTGTAAGATGCTCAACCTTGAACACCTTGCCGCTCCTGTTCCACGCTGAAACCATCAATTCACCCTGGTAATCCGAATCAATAAGCCCGACCAGATTGCCTAATACGATTCCGTGCTTATGCCCCATTCCGGACCGTGGCAACAACATAGCCGCGTACCCTGGGTTATCAAGATGAATCGCAATACCGGTCCTCACCAGTCGCGTTTCGTTCGGCGGAATAACAAAGTCGCCATCAGGCATTCCATCAATACCAACAGCCATTAGATCGATACCAGCGCTGCCGGGCGTTTTCGGGGTTAAATCAGCTTTAGTAATGCCATTGTTCAATATTTTCAGTTTAAATTTCAATTTATCCTCACTGCGTAGTTATTAATTGTTACCACCGCTCGTAGACGCCTTCAGAGTAGATTCTCCACTCCGCATGGCGCCGATTTATGAGCCCCTGCATCACTCTCCCTTGTGATTTTTTCCAAGCCTTCCATGCTGCTTCAAGGCTAACGTAACCGGTTCTGGAATATGGATTGTTGATCAGTTTGAGTGCGGATGAACTGCCAAAATTGCCGATTCCTATGTTGAATGCCAGGATCACCAGCGCATCGAATTGATTCTGAGCAACAACGACATGCACTCTTTCATTAACGCTGTCGACAAACGGTTGCAAATCACTTGCAAACATCCACTCACCTACGCATTGCGTTATTCCGGCGTGCTTATAACTTCTGCCGAACAATTCCCATTCAGGCCAACTTATTAGATGCCCATACCCGATTGTCGCGCCCTTAACCCAGTGCTCAACATCTTTCCCGGTCTGATCGTCATACGGCTTTGACCGAAACATCTCAATCGATTTAAGGAATTCAATACCTTTTCCGCTCAGTTCCATGTTAATTTTCTCTGCCTCAATTGTGGTCTAAATTATTAACATCAGGCGGCCTTTGCCTGACGCTTCAAATCAACCTCGTTTCTCACAACATCTAACAGGTCCCGCACCGTCACAACCTTTTCAGCATCCGAATCCTCAATACTGATATCGAGCTCGCTTTCCAGCGCGATGATGATCTCCAGAAACTTTAGTGAATCAGCGCACAGGTCATCACCGATACGAGAATCCATCCTGATCGATCGACGATCTACGCCCAGCTTCTCACTCAGAATGCCTTTTACAACCTTGTTTACACTCATTGCATCCAGTCACTAAGAAAGTATCCTAAGTGCCCAAAACTATAAATGCCTTCGCCATTCATTTTGTCCATACAGTCATGACACAACGCGGCATCTGTGCCGTCCTCTTCCTCCACTTCATTGTAATGTAGTTCCTGTAGATCAATTTCTGCCCCGCAATCAGCGCAGATCATTTCAATGTTTATTTTGGTTGCCATATTTACCTCAGCCAGGTTGCTTTTCGATTCCCAAGGCAGCACACGGATAGCGGCTCCGCATTCGGCCATCGTTTAATAACCCTATCCATCGCATCGTCATAATTGTTGGCAAACACATAAAACACCTTGCGCCGCAGCAATCCGACCGGATGGTATAACTCCACCTCGTAAACTCTCATTTTTCTGATAGACATATACCAGCACCTGACTCAACTAAAATCACTAACAAACAGGTCCCATGTGCCAGTTCCATGGCCTATGCAACGATCGCCATCAATTCTGTATCGCAAAAGGTTATTTATACCGACCTCGGCCACTTCAAGATTAGATTCGGTGTGCTTACCACCAAAGCATCTTACGGTGATGATATTCATCATATCGCCCGGCAAAGTCTTATTCCCGTACTCGTCACGGATGGTTACGATATCTTTGTTAAATAAACGCTCCCAGTCATCCAGGTCGTGAATTTCCCTGTGCGGATAAATGTGCAGAGAGAAATACCAGCCTACAGATGATTTCCCAATATGCACCGGATCAAAAGCTTGGCTTATATCTTCATCACCCTTTTTGTCTAAGTGCAGATAGTAATTTTTGCCCATATTCAGAATCCCCAATTAATGCCTGGTCTGACCGCCATCGGTCATCGCCTCGGCCTTGTCGATCAAGTCTATTAAATCCTGCGTGCAGTACATGGCCTTTTCGATACCACTGCTGACTACGTACCCAACAACGAGATTGCTTTCAGGATCAAGAAATGCCTGATCCAATGACATTTTGTGTATATCCGCTGCCGCCGCCTCAACAATCTTCAACTCGCACGGCAAAATAGTTGAGATATACACCCTCATTCCGACTTCGCCCGCACCTGCTACCTTTTCATTAAACATCAGAAAACTCCTCATCAGCCTTGGCCATGGCATCATCCACTGCCGAAGTGTTAGTACCGCGACCGGCGCCATCGGCCACAATGTATTCGTTTGCGTCCTCAAGAAACGGAAACGTCATTGGATCTATAATGTCCGGCGAAGGTATGCCCTCTTCACGCATCTTTTCCTTTTTCATCATGACGTATTTCAACCCGCCCGCTTCGGCGAAGTGATACGGCAATCTTGAACCCTGCGACATTATCTTTTCGCGCGTTTTCCTATCGATTCCGTCCGGAAACAGAAAAGACACCCTCCCAGCCTTGACAGCATCCCTCCACCGCACCATCGCGCACGCTCGGCGGTTATAAAACCTGTTCTGGTACTCTTTCTTGAAGCACGGTTTTCCCCAGTCCACCCGGACCACAGGAACGCCCTGCATTTCTATCAGCCTGTTCACCGTGTGCCCGGCGCCACCGTTATCAACCAACAGCGTTGCGTTTGATGTTTTCCCGAACAAATCAACCAGATCCCCTGCAAATGTGACCTCATCTTTTGAGTTTGTGTGTATCGGTATCAGAATGTACTCAACACGTCTCGCATCAGCACCGATGTCACCGTAACCAATTACCTTGGCAACAACGGCAACCGAATAATCCCGGTACTCACCCAAGGCGACGTCAGCTAACAGCATCAAGCCATACGCCTCATCATCACCTATGATGCTTCCCAAATTGAAAGCACTCTCCATATCCGACCGAGTAAGCAGATTGCTTCCTGAACTGTCTGCGAATCCACCCTTGACGCGGATGATGTACTCGACCGAAGTTTTGCCGCCCGTCTCTTCATCACGATCCCTTAGCCACTGTTTTGTAACAAACGGTGAATGCTCAGAGTTAAATACCAGGTTCGCCCATGATCCGCCGTTATCCCTGGACAGGCTATGGTGTGTTTCATAAAACCTGCCTGCATTTCTGACACCCTGCGACGCCAGCAACGTTCGATTGCCAGGCTGCGTCTGCGTGCCCTCGATCACATCAAAATGCTCATCCGGGACGCCTGCAGCCTCATCGATGATGATCAACTGCCAGTACCGGTGCTTACCTGCCACACCGATCGCCTGCCCCTTCTGCATTGCAACCTGAGCGGCGAACCATTGTTCCTCAAAACCTTTTACATACGCGCGCGTCTTGGTTATTTCGTAGTAATCATTGATCCATGAATACTCACCCGACGCTATACCAATCCGCGCATCCTGCATTTCCTTCCAGACACCATCACCGACCTGGTTGATACGCGGCGCACCGATATATGTATTTGATCCTATCTCGATCTTGCCTTCATAGGCCGCGATCGGGAAACACAACAAATGCCACAATACAATCCGGCCAAATGCAGCCGTCTTACCAGTCGACGTACCTGAAACTACTGAAACCTTGGCATTGGCCGGTGATATTTCATGAAGCAGGTCCTCTTGGTCGAATGACGGTGTAATACCGGTGACTTCAACCGCGAATCTCAGCGGGTCAGCATGAAACCTGTCAACAAAATCCGCATATCTCGGATCTGAGAATATCGAATTCTGAGCGCTCATCCATCTACCGGCCTTCCGGTTTCACTATCAATCAGTATCCCGCGTTCAATTAAAACGGCTTTCTGGCGCTCTCTGGCTTTCTCCATGATTTCAGTGAACTTGTCCGCAATACCTCTCAATGTCTCGCCGTCCAGCTTGATAGAGTTATCAACCCTGTCTCTCCACCTGCTTGCCTGCCTGTTCTTCAACCACAGGAATGCGGCATTTACATCTGGCGGCACTTCCTTTTCGGTAACGGTCCTCTCAATGCTGAATTCATCGCCATCTTCAGTGAACCCAACCTTGGTTTTAGTCTCCGTGTATCGGTACCCACACACCCTCACAAACAGGCGTTCAGCGGCAACCGCATCCGCTCTGACTTTGCCGTTCGATATGGACTCCGAAAACTCCCTATGGTCAACCTTCCATTCATTGATAGTTGACTCAGCAACACCAAAGAAATCAGCCAACTCCTTATCGGTATATCCAAGCAGACACAGCTTGTACGCCTGCTCTGCGTATTCATCGCGGTATTTTGTTGGACGCCCACCCTTATTGGCTTTCGCGCCAGTCTCGCCGCTTTTGATCAATGCTTTCGTAATTGGTCCGGTATCAGCAGTTACGGTTTTCGATGTCTTGGTTTTGGGCTTATTCTTTGCTGTTTTCCCAAGCTTGGTTTTTTCATTTCGCAAGCTTGGTTTTTTATTTTCCAAGCTTGGTTTTTTTGCTTTTTCCCAACCTTCAGATTTTGACCTCTGACGTACCGCCTCCACACTGACACCGAGCCCCAGTTCTTTGACCAGCCAAGGGAAACCCTTCCTGGAATCGCTCTCCCAGGTCTTTCTGACTTCAGCCCATTGTTCAGGGGTTAATTTTGGTTTTGCGGCCATTGTTATGATTCACTATCGAATTGAAGATCCAGCGTAGGCTGCGGATCTTTCTGTTTAAACCGCCTGTTGCACTCTTTACCAAACATATCAACACGCTTCTTGCCTCTTTTCGCCGTTTCACAAACTTTTTCTATAGCTGCCAACAACCTGCTACCACCCCTCATGTCAGTCTCAAAACCTGAATTCAACTCAATAAACCGACGCATAGCCTGCTCAAGTTCTTGAGACACATAACTCATATCCTCAACACTGTCATGAATAACCTTTGTTCGCATCATTAGAGATTTAAGTATCTCCATTTCACGCAAGTGAAATTGCTCATTCGCAGTAAACACCCACTTTGATACGTCGCGCTCTATCCAAGATTTGTAACCAATTTCCCAGTCGTCAGTTTCGCCAAAGATGAAGTCTATGGATGTTTCATACACCCTTGCTGCCCGCAAAATAAGCCATAACGGAACTGAATTAGTATCTGTCGCCCGCTCAACCTTGGCGAGTTTTGATGAATTCGTATAGCCAAGCTGTTCAGCAGCGTCAACCTGAGTAAAGCCAGCGCGTTCTCTGGCCATCTTAAGACGCTTTCCTATCGATCTGGCCAGCGCAACTCGTGCGGCTGGCGATGATGGGCTATCTTCTGACTTTTTACTCATCAAAATTGTTTTTATTTACTTTTGTTTCCAACCTTGGTGATGTTCCAGCCCCCGCCTTTTTTCTTTTTAACCAAGAAAAAAGCGAATGGAAATAATCTATTTGCAACCTTTAATTTAACAATTGAATCTTCGAACGCATACCCACCTTTCGTTTCGTGCGCTTCAAGCATTCCACTGGCACTCATGACAAAAAAATCAATCGTGTAATATGTGTTATCCGCAAGCCTCAGCTTTATTGCCTCAAATTCCCACCACAACACATCACCACAGGCTTTCAACGCATCAAGGTACTGTGAATACTCCCTCTCGGTTTTATTCATCTTACCGGCCTTCATGCGACCAAGCGCCTGCAGGTTTTCAACCGAACCGGTTTTTCCTGAAACCTGTTTTAAACCAGCACTTCCAGCACTTGCTACACTTGCTACACTTGCTACACTTGCTACACTTGCTACACTTGCTACACTTGCTACGTTATTGCCGCCTCCAAAAGTCGACGAAACCTTCAGACTGCCATTTTTTACGCGGCCTTCTATGCTTTGTATAAAACCTTTTGAATATGACGGCATCAGTACCCTTTATTTGTTCTGAAAAACCTCTTCAACACCATCCGGGTGGACAATAACCAGCCTTGGCTCTGGATTCGCCCTTGCCACGATACCTTTGCAGAAGTGCCGGGCGCTTTTACGCGTCATGAGATCGCTTTTGAGAACTGTTGATTCCAGGCCGTTATTGGTTTTTTTGATTACTGAGAACATTATTTTCTGCCCATAAACCAGAACTTTCTGCTGTTATACAATTTGATGTAATGTTCAGCCACAGCCGCATGAACTTTCATCCATTCCGCTCCTGCTGAGTGATTACGAGCCTGCTCTCGAGCCGCTAGTATTTTGTATGTCAGCGTTGATAGTTCACGGAAACGCTTAATTCTGGTGATGACATACAACGCATACAGATCGCCTGTTCTAGCGAATCTGTACGCCTGCCAACAGTATTTATGTACTGATTTACTTGCACTCTCAAGCCACTTGAAAAAATTAATCATTTATTCTCTCCATCAATTTCAGTCTCCAGCTTGTCCACATCCACACCTAAGCCCTTTAGATCATTTTTCCAATCTTCTGCCCTTTCAAAACAATCTGATGCCTTTACTTCGCAGCAATGAGCGTTTTTATGATGTATTTTGGCGTTACTTTGGTAAATTTTGTATTGACGCATGTTGCGCCGATAGCCCTCCACAGCAGCCGCTATTCCGAGCTCTCTGATTTCAAGATCACCAGCCTTAACCCACAAATAAATCCCAAAACCAAACAACCCAACAATTATTAAAATTCCCATCAATCAAGCCCCTCATAAATCTGGTTCAATTTATCCACCTGCCTGTCGGACAAATTACGCCCGTCGTCTAACTGGTTCTGTAGGCTGTCCACAAAATCAGCCTCCCAGTCGGTCAAGTCATCACTGTGCAACATGCAGTGGTCGATCATTTCCTCAACATCCATACCGCCTCCCATACAAACGCTCTATCGTTTCGCCAAGAAGATTAAGTTCAGTCTGCTTTTTCAGTTTCAACATTATCTGCCGGCCATGAATTCCGTTACGCTCACCCTGGTGACAATCCTTGCAAAGCGGTATCGTGCAAAAATGATTACCACGCCTGCCTTTAATTCTTCCCTCAAGTATGTGGTGCGCATCACTTGGCGCACTTGATCCACACAAACAGCACGGAAGCGACTTAACTCTTTCTATGTGGTCTGATTCTGATTTAGTCATCGCAACTGACACCAGTCTCAAAATCAACAAACTGCTCTACGCTGCCGATGTGGTACTCAACACCGTTGCAACTTGCCGCCATATTCGACTGACCGCACTCGTTGTCGAACAAAAACCACTCTATGGCTTCTTTGCTGATACCAGTAAGCTGAGTGACCAATTCCATGTTCTTGCAGAACAAATCATTAATCAGTCTTGGAACGCCGCCCTCACCTGCAAAATAACTACCGAACAGGATTTCAAATGCGTCCGACTGCTTTGATATTTGCGCATTCATGTCAACCAGTGACTGGATCAGCACTATCTTCATTTGACGATCAGATTTGCACGGTTCATCGTCTATGGCGCCGCAGTAAGAACACTCAGTCCATTCTGCTCCATCGCAACGCCCCTCATGTTTAACCAGATTGCAATTCTGCATAATCAATGATCCACAAAAGAATCAGCCATTTCCTCAATCTGCCACGACTCAAGACTGCGCCAGTACACTTCCGATATGTAATCGCACATCTTTCTGGCCGCGTCCTCGTACTCCGCCTGATCCATGCTCTCAAAACTCAAACTGCGCGGTATCCGCACGATCAGCAATCCCGTATCAGTCAATTTCAGTCCAAATAATTCCAATACAGGCTTAAGCGTCTTTATAACTTCACGCGGTATCAGGGTCCGTATTCCGGATGGTCTAACCGCTATTTCATCGCAGTAAATGTTCCCTTCCAATTGCAAACGCTTCAAAACCGAATGCGCATCCATGTGTTTAAAATCATCGATATGCTCAACACATAACTGTCCGATTCGGTGGACTTTTCTGTTAAATTTTCCGCTTCTCAGCTTCCGAACGAAAACCTTAACAACATCGCCAATCTTGAATTTTTTGTCCCGCAACTGCTGTTCTGCTGTCGCATCCGCGGGAACAAAGCCACCCTGAATAACACGCATAAAAACCGGAACTGGCTTGCGACTTGGCTTCTTGAATTCCTGTTCTTTTGGGAGTGCGCTCATTTCTTTTTCAACCCCGCACGCACCGCCTGCTCAAATCCAGGCTGAGTACCAAGCCCCACCCAAAACGCAATACAGTCATCAATGTATTGCTGCGTATGGCACTTCTTTAAATAATCGATAGCCTCTTTCACTGTAGGCAGCCGCTTTTCCATGTCAGGAAGCCTCCACCAGCATCACGCCAAGCCCACTATTCTTAAGGACATCGAAATTCTTTTCGCCGTATGCGACAAGGCAAATAGTCTGGCCAGAATTGCCTTTCTCTTCGCGCCCGGTCAAATCACAAAAATGAGGACGTTTGTGCATCATCAAAATACCGTTGCTCTTGCCGAAAACATACTCACGGAAGGCATACGTTTCGCACGCTGCCGGTATCAGCATGATTCCGTTTCCGTGCTCACACATTTTCTTGATCCACTTAGGTCTTTGAAAACGATCAAAAGGCGGGTTCAGCCATACTCGACCGAACCATCCTTTAGTCAAACCATCATCGTTGATTGTGTAATGACTATTAGCCGTTTCCCACGGCCTAACCGCTGGCGCACATGGATCAAGATCAAACTCACCAAGTTTTTCAAGTATCCATGGTGGTGTAAGCCACTCGCTACTTTTACCAATCGGATTTTGATGTTCTCTGTGAGCCATTCTCAAATTCTTTTGAACATCTTCATCAAAGACTCAAAAGCTGAGTCGATTAAATCCTGCATGTCTAATTCGCACCGCTTGTTGTCGAAGTGTGCGTACACAACGACTCCCACCAATGCTGCCAACACAAGTACCAAGAAAATGATTTCCATTGCCTATTTCCTAAGATAATCAACCAGCAAAATAACCGCAGAAGTAACACCAACGACCAACAGAAACCCGGTAACAACCGCTTCAACGTATTCGATTAATGACGGGTCCAGGTGGTCTGTGATCATTCCAGAACCGGATCAGCATTCTTCTTGCTAACGATCAACTTGAGTTCTTTAAACTTGTCAGAAACTTTCGTTAATCCTTTGCTTTTGTCTTCAATCAAAAACTGTTGCGCCGGTGTAGGTGGCAACAAACCGACAACATGATCATGCGATAACCTGCCCTTCTCAACCGCCTCCAGCAAAACACGTTCCCTGCCGTTTTTGTCAAAACCAAGCGACGGAGACCACTTGACCGGCAGCTTCTCGCTTCTCGCCTTCTCGCACCGATCCTTGTAAGTTTCGAGAAAAGCCATGCGAGCCTGCACCCTGTCACCATCGTTTATCAACGGTGCAGCGATTCCATACGCTTCGGCCATTTCCTCAGTCCACACAACCGAATCTCTCTCGTTATGCGGGATCATCGCCCATGCCTCTTCAGGACCAGGCCGACCGTCATCAAGCCGCGAGACAACATCACTGATTCGCAACCGGCCTTTAACCTCGCGCCGACACTTGACCAAAGCCTTGAGAACCTGATCTTCAGGGTATTCCGACAAATCGTCAGCCATCACCCTTGCCGCTGCTTCCGACAAATCCGTATCGGTCAATTCAGCCGTTACCGCGATTGCTTTCAAGAGTTCTTCACTTGCTCGCACTTGCCTTTACCTCGCTGATTAGATTGTTAAAAACACTACCTCTGGCTTGCGTTCTGTCCATTTGCCTTGCCTGCGTCTGCGTGACGGTTCGCTTGGTCGCCCACTCCGTCCTGAGCTTTTCTGCGTCCGCCAGCAAAAGCCCGACTGTGTGCATTTTCGTGACGTAAAACTGGTTGTTGTGATGAACGAAAAACTCAGCAACACGTGGCGATTCATCCTTCCCGATCCGCTTCACGAACTGCGCCAGTTGCGACGACACGGTTGCATTCCGGACCGGTTTTGTACCGTACCGGCTTTCGTAGGCAACGCTGTAGGCTTCCCATGTTTCACGGGTTATCGGTTCCTGATTTTTTTTGGTCGCTGGGGGTGGTGGTTTTTCACCCCCCTGCGGAAAAAAAGATACGGAGGATTCGTTAGAATCCGGAGTATCTGTACCGGAATCAGGTAATGGGGATTCAGGATTCAATGAAGAGGGATTCAGGAAGAGGGATTCAGCGCGATCACTAGTAGAGCACTCTCGTTTTACTCCAGATTTTTCTGGATTTATCGTGAGTGTATTAAAATCAATTAGATATAGATGATCTTCGGTGTACTCCGGTATTTCGCTTGGCTTGTCCCTTTCGTTCTTGTGTGGACTTTGGTGCTTATTGAAATTTGGTATATTTACGAAAACCTTTTCTGAGTCTGAGTAGAACCGTATTAATCCAGATTTATCGAGATTAATCATGAGTGCTCGAAAATCGCAGTTATCAAATGGCAATATTTGAACTTTAAGAGTCCGCTCTCTGTATTCAAGATTGCCGTTATAATCTGCGTACATCCATAGACCGATGAACAGTAAACGTCCTAAAGGATCATTGTCAGCAAGCTGCTCATTGGTCAGAAAACTTGGTTTAATGTTTCTTGCTCTAGCCATAATTAATTACCTAATAAAAACCCGCCATCCATCGCTGAACGGCGGGTGTCTCCTTTGAGCAAGAGATTAAAAAAACCGCGCGATTTGGCGACACGCGGTACAAATGCATGCGTATATCAATTACCGCATACCAATTGTTCAAGAAATTCAATAAGCCATGGACGCTAACCCGTGCATTATGTCTGTTGCTAGAATATAGCGATGTGCTTGTGAAAATGTTAACGCCCATGCTTATTAAATCTCTCTTATCCGTTTAGCTATCTATCTATAATTAATCACTTAAACCGCCGACCAACCTATGCGTAAAATTGGCCGGCAGCACACAACGAAACAAACAAAACTAGACAGATTCCCTCACAGCCTTAAAGACTGCTTTACGCTTTCGCGCATCCGTCAAGGGTGGTAGATCAACAAAGGATAGCTACTGTGAAAACAACTCAATTAAACCAATCAATACAAACATGTAACCAATCCAAAAAAATGCTGGAATACACTCAAATCTTTCATGCTGTTTTCTTTTGTCCATGATGTTTGCCTCCACCATTAACTTTTCTTGCTATACGAGATCTGACGTATCTCTGTATCCTTGGCAGAGATTCAATCAGATCAGCGATTTCCTTTTCAGCTTGAGTCAACTCATCAAACGTTTCGCCATCAACAAGCCGAGACATAGCCAGTTCAGCCTCCCCGCCCTCTTTCATGATCAATTGCAGATGACTCAAGACTGTTTCCTCTTCATCCGAGTGTTCGCTGCTCAACGCCTGCGCACAAAAACCGATCTGCATAAACAATTCGTTCACGCAATGAGTCCGGTATTCGTCAGGCATTGCGGATAAAACTGAAGGGATGAAATTTGCAGGTAAAAGGGTTGAGTCTTTTGTCCGGTCATCAAGCCAGCGGAAAATGCGATCCGCATTGACGCGCCTAGCTTCAAAGTTTGTGTCTATGTCACCCGTTTTATCGTTCGAGAAATCCTTTATGCCGGGCAATCTGGCTTTGTTGGCAAACTGATACTCAGAAATAATCATTTCCGCCACAGCTTCGCGGCTCATGCCTGCAGAACGTCTCCACTTGTCAACGTGGTCTGAAATTATTGCTACCCAGGTTTTTTGCGGCATGTGCTGCATGACTTGTTGTCCTTACCTAATTAAACTGAAAGCATGAAAAAAATGCCCGCATCCGAATGGATAAAGTACAGAGGAAAAGGAATCCCCATTCGGCGCGGACGGACAAGAGAATTTAAGCTGCATCTTCATGGGATAAATTTTTATGCTCAATCTTCAACTCTGGAAAAACTTCCCACCAATCAAATGGCCTGAGATCCTTTTTGGTCATGGGATCACTAGTTTTCTCCAGCATGATCTCAATAACCTTGCAATATTTGCCGGGTATCCCTGTTATCCGCCATGAATTAACGACAGACTTTGAAACATCCAGTCTTTGCCCAAACTCAACCTTGGTAACACCAAGGGCCTCGACTATCCTGTCAACAATTTGGGCATACACATCTTTTGTATTCTTATCAGTCATGGATAAAACGTATGGTTTTAATCAATTTAAAACCAAGTATAGATTTTCTATATTTGCAAGTCAACAAAATATAGATAACGGGGGTATAGATTTGCTTTACCTTTGGCAAATGGTTACTGATCTTGATATATCCGGGTTTGTGAAAAGCGTCAGAGAAAAGTTGGCGCTAACACAGGAACAATTGGCAGAGAAACTGGGCTGCACAAAAGGGAATGTGTCGGCCTGGGAAAGAGGTCATCATCAACCATCATATTCTCAGTTATGCGATTTATCATCCATGTCCGGCTTGCCATTGCCTCACGAGCAAAAATCAAATAACAAAATAAGAGATACGCTAGATTCGCTTGGAATTGACCCGGAAACATTAAGCATGGAACAAGCAGAGTTAGTAAAAGCGGTCATGCAAGTTCCTGATTCACGTAGAGGTGACGCAAAAAAAATCATTAACGTATTTAGCAATACAGACGACAAACCAGACGGAAAAAAGGAAGAAACGAAATAACGTGCTTTATATTGCTGGCTGGTGCGTAGATGACCTCTGTTATTGCAGAAAATATAAAAATCAGGATGTTAACAACTAACAATCTATCTACTAATAATGATCACGAAAATATCTAAATGCCCACATTGTAGAACAGCAACTCAAAAAACCAAGAATTAGCAATTTTTAAGGCAATGCAATACCTAATCCTTTACATTGAAACTCCTAACCCCGGCGATTTTTCTTACGATTCAAGCCAAACCTGGAATTCCATAGAAAATTGTCTAGCAAAACTCTGCAAGCGAAATAAAGACACCAAAAAGCTTGGCAAAAGCTGCTGGATGATTCCTTTACAAGGCGAGTTGCCATCGATAGCGGAGGCGGTTTATTTAGCGAAAAGGGCTGGTTTTCCATATGAAACTCTTTATTTTGATAAAAAAGATGATTGGGTTAGCTTTCCCTGATTTGCGCTTTATCCACTGAGAATAAAAGCATGAAATTTATTATCCACACAAAAGAAACGACATTTTTGTCTGAGCTTCTTGAAGATACGCCAGACGGGGTTACAATAATTGATGGCGGGAAAAACGAAGTATGTTTTGACGATGTCAATGCCTCAATAGATGTATCAATCAACATCAATGTTACTATTGATGTCACAAAAATTACACTTATCCTTGTAATTGCATGGTTAGTCGAAAAGGCGCACTCAAGGCACAGAACTTCTTATATCAACATTAAAGTTAATAATAAGGAATTTCCCATTAATAACCCCGACACCGTAAAACTGATAGACAAAGAAATCAACGACAAACAAAATAATAAATAAGTGGATCAGGTTGTCTCGATTAATTAAGGTTTGCAATTTTTCAATTATATCCATTGCTTTAAATGCCATTTAGTGTTTATCAACAAAAATATTCTTTATTGATAAATTCTAATCATTATTAATCATAAACTCTCAAATTAATAATTGATTTGTCGTTTACCAGCAAACGACACAATTCGATTATGCCTCGCAAGGTGTCCAGAAAAATCCACGTTTTCCATAAAAACATCCCTGATTCGACGAACGCTTTATTTCTTACTACCCAACAAATCAGCCAAAACCACACACAATATATAGTGTTCAGTAGCATCAAGAAACACTATGATTTCAGATAATACAAAATAAATTGTAGAATTAAAGACAAGAAACTTAGTGTTAACCTAAGTTTCTAAATCAGTGTACCGATAATAATAACCAATACATAGCTCAGGCGGCAGACATGGGGCAAAATAACTGCACATTTTCAAATATCGAAAAATTTGTTCATGAGATAGAGAACGAGAGCGTGCGTTCGCTTCATATTTTAAGGGATATTGAGGATACTATAACTATCATTAATAGATTAACAGCGCAACTCAACGCTGACGCCAGATATGCAGAAATATTTATAGATAGAATCAAAAAATTAACCACAAAATCAGAAATTGATCCTGAAAATATTATTATAGCCAATCTTGAAAAAGCTCAGTCATTTATCAATGACATTTATAACGTGTTAGTTTTAAAAAGGGATTCCAGCAGGAATGATGTTCGACTTTCAGAAGATGACGGTATTGAGCAAGTCTATACTGAAGCAATTGGCGCGGCGGCTGATTTGCATAGTAATCTAAATGATCTGCGCTGGCATGTAATGGAACATGACGCCGATTTATCGCAAACCAGCAAAGCATACACAGATGTTAAAGAGCTACTGAAAGATCTTGCATCATAAAAATGTCTGCAAAAGACGTAACAATAAAGTCTATTGAATACAAACTAAGTTTCAAAAGGGATTACAAAAGCCTGCCAATTGATTTGAAAAATATAGTAAACGAAGCAATAAAAGAACTTTTCAGCACTCCAATACCCGCGCATCTGCGACTAAAAAAATATAAAGGGTATAAAAATCCATCTCTCTATGCCATACATGTTACCAGAAATCATAGCCATAAAATTTCACTAGAGATCAACGGAATTTATATCTCTATGAAAAAGCATCAATTATTGGCAGCTATAGCCGTCATTTTTCTAAGTGGATGCGCAAGCACACACGATCATTTGGCGGCAATAGCAAACGAAATTGCAAATAACGGGGGATCTTCGGATAGAAATGATGCGCACTCAATATTCTTCTCCAACAATGAAAGCAAATCTTCAAAATTGTCGCGCGAAGAAATACAAAAATGTCCAAACGCACCATCAATACTGACAAAAGTCATCAATAAAAGAATTGATTTCGAGAAAACCCCGACAATTGAATTGTTATGCGAAGAAATGCGCACCGAAAACCAAGAGTACATTCAGTGTTACACAGACTGTGAAACCAGATTTGCAACAAACTTTTCTAGCGCAAAAAAGAATCACGAAATTAAATCTCAGCAAGAAGAACGCCGCAAAGAAATAGAAAATGAAAAGTTAAGGAGAGAAGCTGAGGAACTAAGAAGACAGGAAGAAATTATTGCCTCTGAAAAAGCTGAGAAACAACGCATAGCAGCGCTGCATGATGATCTGCGTACTGGCAAGCTATCACCGGAAAACATTGATCAAGCCAAAATCGCTTATGATGCCGGAGACGGTTACAGCATCGCAAACTCGCCAAAAATTAGACCTGATTACCAACTCTATGCGCTGACCGGAACAATTTATGATGCTCAGGATGGAACCCCGAGATTCATTGGGGAAGTGAAATCTTGGAGCAAATCATTAATTCCAGTAATGAAACTTGGATACGTTGAAGTGAAAGTACCTGGAAAGCTGAGGGATCATTACTTTAATAACGCCCGGATCAACGGAAGATTTGGGCTGGTCGGACGATATGTAGGCAACTCACAGTATTCATCAATCGTTGGCACGAATGAGACCGCAGCTGTTTTTGATGCAGTTTATCTTGATTTTATGAATTGATAATAAATCATCCAAATTCATTCAACCAAATCCATGATTTCGCTCAAATATCCGTATATTTCTTCTTTGTCAACTATCACCGATACACCCATTCTTTTCCTGTAATCGTCTTCCAACTTTTTGCAAATTAATGCGATTGACTCATCTGATAATACGGCAGACTTAACCCTAGTCGTGCTGGCGCAATTAGCCTCATGATATATCCGCTTAGTTTCACCTGTTTCTATAGCAGATTTCGTTAATAGATACAGAAAATATGAATCATCCTCAGAAACACCGTCTTCATCTAGTATAGAAATATCAAATATTTCAGTTATATCCGGTTCCACACCTTTTGTAGATGAAACGTGGTATAGACACCAATTATGGCCGTTAGTAACAGCGGCCCACTCTGCTCCAAGCCCAACCGCATAAGATGCCGCCTGGTTGATCGCGTTACCATTAATATTCACCGTAGCGGCTTTACACTCGATTACCATAAAAATCCTTCCGTCGTCTTTCAGGGCTATATCGACTCTTTTACCCAAAACACGCGCCTCGGTTTCAATGTCCTCTTCCTTGTAGCCCATAGCTGATGATTTGAGAAGATCAACGCACCATCGCCTTGCTTCCTCCTCATTACGCCTACCTTTTGATAGTTGCATGGCTATGCGCCCCACTTGTTGCTGAAATTCCTTACCAATCTTCTTGATTTTCGATTTTTTGCTGAATCTTGATAAAACCATTGATTCCCCCAAAAGTATTAAGGTTTTTGTTATTCGTCAGAAGGTTATACGACGATCCATAGACACAATACAAAAAATATTGATTAATGTGTCAATATTTTCTTGACTTATGATGTATAGTTTTTCTATACTGCTAATCAACGTGACGCGCCAAACGCTGAAAGCAGGTGTGAAGCGAAAAGATCATCACTCTCCCTTTGATGACGACGAGTCCGCGAAAGCGGTTTGGAGGCCGGGTGATCGAGTTTGGTTATCCGGCCTGTTTTTTTATGATCAACGGAGGCTGCGGCGTGGAAAGACACGCAGTGTTAAGCGGCACTGGTGGATGTAGAAGGAGCCTGTCTGTAAGACAAGTTGGAGGTGGCAACTAACATCAAGCATAACCCAGCAGGTTCAAATCCTGCCAGCCTCCACCAATAAACAGGGAACAAAATTATGAGCAGACTTTGGAGATACGGCGATAAAGCGCCAGAAGGCAAATACCTAGTAACAAGACGTGACGGAACAATACCGCAATGGCCGAGTTTCGTTTTAGGCGCAAAAGATATGGCAGCACCAGCGGCTTTAAATGCCTATGCTGATGCCGCCGAAAAGCTTGGCTATGACCAGGAATTCGTTGCTGACATAAGAACTCTTGCGAATGAATTCAAGGAATATTGCATTAAGCACGGTACTGGTGATCCAGACGCACCGCCGCACAGAAAAGACGACCCGGCGACAATAGAAAAAATGCGCATTGGGAACGGCTCATAAATCACCCAACAAGGATAAACAATGAACAACTTATTCGCAGGAATGATGCCATTCATTCCTACTTTTAACCCTAGAGTGGAAAGCAGATACTCCGCGCGGTTCCCTCACCCAACAAAAAAAGGTCCGGGAAGGGGTAGTAAAAGAATGAGGCGGGAATCATATCCGGCTGGCGAGAAATTTAAGAAAGCATTCGCAGCTGGTGTTGCGACACATCGCGGCAAGTTTCGCCACATGCCTAAGTAAACCCAACCAAGCGAGGTTAAACAATGATTTGCTTGATAAAAATGAAAATGCGCGACGGGAAAGTAGTTATTTGCTATGGGCTGTTTAAGTCCACAGCAGCGGCAGCTGCTGAAGCATCTAAATGGTTTGAATTCGCAAACATCTTCGTAAAGGCGGTTTGATATGAATACCAGTAAAGAGAACGCAATCTTACAAATATGGGCGAATCAATACCCAGCACTTGCCGAGATCGTCAGCAAGTATTCGGTTTTGTACAGCGAGAACATAATCATAGAACCAGAAAACTTGCCTGATTTTATTAATGATTTCGTCAAGTATGTTGAGGCAGAACATAGTCACAAAATCCAAACCGGTGAACTGTATTACATGCAGGACACCAGAGCCAACTGCGGCAACAACATGATGTTCTGGCGCAAAGGATGCCAGGGTTACACCCAGTGCATAGCAGATGCCGAGGTATTCACGGCTGACGAGGCAATCAGGCAAATGATTAGCAGAAGGTCAGATATCCCCTGGCGGAAAGACTACATCGACGGGATAGCTTCACTGTCTGTCGATACTCAGCGCGCTGATATAAGAGCAGCAAACATGCTGCCGCCAAGCCAGCGCAACGATTTGCCTGAATCGCTTAGAGACCAAGCGTAAATGTACGGAGGCGTCATGAAAGTTACCAATTTCGACCACCAAAAAGCTGCGCAGCGAAGATCTACAGCGATGCTGAATGACTTCCAACGCAAGGCTGAGATATTGCTGCAGGAGCGTATTTCAATCCATGAAATGATCGACTGCCTGTGCGAAGCGATCAGTAACACGCAAGTTAATCACATGAATGAGGAATCGCTCGAATACCAGAATCTTCAGTTCTGTCATGACGTGATTGAATCGACCACTTGCGCTCTGGAATTGGATAGGCGCTCAAGCCCTGAAATATCAAAAGCTAATGGATTGATTGAAATGCAAAAAAGGCTTGAAAAAATTAAAAAGGAATTGTCATGACTGAAATGGACAGAACCAAATACATTGGAGGTAGTGACGCCGCGGCAATACTCGAAGTGTCACCTTGGAAATCGCAATTTCAGCTGTATCAGGAAAAAATTGGCGAATTCCAGGAAGAAATAACACCACAAAAACAGAGATTGTTTGATCGCGGCAAGCGTTGGGAACCGGTTGTTATTGACATGCTTGTCGATGAACTTCAAAGCTTGGGACATGATGTGCATATCCTAGATCGTAACAAGAGATATAAAGACCCTGTGCACGACTTCATCGCCGCTGAGATTGACCTTGAATTGATTGTCGACGGTGAAGAACTTAACGGTGAAATGAAAACCGTGCACCCCTTCGCGGCAAAACACTGGGGCGAGGAAGGAACCGACGAAATACCAATCTACTACACCGCCCAGGTAGCGCATGGCCAGATGGTGACAGGCAGAGAAAGGTCAATTGTGGCCGCGCTGATCGGGGCAGATGATCTCAGAATTCATTTTGTTGACCGTGATACAGAGTTAATCGAAACCATACGTTCACGAGAGGTTGAATTCTGGACTCGCGTTCAAAACCGTGACGCACCGGAGCCAACCACGGCTGACGACATAAAGCATTTATTCACCAAGGATTCCGGTTCGGCTGTTGAAGCGAACAATGAAATCATCGGGGCTATAGAAGAAATCAGAACGATTAAATCTTCACAAAAGAACCTTGATGTTGAACTGGAACGCCTAATTATTCAGGTAAAAAAATACATGGGTGATTCTGCGCACCTGTTTGCCGGCAGAGACCAACTGTGTTCATGGAAAAACAACAAAAACGACAAAAAAACAGACTGGAAGTCGGCCTTTTATGATCTTGTTGGCAAATCAACAGGGTTTAGCAAGGCTGACCTTGACCAAATAATCAACGCAGCCACAAAAGTAACACCCGGCTCTCGTGTATTTAGATTGAAGTAAGGAGAAATTATGAGCACAGCAGAACTTAAAGCAGTAGCAACTGGAAAGGTAGTTGACAAGCCAAAAAATATTTCTGACTTGACACATTTCTTGTCAAACAGGATGGGGCAAATAAAGTCGGTAATATCGAGCAATCTTACTCCAGAGAAAATGTGCAGGATTGCTTTAAACGAACTGCGCAGCAATCCATATCTAGCAAAGATAGCGATTCAGAACCCAGGAAGCTTTGTTAATTCAGTGATTCAGGCTTCACACCTTGGTCTTGAAATTGGCGGGGCCCTAGGGCAGGCGTATCTCGTTCCGTTTAAGGGCGAAATAAAAATGATGCCCGGATATCGGGGGCTTATCTCTCTTGCAAGAAGATCAGGCGAAATAAGTAGCATAAACGCTGAAATAGTTTATGAGAACGACCTGTTTGACCTTGAACTTGGCATTGATACAAAAGTTAAACATAAACCATGCCTGTCCGGTGATCGCGGCGAACCAAATCTTGTTTATATGGTTGCTCATTTTAAAGATGGCGGAAGCCATTTTGAATGGATGACTGTCGCTGAGGTAATGAAGATCAAGGCCAGAAGTTCAGCTGTTAAATCAGGAAAAGAAACTCCGTGGGATACAGACCGTGACGAAATGATAAAAAAAACAATCATTCGTAGAGGATGGAAATACCTGCCAATGTCAATTGAAATGCAAAGTGCTGAAAAAATTGATACGGCCAATGAGTCAGGAAAATCTGTTTTCATCGAAGGTGACGGGGTAGTTATCGATGAATCCTCTGGAGAAATAATCTCTGAAAAATCAGATGATGAGACGGGAAACGATAGGCAAAAAGCAGAAGAAGCAAAACCAGATCCAGAGCCAGAGCCAGAGCCAGAACCAAAGCCAAAGCCAAAGGATGAACCGAAGGCTGAACAGAAACCTTCCACAACCGAGACTCAACGCAAACCGCGTGAGCAGAAACCGCTGGATATGGAATAGCGCCATGCACATCGATAACCATCACAAAGTGACAATAGAACTGCACGACGGCGACATAAAGATCATGCGCGAAATAATGAGACTTGCGCACATGCAGCTAAACAACTCCCCTATTACGTACCTGAGAGGGATTCTGGTCCCGTCCCAGTGCGGACTTATTGGGAGCGACCTGATTCATACAAAACAAATGATAGAAGAAATTGGCCGAGAAGCCGGCGTAGAACTTTCATTTGATGTTGATGTGGCTGATCAACAGCAGGTTTCTTCAACGGCTGTTACCAAAGTTTAATTATTCAATCTCTAATTAATTCAAGGAATAAATCATGAGCGAAACAGATTTCAGAAAAATTACGGCGGAAACTGCTGGCAGGGATTTACTCGAAGCACTTGTGCAAGAAATAAGATTAATGCCAGATGTATGGCAAAAAATGGCAAAAAAGAAGCAGGATGATGTTATTGAACGTTTACGCAGTCGCGTAGAAGAAAACATCAAGATGGTTGTTCATGTCCTGTCCGCCCAGGGCCGCATCGTAGTGGTGGGCGATCTCGAACAGATTACTATCAAAGATGGCGTGAAAGCCGTCATCCGGTTTGGCACAAACGCATCGAATTTGCATGAATTATATGATGCGAACGGCAAAAGCGTCATGGTAGTGGTTGCAGATGCGGCGGATCACACTGGCGGCATGGACGAAATACAAGGAGAAAATGACCAGCGCGCATTCGATTTAGGCCATGAATACCATGACAACGATGGCGGCGGAATGGGAGACGATGAAACGATTGACTCAAGCGCAACCAGGTTGCCATCACCTGATGACGTAAAACCGACAACCGAAGAGTTGAATAAGGCGTTCGAGGATGGATACCAGGCTGCTTCAGAGGGCAAGCCACAAAGCGATTGCCCGGTTGTTCGCAGTGAACTGGTCGTTGAATGGATTCGCGGCCATAAGGCGTGGCATGAAGAAAACGCTGACGAAGAGGTAACGGAGCAATGAAAATCAGCGCAATCAACATTGAAAACTACCTGTCCGCAAAATCAATAGCAATCGAATGTCACACACCGGTAACACTGATTGCCGGCCACAACGGATCTGGCAAGTCATCCATTCGTGACGCAATTCAACACGCATTAACGGGCGAAGCTTCGCGCGTCAGTTTGAAAAAGGAATACAGCCTCCTGGTATCTGATGAGCATGACTCCGGTTTCGCTGAAGTGGTTACCGGCGAGAATAAATTCAGCATCGTTGTTCCGTCCGGCAAAGGCAATCATTCAGAAATTCCTGTCTTACCCTATGTGCTGGAAGCGCAGCGATTCGCGCAGCTGGATGAAAATAAGCGTCGTTCATATCTGTTTGGACTATCTCAAGTCAGCATAAACACTGACAAGATATGTAAACAGCTGATTGATGACCTTAAATGCAATGCAGACAAGGTTGAACGTATCAAGCCTATGCTTCGCGCAGGCTTCCCGGCTGCACAAAAATCTGCTGCAGATAGTGCTAAAGAAGCCAAGGGCGAATGGAAAAGCACCACTGGCGGGCAGACATGGGGCAAGGATAAAGCCGAAACGTGGACGCCAGATGTTCCTGAAGTTGACGCAGACAAGGCTATCAAGCTGCTTGATAACGCGAGATCCAACATCGCTGAGATTCAGGAAAAAATAAACATTGCGACAGAAAAGCTTGGCGCCGCAAGGCAATCCAATAGCACTGCGGCAAACTCTGCTGGAGAGCGAGAAAAACTCGAAGCGAGGGCTGGTGGTTTAGAACGTTTGAAAGCAAAACTGGAACTTGATACCAAAGAATTAGCTGAACTTGAAGAAAAGGTATCGAAATTAAAAGCCGGTAGCGCAAACAAATCAGCCCTGCCACACCCGCTGATGGCTTCATTCTGCGAAGTAACTAAAGAAATGTTGTCTGTCGCAGATATCACAAAAGGCGTCATTGATGCAGATGGCGTAGTGAACGAATGGAGCGAATTTGAAGACCTGATCGGGCGCATGAAAAAATGTGTTGCTGATTACTCAGAACACTGCAAACCGGCAGGAAGCACTGAGCCAGGCGCAAAGCTGACTGACTACGAGAATAGCCTGCGCGTCATGAAAAACTCCGTGACGAACGGAGAGCGGGACATTGCACTTGCTGAAGATGCGAAAGCAAAACTTGAGCAATTGGATAAATCCGGCGATACGGGATCTTCAGTTATCGATATCGAGCCGCTGCAGGCTGAGATTAAGGAACTCAACAATCAGTTAAACCAGTGGCGCACTGATGAACAAAAATACAAAGGTATCGTAGACCAGCATTCAAACCGTGCGCTGGTAATCGACAAAGCAAAAAGTCTGCACAAGGACATCATGGAATGGTTGGCAATAGCAGATGCATTATCACCAAGCGGAATACCGGGTGAATTGCTTAAAACGGCATTGAAACCGATCAATGACCGCCTGAAATCAAATGCAATAGCATCCTGGATGCTACACCCTGTTATCGACAGCGAAATGAACATCACCGCAACCAAGGATGGTGGCAGTTTCGTAATTCCTTATGCCTTGCTGTCCGAATCTGAGCAATGGCGCGTCGATGCGATGATTGCCGAGGCGATATCGTACATTTCAGGCATTAAAACGCTGGTACTCGACCGCTTTGATGTTCTGGACCTTGGCAATCGCAGCAGCCTTATCTACTGGCTGGATGAGTTAGCGCAGGCAGGCGAACTCGACTCGTGCATCATTTTCGGAACGATGAAGAAAAAACCAGCATCCCTTCCCGAAACCATTACAGCGTACTGGGTTGAGAACGGCGAAATTGTTGCTGATGATGAACAAAATCAGGAGGCGGCATGAAGCTGACAGCAGAACAACAGCAACGACAGATCATGTGGCACAGGCTGATGATGCCTGCAAATGACGCCACTATAGCGCAGCCTAAAAAGAAAAATAGACCATCGATTGGACGCAATGAGAGAGGACCGTTCTGCTACCTGACGTGCGAACAATTAGCGAAATTGGTTGATTTTCTTGTGTCGCTGAGATCACTACCCACCAGGGGAAAACGTAAAGAATATTACGAAAGAGCAAAGGCTGCTGGATACCTTATCGACAAAAACGGCAACGAACAGACATTTGGCGGGTTTCGACAGTATTACGCTATAGCGATGACAAAGCGAACAACAAATGGCGATATCCAGGCTGTTGTGAGGCATGCGCGGACCTACGGGCTGTCTGCAGAACTATGCGCGGCCATAGCTGGCACTGATGTCAAGGAAGCCAGCAGGATTATTAAAGAACATATCGAGGGCTGAAATATGATCATCGGGGAAATGGATGTTTCTGAGGCAATTCATAGCGCGATTGTCAAACTGCACAAAAAAATTGATGGATTTGCTTTTGTCGAGACGCGCTGTGGAAATGCGGATGTAAGCGGATACATCTTCACAAGCAACCCATTGCTGTTATTGAGATCGGAAAAAATAACGATAATTTTCAATGACAGGAATGGAATTGCAAGGGTTAGCAAATGAAACCGCTTTTCGTGCCACTCAATGCGTGGGCGTATGACCAGTTCGAGGCTGGAACAAAAACTGACGAACTTCGCCGGTACGGTCCGCGCTGGAACGAGAAAACATGCATACCTGGGCGGCCAGCCATTCTGTCACGCGGATACGGCACGAAAAATCGTATGAGCGCCACTATCAGCGCATTTAAAAAGGTACATGGCAATCAATTGAATAGCACATACAAGGAAGCTGTTTTAAGAGTTTACGGCACACTTGATATTGATGTTTCTGTTATATCGATTACGGATCTGGAGGATATCAAATGAGCAGAGAAAACATAGTACACGATGTGAGATTCCCATGTTGGGGGCACGATATTGGACGGTGGAGTGATGATGATTGGACAAAGGTAGTGGGTTTTTTAACACCATTGCCAATACCTAGAGACTTTTTTATAGCCAAAGGAGGCGGGATTTTCGAATTTACGGAAGTTAAACCTGCTGGAAGACCGCGCGACCTTTTCTACGCAACAATAAAAAGCACAGACATCGTAGTAAATGAAGACGAAAACCCGACCTATGCTGATATCAAGGGTCACATTAAATCAATCACGCAAGACCAGCATCCTGAAGAAAATACAGAAGCCGCTGGCTAGTTCTGGAGAAACTCAATAATGAGTAAGATTTTAGGCAAATTTCTAGTCATCTATGCAACTGCGTGCGCACTGGCAAGTAGCGCAGTTTTGGGAGTGTTTATTGGTACTGCAGTCGATAACAAAGCACTCGGATATTTTGACGGCGAGTTTTTTCAGTACAACCCTGCAAAAGACAAGAAGGCGCTAATAATCACTGACACAGGACCAGTCGAGATTGATATGGATTGCAGTGAAAATAGTGAAGGCAAATACGACATTGCCTTGTATGCGCATACAGCAGGAAGAGTGACCATACTTAGCGTGGTCACAAACGACGAATATCGCAGCATCTACGGCATGGACCATCCGTGCCACAAGGAGTAATCATGGACAAGGTAGTCGAGTTAAACAGAGAGTATTGGGGTCGCGTACATGACATGTGCGAGGGGACTAAGGTTAAGCCGCGGGAGTGTGTTAGATGGAAACCTCTCCCAAACGACAAATCATTCGATTACCACCCGGATTTTTCTGAGTATGTAGAGGATGCTCTTGATGATATTGAATTCGCCGTAACCGTGTTAGAGGACAGACCAGTTTTTGTTGGTGATTCTCTGTACTGCACTGAAACTGGACAGGCAATAGACTGGGGAATTTTGGCTGAAATTGCTGATAATTTTCACTTAGTTGCTTCCAGATGGACATGGCATAAAAAACAAAAGAGAACGTTTCTGCTCAATGGTGAAGAGTTGCCATGTCCGGTCGAGAAAAAAACTGAATTCGCTTTCCTGTTCAACAACATCATTTTTTATTTTGATACATTCGAAGACAGGGAAAAAATAAATCACTCATTCTCACACCTACTCATAGAGGCGCGTGATAAGCCATGACAAAGTACGATTACCTTATTTGTTATGCATTTTCAATTATCACCATTCTTGCAGCCACACCTGAGCTGAACGACACGCTTTTCTTGGCAGGATGTGTATTTGTTTGCACCGGAATGATATTGCAGAAAATGGATGGGAACAAATGAAAGAGAGACCAATAATATTCTCTTCCCCAATGGTCAGGGCGATACTTGATGGACGTAAGACGCAGACACGTAGGATAGTAAAAGGTATAGGTTTAGCACCTGGCATCGGTGAAATTTATAAAGGCAGCGATGACGCTGAAGAATGGGTAAAAGAATGCCCGCATGGGACTGTGGGAGATAGGCTTTGGGTGCGTGAAATAACCAAAGAACATTTAATTGGATCTGTCTCATTAACAGAATACGTCGCAGACGGACATGTATCAAATGATAAATGGTATTACCCAAGACATACAAGGCCATCGATCCACATGCCACGATTGGCTTCGAGAATTACCCTTGAAATAACCAGTTTGCGTATCGAGCGCCTACTTGATATTACAGAAGAAGATGCAGAATCCGAAGGCGCTGATTTTCTAGGAACCGATGAATCCAACGGATCATACAAATATGGATTTTTACTATTATGGGACAGAATTAATGGTAAAAAATCTACGGACTCAAACCCCTGGGTGTGGGTTGTCGAGTTTAAGAGACTGGGAGGCAATCTGTAATGAGACTGGATCAATTAAACTTGGTGCAGCGACAACACCTAGCATGGCGACTCGACCACAAAACTGCGTGCGGCATGTTGACTGCGTGCCAAATCGCACGGCTCGGGACAGAATTCGACAGCAAGCAGGTTTTTGAAGTGTTTATATGGGCTGGCAAATCCGAACGTTCAGCAAAGATTCACGCTGGCAAAGTAGAGAGATTCACATTGCGATGATTAACGTGATCGCGTTACACACGGTGGCCGCGACGGTGAGAGTCCTTAGCGAACATCCATGGATAGACGGGAATCAATGCAGATAGTGCTCGATAGGCTCTGCATCGTATGTCGACTACGAGCGTAATGACGCAGCCAAATGAGCAGGAAGCCACATGTTTAGCGTGATCACATTAATTATTTATCAGGAGCCAATATGAGTGACCAAAATAGCGAAAATGAAGTCGATGATCTGGTGTATTCAGAGGACGGTGAGACATTCTACGAATACGAAGGCATTGTTCCATATTTAGAATTCCCTGACGGAGATACCCAGGAAATATATCAGGGGACAAAACACCCTTTCACTAACTCACGTTTCATGGATGCTGAATCGATAATTGAAGATGCACGGGACAAAGCCTGGGACTTGGCGGGCGAGTTTTCAGAAGGTTATCTGGAAAACATTCCAAAGGAAAAGGTGGATGAACTTGATAAATTACTGGCTGATTGGTTTGATACCAATGTTGGCCAGCCTGATTTCTATTCAGTGAAAAATATTAAAAAGATAACAATCCATAAAGAAGATGTCCAATCCTGACAACTACGATCAAATCAAAGCCGAAGTGCTGCTTATCGTGCGTTCCAATGCGGGCAATAAGTCACCGGAAGGCTTGTTTAAAACAATCAAAGATAGGTTGCCGGGTGTTCCTGTGAAGGTGATAAGCAAGTGTTTGGGAGAATTGTTGGAATCATCACAATGAACAGCAAAACAATAACAAAGCGTAAGGACAATTTCAGTCAGTGGCTAACCGCCAGAGGCGCAGAAGTGCTTGAACCGACCAGCGAATGGGAGTTGATGCGGTTCAGGGCTGGCGATGAAACATCGATCATATACCGGAACAAATCAGACCAGGTTAATTTCACTGGTGGATCGCTTGAGGCGTGGAACGCATACAGGAATAACCTGAAATGGCGTGCAGCACCGAAAACTACCCGGAAACGCATGGCAAGAAAGAAACGCACGCCGATCATAATTTCACTATTCAAGCGTGACGGCAATCTGTGTTTCTTTTGTCAAAAAGAACTTGGACATGATTTTACACGGGAACATTTGGTGTCAATAACGCACGGTGGCCCTGATAACACGCACAACATGGTTTTAGCGCATAGCCAGTGCAATAACGATGTCGGACACCTGTCTGCGGCGGAAAAAATCAGGATACACGTTGAGAGCGTGATTAGGAATGCAAACGAAATACATAGTAAGGCAATGGATTAAAACTGCGAACGGGAATTTTATGCATCCTGTCTATGAGGGCGCTTTCGAGCGCGTGGCATTAATCACATACGACGAATTTGTAGAAAAATATCCGGACCAATATTTTGAAGTTGTGAAGATTGAAACTAAAAAGACTTGCTTGGAATTTACTAAAAGATCAGTGGAAAATGTGGAGACAATAATAAATGAGTGATTCAGCTATCAGAAAAATAATAGCCCCCAATAATGACGAGGTTGATCCTACAGTTGCCGCTGAGATCATAGGTGTTAAAGTGAACACGCTCGCGGCATGGCGCTGCACAAAGAAAGAGAACATACCTTTCTATAAAATTGGCAACAAAATTAGGTACAAGGTCTCTGACTTGATCGCGTGGAAGGAAAGCAAAAGGGTGTGCCAGTAGGTTACGATTCAAGGGCAATGTAACCCCGGTGTAACCCCGAGTGAACATTGCCACTTTTTTATCACTCGTAACCTACTGTTTTATTTGGTAGGCCGTGTGAGACTCGAACTCACGACCAACGGATTAAAAGTCCGCTGCTCTACCAACTGAGCTAACGACCCATATAAAAAACGGGATTATACCTGATTTCGCTTTCAACCCAAAATGCTTTGTCACAAAACCACAACACACTTCCTTCCTCCAATACCCATCCAATATAAGAAATGCAACGGTGTTATGACATAGCGGTTATTTATGCCCCATCGTCAGTCTCTCGTATATAAAATATCCATACAAATTAAGATTTGCATGCAGCCGCAATATTACAGGTATCGTGTAAAGCACCTGAAACGAATCGATCCATCTTTAACAACCACTCTGCGGGCATTTTCTGTTCGGTAATGTCTACCAGGTTGACGCCGTTCAAATCCTTTCGCTGCAATACATCCTGCATCACAACAAAGGCCAATAAATTGCCGCGCGTCAAATCAACCATCATTTCCGTTTCGTTTGGATTATGACTTCCCCCATAACTCCTCTCCATCATCAGAACCTGCCCGGAATCAACCAGTTGGCTTGGACTTAACTGCTGTTTGACTTCATACCTGATTTTGACCTTCAAATCATTCTCCAGCGCTGTCACAATTTTATCGAGACTTCGCTGGGCTTGTCCAAGCACGGTTGCGTCGGCTTCCCGAATATCCAACGACAAACGCACGAGCGAAGCATTTTTAACATAGCTGACAGGTTCAATACGCCCAACCGTTACGCCTTCTCCGCCAGCTGACACACTTGCCGTCAGTTTCCCGGCAGCTGCAGCCAGCAGGATTCTTAATATTTCATCGCCCTGATCGGGATTAAAATTCTCGGCTCGTACCGCCAGTGTAATTGCTGCTTTACCGGGAATTACATTTCGATTTGTTCCAGGCTTGATTTCAACATCACCAATAATCGCCTGCAACCCGTTAAATTGGTTGGCATGTGCTGTTATCCAGTTATGGAATATACGCGTCAGTTTTCCGATACCAACTCCCGGATCACGACGGTCAGCCAGCGCCGTTGCCCCGGCATGATTCATCTCACCCTCCAGCTCGCACCGCACTGCAAAATCCGGGTTTGCGTGGCGTGTACGTTCACCAATGGGTTCTATGATACCAACAGTGAACCGCGAATTCATGAAAGGCGCTTGCTGGTTCAGTTCGCGCAAACGGCAATTCATTTCTAAAGCCGCCTGCTCAGCCAATTGTCCATCAAAGAAGAAATCTCTTTGATGGATACCCATAATCGTTCCTACGGTAATCATCGGTATACGGGCGCGATCCAGCACCGGACCCTGTTCAATATGTCTTTCAAACGTATGTTTTGTAAAAAAATCAGTTGGTGCGGCACAGGAATTGATCAACCCCTTTCCGTTACCTTTCAATTCATGAGCAAGCCGGATCTCGCCGGATTCGCAGGCTGATTTTAATCCTGTCAAAAAATCCACGAATTTATCGCCATAACGCTCGCCTTCCTGATTGATCATGTTATGCACTGTACTGGGGGCAGCAAATCCCGCAACAGCGGCGCTGCCAGACATAGAAACCCCCTCTCCGGTAAAGGTCATTTCTTCATTATTAAACGCCGTAACGACGAGCCTTACTGAGGATTCTTCATGTTGGACCTCTACGCCAAAATATTCTTCCAAATCAGCAATCAGTTCAGCGGTTTCAATACCGCCTGTCACGCCCAGACGGCCATCAAATTTCCCGCCATCCTTAACTGTATCGATATGAGAAAAATGATTCACGCCATGACGTATAAATTCTTTTATCTCGACTTGTTTCCGTTGTATTGTAGTACGTTCAGCATCGGTCAGGCGCACGCCATGTATGTTCCCAACCTGATCGATGAAAACGGACAACCGGGCTTTGTTCATCTGCCTGATGGTTTCGATGGCACAATTTTGAAATTGCGGATTAAAAGCTCTGGCATCAATTTGGCCATCCTCTCGTGTAGCAATGACGCCCAGTTTGTCTATACGCCGCCGCTGCCGTACGCCAATACCCCGCAAAGGACTGTTCATCACGATATTTCGCAAATAATCCTGCAATTTCTCACCTTTCTTGATTCTTTCAGCCATATACTGCAAAGAATTAAAATAAACGATCGTAATCGCACAGTCAGCCAGCGCTTCCAGCGCCTGTTCAGCCAGGAATGCGTCGTTTGCCAGAATTGACTCGAGTTGAAGCCGGGTCACAATGCTATCCAGTTCCGTACGAATCATGCCTGTCGTATAAAGATGGTTTTCACGCGCTTCAACAAGCGCCAGTAAATGGGGCCGAATTTCATCTCCAGGCCCTGTCATCTGTAGCTTTTCATTTTGGTACTGCTCGTCTGCATCATGAAAATTGTTAATATAACTCCAGAAATCAGGGTCGCCGACAGAACCGGGCTCTGCTCCTGTTAGTGTCCGGAACAACCTATTGTGCTCATCCCGGCCTATTTCTTGCAACTTTTCCAGCGATCCAAGATTGTCAATGATTTCTTTTTGCTGTTCATGGGTCAAATATGTTGAACGCAAACGGAAATTACCTAATAAACATGCTGTTAACAGGAAACATTCAGGAGCGTTCAATTTGTTTCGGAGTGCAGCAATAGGAAACGGCCCCGCAGGCTCCAGAGTGGGATCTATCACGCGCTCAACAACGCACTGGTGCTCCGAATCCCAGAACAATAGCACCGTAAAGACATGGCTGCGGGCCTTGACAAATTGAATAACATTTTCATGATGTAAGGCATATTGACCCACTTTGATCATCTTTTGCATCGGCTGCACATCTTCAACGACGCAGGACAGCATTTTGCGCAAATTCGGATCCAGTAGATCACCCAGTTGCGCCAACGGATTATTGACACTTATTGCATATGGGCGCTGGTGCATGTCGATTTGATTCAGCGCTGCAGGTGACATATCACGTTCGATAGCAATACCACGCTGAATGGCCCAAGCGGGAATTTTCATATCCGTAAGCTGCTCGATAATCAAGCTGGCTTTTTTTCCGCACCCATATTCAGCAACCGAATACGGAAGCGATAAATATGTCAGCAATATTTCAAAAATTGCGGTTTGCTCGGTCAGGAGCGGCAAGCCGGATGAGGCGTCTTTGGCAATCCTGGCCGGTAATCCGTCAATAGGTTCACTATAAAAAAGCATACTTCCTCAACATATCAAAAAAGATTTCCATTGTGGGCCGCCAAGAGTTGAAACTCGGTCCGGCATCAAACAGAATTAGGAATTAGAAGCGGAGCCACCGGGCAATCTGCTTCTATCAAATAGTAGTGTGTATATATCTCTGCAATTGAACAACACTTGTAGAGCATACAAACACATACAGCACATTTTATGATCAGTTCCTGAACAAGCACTTTTATGCTTGCGATGAATTACCAGAATGGTCGATGGGTATTGATTTAAAGCTCTGATTTCTCAAATGGAGAAAAATGAACGTTACCGTCGATAAACCTGGTTATATTATTTTCCTACGGTTCAGCGCTTTAATAACGCACTTCTTGGATTTTTTGAGCCATAACAGGATTATTTCTACGGGTTAAAAAGTATTAACTAAGAAGTTACCTCTGTTTTTAATTAAATGCAAGCAAACAGTTACAGGACAATACGAGCATAACACTAATGAGAACCCGTTTCCGTTTGTTTATTAGGTTTTATGAATTAGTCCGGATGACTACGGATATAAATTGGCAATGTAACACATTGTTTTATAGCTCGGCATTATCACCGCCGCCGTTATTTTCAATGAAATGTACCGTTTAAGCGAAACAGCGTGCCCGGCCAGCATATCGAACCCAAGGCCGACTGCAGCCGCTACGATAGCTTGCGGAGATTGCTCAATGATCACTGACCGTTACGCGCGGCGCAAGGCGCTTTATCTGCACGGCATGGCGCCCCCCTGGCAAGAATGGCAAGCCGAAGGCGGCGCGCGCCAGAAGCCGGTGATACCCGAAGTCTGGCTGGATCGGTTGATTGCCACAGAGCAGACTGACCGTAAGGCGCGCAGTTTGAACTATCAGTTGCATACCGCCAGGCTTCCCCATCATCGCGAATTGATCCACTTCGACTGGGCAGAAAACCCGTTGACCAAAGCACGTATCGAACAGCTGGCCGGCGGTGCTTTGCTGTTTCATCTCATTAACCAGTTGCATGAGACAACTTCTCTGATTATCATCTCAAATCTCAATTTCGCTGAGTGGGTACAGGTTTTTGGCGATGAAAAATAACCACCGCTTTACTCAATCGCATCGTACATCACTGTGACATCCTCGAAACCGGTAACGATTCCTATCGATTCAGACATCGTAATAATGCTTTCAACAACTAAATTTTTATACCTTCAACTGGCAACTTCTGGATGTTGCTCCCCGGTAAATTTTCAATGTTGATTGACACATATGCATCGTGCGCAGTCGTAGCTAACAAAGTCCCAAATCAGAATCAGCGTGAAACAAAAAAGCCTTCAATCTGAAGGCTTTTTAGATATTATAAATTCAGTATTACTTACCCATATCAGTCTACGGATGTTACTGCCTTGCTGTTAAGTAGCAAATTTGGCGGTGGACCGATCGGCTCAAAGTTTCTTAATAGCGGAACATCGTCCTTGTAAATCCAGCGAATATCCATATCGTAAGTACCGTGCGGTCCCCAACTGCCGGTAAATTTCTTGCCATCCGGAGTAAATGTCCAACACATATCCTCGCCACCTGTATTGATGGTATCGCCGAGGTTTATCGGCTCCTGCCATTCGCCATTTTCATCTTGATGCGAAATCCACATATCATGCCCACCTCGGGAATCCAGATCAGTCCGCATACTGGTAATGACCAAACTCTTGCCATCCTTCGATAATCCGGTCCAGTGCATATGATCCCGTTGAGGGGAATTGACTTTCGTGCCTAAACTTACAGGCTCTTGCCATACGCCGTCTTTTTTTTCAACTTTCCAGATATCGCTGTCCTCCGTTACACCCGGTTGATTATAATTAAAGTAAATCAAACTGTCGGAGACAATAATCGGACAATGCTCTTCCCCGGTCGATGTGTTGATGTTTGGTAGTTCCGGCACATCATTCCAGTTTTTAGCGGATTGCCAGACACCATCGACTTTCTGAACCACGTAGAGATCGCCTGACAGAATATTACCCGGCTCATATCGTGTGAAATAAATGACATTGCCGTCATCCGAAAAACTCGGTTCCAATTCCCAGGCTGAAGTATTGATGTTCGGTCCTACAGTCGGATCAATGCCCGACCCCAGATGAATTGGTGGTTGCCAGGCATCGTTTTCATAGTAAGACATCCAGATATCAAAGTTATAAGGATTGCCGGGCGACTCGATACTGCCTTCCCTCGTAGATACAAAAATGGCTGTCTTGCCGTCCGAACTGTAGGTAATTTCGAGTTCTGCGCCGGGCGAGTTGATCGGTTCTCCCATACTTTTTGTGACACGCGGCGCTTCTGTAACTGCGCCATCGCTTGATCCGTGCATACCCGGCATTGCGTAAGAGACGTTATTGATCAGGATAACTATTAGATAGCGTCGTCACAAGTTAGAAATTACTGTATAATTATGCTGCAAGTGATTATTATACATGGTAATAGTATGTCAGAAGCTTATCGTAGACATGATCTTTCAGATCATGTGTGGTCGTTACTGGAACCCCATTTGCCAGGGCGATCAGGCAAGTGGGGAGGTGTTGCAAAAGATAATCGCCAGTTTATCAACGCGGTGTTCTGGATTTTACGCACAGGCGCACCCTGGCGGGATTTGCCGCCGGATTACGGCGACTGGAAAAACACACATCGACGATTTTGCCGATGGCGGGATAAAGGGGTTTGGGAGAAATTACTGGAATTACTGGTCAATGATCCGGACTACGAATGGCTAATGATTGATGCCAGTCATATTAAAGT
>NZ_FOIA01000022.1 GCF_900111605.1 Nitrosomonas marina | reverse complement strand
AAATCAAATTCTTGAACAGAAAAATAGTCGGAAATCCAGCTAATCGTTCCCTGGCTTGGAAAGATTCGCTTTAAGTATATTTTTAGAGATTCCCTAAACGCTGTCATTTACGGATCAACCGGAAATCCGGATTCAATGGTTCAGACAACTGAAGCGTCAGGGCGTCAGAGTGAGTGTTTTTTCTGCTTTGCCCGGCATGAAGGGTGTCGGTTTATCCGTTACCCAACTGGTATGTCCGCTACCGTAATAAGGTGATAAAAGGTGCCCGCTCTGGCCGCCAGGCATGTCAAAATACCCGCTTTCCTCTTTCCCCGGTGCAACGACCGACCGCTGCGACGCGCCAAAACTGGGCGTTTGTATCCGCGGCATGTGTATGTCGCCGGGTAACGGATCGCTGGGCATGTCGAGCCATTTTGCGATCCAAGCAGGCAAATGCGGACTCAATGGGTGCCTGATCTTCGCCATGTTTTCTTCGCCCCATGTGCGGGCGGTGATATCGTCCGCTCCCTGTTGCAAACGGGAAATAACGCGCTGAAGGCATGACAGCAGATACTCATTCCAATTATCGTGGGCTTGGGGTAACAGATGCGGAGGTTGTTTCTCAATAAGCTGCCAGAAGGCATGTTCAATCTGACTCAGGCGCGGCAGTTGAAATGCTGGATGACGTTGCTTGATCTCCGCTGTAAAGGCACGCAACAGGGTTTTAATGGCTTCCTGGCGGAAATCGCGAATAATCCTGTAGGCAACTGAATCAACGGATGCATGTCCGTTCCAGTTTCTCAGAATATCTTCGACCTGCGCAAGCAGCCCGGTATTCTCGCTATGATTTAACGTTTCCATCAGCAGTGCATGCCAGCGCACGTAGAGTAGTGCGCGATAATCGAGCTGAATCGAGAGTAAGTCTTCGGCAGAAAAATGACCACGTGCAAAAATGCTGTCTCGTATTTGCCTGGAGCGCGCGCCAAGATCATAACCCCCGTCGCCAAGAATGGCCAGCTGTTCGATATCAACAGTACGTGTATTGGCTGTCCACAAACGGCCTGATTCCGGATTGCGAATCAGCGGATAATCGTCTGGCTTCAGCCATCCCTGCCAACCGGTCTCCGGATCCGACCAATCGGCAGGCAACCGGGGATCAAAGTCTCCGATTCGTTTTGGTATACGCCCGGCTATCGTCCAGAGAATATTGCCGTGCTTGTCTCCGACAATGAAATTCTGGGGCGGCATGCCGGTTTGCCGGGCAATCTGTGCGGCATCATCAACCGTACGTGCGCTTTCCAGCTTGACCAGATCGAGATTAATGCCGCCCGGTTGAAACGCCGTCCAGGCCATCGCCAGTGGAACGCCGTCATGGTCGCGTGCGACAATCGGTCCCCACTCGGTTTCGTGAACCATGATTTCTTTTGCTGGCGCGTTGCGGACATGAATGATTTCTCGATAACTCGCCACGGATCGCCAGCCTGTGGCGCTGTCGTAACGTGATTTGTCTTCAGGATCGAATGTAATGCGCACCCAATCGATAAAATCGCCGTAGCTGTTGGTGAAGCTCCAGGCAATATGGCGGTTGGAGCCGATTACGACCGCGGGTACGCCTGGCAGTGTGATGCCGATCACGTCGGCATGACTGTGGGGCGTGCGCGCGTTATTTTCAACCGTGATCAACCGCGTTCGGAACCATAGATTCGGCACGCGCAGCGTCAAATGCATGTCGTTGGCAACCAGAGCCGCGCCGCCGGTCTTGGCGGCCAGATTTCCGGCAACGGCAAAATTATTGCTGCCGGGTATCGCTTCATCGAATTCAATCATGTTCGCCTGCACTGGCGTGTTTATTGTCCTGAGGTCGAAATCGTCAGCGGAAGGTATAGGCGGCCAATCAAGGGAATTTCCCGTTAACGGTGTATCCCATGCACCGCCGCTCGCGGTTAGAAACCGGTACAGGGTATCAGGCAATTCCGCATGCATGGTTGACAAAGCAAGTTCACGTCGGCTGTTTGGATCGTTCAGGATGACAAACATGGAGAAAATAACCAGCAGGCTGTCTTCTTCGGTCCACTGTACAGGTTGTGTGCGTGTCAGTAAGTATGGATAAGGGCGCACGGTCAAGGCGTTAAGCCCATTGTTGACACCTATGCGATAAGCTTCAAGCAATGCCTGCTGATCCGGCGGCAGTTGTTCCAGAAATTTTCGGGCGCGTGCGCGCATACGGTATTGCCGGATCTCCAGATCCAGCGGTAACGCAGCTTTACCGAAAATATCCGCCAGTTCACCGGCGGCCTGACGCCGCATCAGATCCATTTCAAAGAAGCGTTCCTGTGCATGGACATAGCCAAGCGCCCCGGCAATGTCGTACCTGTTATGTCCGGTAATCGTCACACTGCCAAGCGCGTCACGTTCAATAATGACCGCGTCTGAAAGCTCGGAAAAGTGTTTCTTGCCTTCATAAAATGGCAGACTGCCGTAAATCAGCAGCCATACACAAAGTATTAATAACAGACTGCAGCCTGCAAGTGCTGCTGCGGCACAACGGAAAAAATGTAAGGCTTTTTTCATTGTCTGTAGTGTTGATTTGTTTGAATACGCACGTACGTATGAATTAGATGCTATTCAGCCGAAAAGTTACCGTGAATGCGTAAATATGCGAAAAAGGCTGGCTGATTTAAAAAGCAGCAGGAATACAACGAAAGTCAGAATTAATCAATAGTAGTAGTGACAAAAATAATTTGGACATACCCATTTAGCGGTTCGAAATATGTTTCGCGAACCAAGCTATTTGTCAATATTTGAGAAAAAACTGTTGTTGAACGATCACAAAGTCGGTTTCCAATAATGTCAGGCATTGTTATTGAACGGCATGCTACACTTTTGTGCCGTTTAACAGAAATCACAGGAGCCCGTCGTGAAGAAGCTGACATCAGTTGTTTTGTCGGTGTGCGTTCTCGTTGTTACTTCAGCCTGCACCACAGTATCCGATCACACAACCGCAGCAGATGACAGAATCCATGTCACCATTCTGCATTTCAACGATATTTACGAAATCACCCCGGTCAGCGGCGGCAGGGAAGGTGGCATTGCGCGCGTGGCGACGCTGCGTCAACAGCTGCTGGTACGAAATCCGAATACCATCACCACACTGGGCGGCGACCTGTTCAGTCCGTCCGCGATCGGCACAGCCGAATATCAGGGTGACCGCCTGGCAGGACGGCAAATGATCGATGTGTTAAACCGTTTCGGACTGGACTACGCCACATTTGGCAATCATGAATTCGATTTGAAAGAAAGCCAGTTTCGGCAACGCATGCGGGAAGCGAAGTTTACCTGGGTGTCGAGCAATGTGTTCGATATAGGTGGCCGATCCCATGACGGCGTTTTGCAGAACCTGGTCGTGCCTGTAAACGATCCAAAAAGCGGCGAAGTTTTCAGGATCGGTTTGTTCGGGCTGACGTTGTCGGTGAATCAAGCTGATTACGTGCGCTACGACGATCCGTCAAAGGTGGCGGGCCAGCAGGTTGCGCAACTGTCCGGGCAGACCGATTTCATCATCGCGCTGACGCATCAGTCAATAGCTGACGATGTTGCGCTGGTGCAGCAAAACCCGCAGGTCGGCCTGGTCCTTGGCGGGCACGAGCATATTAACTACCAGCGCTGGCGCGGCAGCCGTTTCGCACCTATATTGAAAGGTGATGCCAATGTGCGCTCGGTGTACGTCGTCGATCTGTATTTCGATCCAGTAACCCGGCAGACTGAGGTCAAACCGGCATTTGTGCCGATCGATGAGCGGTTCGACGAAGACTCTACGGTAAAAGCAGTCGTCGACCAGTGGGTGGGTATTGCGTTTGATGCCTTTCGCCAGCAGGGTTTTGAACCGGAAAAAGTGATTGCCAATACCACAGAATCACTCGATGGCCTGGAATCCAGCGTGCGCAGTTCGCAAACCAACCTGACGCAGTTGGTAGCCGTCGGTATGCTGGGGGCATATCCCGACGCCGAACTGTCGCTGTATAACAGTGGCGCCATCCGCATCGATGATAATTTGCCGCCGGGAAAAATCACCGTATACGACGTCATTCGTATCCTGCCGTTTGGCGGCCAAGTGCAATTGGCGGCGATCAAGGGCAGCCTGTTGATCAAGACACTTGATCAGGGGCTGGCAAACAAAAACACGGGCGGGTTTTTGCAATACGCCAACGTACAACAACAGAACGGTATCTGGCTGGTCAACGGCAAACCGGTAGACGCGGCAAAAACCTACCGGCTGGCGATTAACGACTTTCTGGCATCCGGCCGGGAACGAGGGCTGGATTTCTTGAAGCCGGACAACCCCGATTTCACCATCATTCAACCTGGTGAAGGGCTGGCGTATGACATGCGGCAGTTACTGATCGATGTGCTGGCGGATTCAAAGTGATGACTGTTTTGTAATATATCGTTTTGGTGGATGGCAATTCACTTGTCCGCCCTATAAATGAATCCATGTTTTCGATTTGCAAAATTGCGGGGTTGAAATGAAGACCAGCCATCCATCAACCGTTCAGCGCATCCAGCATTGAAACTATATGCATTTTTGGCTAATATGTTATGCATCATTTGCGAGGTGAAATATGCGTACAACGATTGATTTGCCAGAGGATTTATTGAACGAAGCGATGAAGTTAACCCATACGCGCACTAAAACGGGTGTTATTGTATTGGCGCTGGAAGAATTGATTCGAAAATCAAAAATTGCAAATCTCAAGCGGTATAAAGGAATAATTGATCTGGATATTGATCTCGATACCTTACGGAATCGCGGTTAATGCGGGTTCTGGTTGATACGTCGATATGGATAGACTATTTTCGCAGTGGGGCGCATTCCGCAGCGTTGGATAATTTGATTGATGAAAATCTGCTTGTGATCAATGACATTATCCTGGCTGAACTCGTTCCTTATTTGAGGATCAAGAAGCAAACTGCTGTTATTCAATTACTCCATGAAATTAAACAGATTCCTTTGGCTATCGAATGGAAAGAAATCATTGAAATTCAGGTGAAGTGTCTGCAGGCTGGCACAAATGGCGTGGGGATTCCTGATTTGATCATCGCCCAAAATGCGATGGGCAATGATTGTCTGGTTTATTCATTGGATAAACATTTCATTTTGTTAGGCCGGGTGATGAAAATCGGTCTTTATCAGAAATAAGTCAGCGCTGTAGTGTGAATAAGTCTGCGTCATCCACCAATCTTGCACCTTGATTCCACAGCATCCGAATTCCGGTGAAACGTTGATTTTTCCGGCCTATTCGTGCTTTACATTACGTGGGGCTGCCTTCATCATGTTAAGCATTGTTTTACCTGATAATGCTTGATCTTCAAACAGGAGAGATCGATGGAAATAACGACGATTGTGGTGCTGGTTGTGCTGGCGATGTTTGTTTTTTATGTCATTGCGATTTTCAATAATCTGGTGACCAAGCGTAACCGCTACAAGAATGCGTTTGCCCAGATTGAAGTGCAGTTGAAGCGCCGATATGACTTGATTCCCAATCTGGTTGAAACCGCCAAAGGCTATTTGAAGCATGAACGGGAAACGCTGGAAAATGTGATTGCTGCGCGTAATGCGGCTGCCAATAATCTGGCTGCGGCAGCTTCGGATCCGACCAATGCCAATGCGATACGCGAGTTGATTGGTGCTGAAGGTCAACTCGCCAGCGCGATGGGCAAATTCAATGTTGTGCTGGAAGCCTATCCCGATCTTAAGGCCAATCAGAATATGATGCAATTGAGCGAAGAGCTGGTCAGCACAGAAAATAAAGTGGCTTTTGCCCGTCAGGCCTATAATGATCAGGTGATGGACTATAATAACTACAAACAGTCATTCCCGCCGGTGGTTTTTGCTAATCTGTTTGGCCATCGCGACGATGCGTCTTTGTTGGAATTTGAAGACAGCGCCCAGATCCAGGCCGCACCAAAAGTTTCATTTTAGTGCCGGGGTATGAATTTTTTTGAATTGCAGGACAGGGCACGGCATAGCACGGTCATACTGGTTGTGCTGTTTTTGCTGGCCGTTTTTACGTTGATTATCCTGACCAATCTGCTGGTGATGTTTGCGTTCGGCTATGTTAATACGCAGCAGCTGACGTTGGAAACTTTTCAGCGGCAGTTTGACTGGAATATATTTTTGAAGGTCGGCCTGGGTGTGCTGGCGATTGTGGCGTTTGGCAGTTTGTACAAAATATACAGCCTAAACGGCAGTGGCGAAAAGGTTGCCGAGCTGATGGGCGGAGAACTGATTGTCGACGCTAGCGGTAACATGTCTAAACAACGTGTACTGAATGTGGTGGAAGAGATGGCGATCGCTTCCGGCACGCCGGTGCCGCCTGTTTATCTGTTGCATGAAGATGGTATCAATGCTTTTGCGGCCGGTAATTCGCCCAGCAATGCCGTGATCGGTGTTACGCGCGGGACGATTGAGAAATTAAGCCGGGATGAATTGCAGGGCGTGATCGCGCATGAGTTCAGCCATATCTTAAATGGCGATATGAAATTAAACATCCAGCTGATCGGTATTTTGCACGGCATCATGGTTCTCGGCCTGATTGGTTACTATTTGCTGCGTACAGGCGGCCGCTCCAGAAGCAGCAGGAATGGCGGAGGTGTTGTGGCGCTGGCTCTGGGATTGGTTGTGATAGGCTACGGCGGCACTTTTTTTGGCAATTTGATCAAGGCTTCCGTAAACCGTCAGCGTGAATATCTGGCGGATGCATCTGCCGTGCAGTTTACCCGCAATCCAAACGGCATAGCCGGCGCGCTCAAACGGATTGGCAGCGACACCCTGGGTTCCACGTTACAAAATCCGAATGGTGCGGAAATCAGCCACGCGCTTTTTGGAGACGGTATCAGGCACACATTTACCAGGCTGTTCGCTACCCATCCTCCATTGGAAAAACGCATTCTTCAGATTGATCCCGATTGGAACGGGAAGTTTGATGTTCAACCAATCGCAATATTGCAGGAGGTAGAGAGATCGCCCGCGCAAGCGGCGCGCCACAAAGCAGCCGGATTAATGACCGGTGCCGCAACGGTGATGGCCGGCGGCGCCTTTGTGGACAGAATCGGCCGGCTAAACGATGCACAAATCAATTACGCGCATCAGTTGTTAAGTGAACTGCCAGCTGAAATCAAACAGGCCGCGCATGATCCGTTTGCCGCACGGGCTTTGATTTATTTTATGGTATTGGACAATGCACCGGCCATGCGCCAACAGCAGTTGCAGCATTTGGCCACAGCGGCGGACGACGGTGTATATGCCGAAACCCTCAAGCTGACAGAAAAATTTGCCAAACTGGAACTGGCGCATCGATTGCCGGTGCTGGATATTGCACTATCGACGTTGCGTCAATTGTCAAAACCGCAATATCTGGTGTTCAAAAAGAATCTCTATACACTGGTGGCGATGGATGCCCGAATTCATTTGTTTGAATGGACACTGCAGAAGATTGTAGTGCACCATCTGGATATTGCATTTGAGGAAAAGAGACAACTGTCGGGACAGTTTAAACTGGCGCAGACACAACAGGCGTGTGCCCTGGTTTTGTCTTTATTGGTGCATGCCGGCAAACCGCAAGGGGTGAGCAAGGAACATGCTTTTGCAGTGGCCAGGGAAAATCTGGCTGGATTAAATGTTTCATTATTGCCGGCTAAAGATTTAAAGCTGGATAAGGTTGATGAAGCACTGGATCAATTGGCGCAACTGGCGCCGCTGACAAAACCGTTGTTGCTCAAGGCATGTGTTAAGGCGATTGCCGCAGATGGGCAGGTGTCGGCAGCAGAAGCCGAATTGTTTCGAGCGGTTGCCGATTTGATTGATTGCCCCATGCCGCCATTGGTGGGTTGATTGCGTTAAAAACCCGCGGGGCGGATCTGTAATGTATCATTTGTCAGTACAGTCATTGAATTCTTCTTTGTAATAACCCTGATTTATGTTTGATCCGCAATTCAGCGTCACCCATGATAAACAATGGCAATTCTGGATTGACCGTGGCGGCACATTTACCGACATTGTGGCGCGGTCGGTTAAGGGCGAACTGAAAACCTGCAAACTCTTGTCCGAGAACCCGGAACAGTATTCTGACGCGGCGCTTGCAGGTATCTGCAGGATTCTGGGTGTTACATCGGATCAAACTGTTCCGGCGCATTTGATCGACCATGTCAAAATGGGCACTACGATTGCAACCAATGCGCTGCTCGAGCGCAAAGGTGAGCGTGTGGCGCTGGTTATTACCGGTGGCTTTGCCGATGCCTTGCGCATCGGCTATCAAAACCGTCCGCGATTATTCGATCTGAATATTCAGCTGCCGGAAATGCTCTATGAAACGGTTATCGAAGCGCATGAGCGGATCGGTTCAGACGGTCAAGTCATCAAGACGCTCGACGAAACAGCGCTGGCTGCTGAATTACTCCACGCCTTTCGCCAGGGTATCCGTGCGGTGGCCATTGTGTTTATGCATGGTTATCGTTTTCATGCGCATGAATTGGCGGCTGCGCGCATTGCCAAAGATATCGGTTTCACGCAGATTTCCGTCAGCCATCAGGTCAGCCCGTTGATCAGGTTGGTGTCGCGCGGTGATACGACAGTAATGGATGCGTATTTGTCGCCGATTTTGCGCCGTTATATCGACCGGATTGAGACCGCGCTGGGTGATACGCAATTGTTGTTCATGCAGTCAAACGGGGGATTGACCCGGGCAGGCAAGTTTCAGGGCAGAGACAGTATTTTGTCCGGTCCGGCGGGAGGGGTGGTCGGTATGGCGCGCACGGCGGCAAAGGCAGGTTTTAGCAAGATCATCGGATTTGACATGGGCGGCACGTCGACCGATGTGAGCCATTATGATGGCAGTTTTGAACGTATTTATGACGGAGAGGTGGCCGGTGTACGTATCCGTGCGCCGATGATGGCGATTCATACCGTGGCGGCGGGAGGTGGTTCAGTTTTGCATTTTGACGGCAGTCGCTTTCGCGTTGGGCCTGACAGCGCTGGCGCCAATCCGGGGCCTGCATGTTACCGCCGTGCCGGGCCGCTGACGGTGACCGACTGCAACGTCATGCTTGGCAAAATCCAGCCGGATTTTTTTCCGCATATTTTTGGGCCGAATGCTGATGCCTCGCTGGATGCGGATATTGTCAGGAAAAAATTCGCTCAACTGGCTTGTGAAGTAACGGCTGCGAGCGACAGGGACTACACGCCCGAGCAGGTGGCGGAAGGTTTTCTGAAGATTGCCGTGGAAAACATGGCTAACGCAATCAAGAAAATATCGGTGGAAAAAGGCCGTGACATCACCGGCTATGCGCTCAACGGCTTTGGTGGGGCGGCGGGACAGCATGTCTGCCAGGTCGCCGATGTGCTGGGAATAAAGTCCATTCTGATGCACCCGCTGGCAGGTGTAATGTCGGCTTATGGTATGGGACTCGCCGATATCATCGCCATTCATACCGAAACGGTGGAGGCACCGCTTGATGCGCAGACATTGAAAATGGCCAGCCGATCACTGGACAAACTTGCACAGTCAGTGCAGCACGAAGTTGCCAGTCAGGGTATCGCGACCGTTAGCATTTCACTGATCAAAAGTATCGGCTTGCGTTATCAGGGCACCGATACGGTGTTGACAGTCAAGTGCGCGCCGCTTGCTCAACTGCAAACGGATTTTACCGAACTGCACCAGCGCCAGTTCGGCTTTACACAGCCCCAGCGCAGTCTGGTGATAGCAGCGGTGTCTGCAGAAGCAATCGGCAAGACCGGTGACGCTGCTGAAGGTCATTCCAATCGTGCTAATGAAGAAACCGGTTCGCGTGCAAAACCGCAACCGATCGAAACCGTTTCCATGATCAGCAACGATTTGCAATACGCTACACCGGTATATGCCAGTGGTCAGTTACAAGTCGGCGACCGTATTCAAGGCCCGGCGATCATCAGCGATGCCAATGCAACTATCGTCATTGAACCGGGCTGGCAGGCGCGGTGCCAGATTCATGGCGAACTGGTGCTTACACGGCATGAACCCCGCCCGCTGCGCGAAAGCATTGGCGCCAAAGCTGACCCAGTAATGCTGGAAATTTTCAACAACCTGTTCATGTCGATCGCCGAGCAGATGGGTGCGGCGCTGGCGAATACGGCATCGTCGGTCAATATCAAGGAACGGCTTGATTTCTCGTGTGCTGTATTCGATCGCTTCGGCAATCTGGTCGCCAATGCGCCCCATATGCCGGTGCATTTGGGCAGTATGGGAGAAAGTGTCAAGGCGGTGATTGCCGGTCACCCTGCCATGCAACATGGTGATGTATTCGCGATCAACGCGCCGTACAACGGTGGCACGCATTTGCCGGATGTCACAGTCGTGACACCGGTATTTGATATGCAGCGTAACCAGGTAATTTTTTACGTTGCATCGCGTGGCCACCACGCCGATTTGGGTGGCATCACGCCGGGTTCCATGCCCTCCGACAGTAAAACGGTTGAAGAAGAAGGTATTTTGTTTGACAACATTCAGATCGTGCGCAATCACGTACTGTTACGGGACGAGATCCGCCGGCTGCTTACCGGCGGACAGTATCCGGCACGTAACCCAGAACAGAATATTGCAGACCTCGGTGCGCAGATCGCGGCCAACGAGAAGGGTGTGCATGAACTCAAGCACATGGTTGACCATTTTGGTCTTGAAGTCGTTGATGCGTACATGCAGCATGTGCAGGACAACGCCGAAGAAGTCGTGCGCCGCGTGCTGGATATGCTTGCCGATGGCGAATTTGTTTATGAAATGGATGACGGTTCTGTCATTTGTGTAGCTATTCGTATCAACAAGCGTGCGCGCAAGGCCGTGGTCGATTTTACCGGCACTTCCGTGCAACGGCCCAACAACTTCAACGCGCCATTGCCGGTGTGTCGCGCGGCTGTTTTATATGTATTTCGTACGCTGGTGAATGATGAAATACCGCTCAATGCAGGCTGCCTGAAGCCGATCGAGATCATCGCGCCGAAAGGGTGCATGCTCAATCCACAATATCCCGCGGCCGTGGTCGCCGGAAACGTGGAAACCAGTCAGTGTGTGACCGATGCCCTGTACGGCGCGCTTGGCGTTATGGCTGCCGCGCAGGGTACGATGAACAATTTCACCTTCGGAAACGATCAATACCAGTATTACGAGACTATTTGCGGCGGCGCCGGTGCTGGACCTGGTTTCGACGGCCAGAGCGCCGTGCATACACACATGACCAACTCGCGCCTGACCGATCCCGAAATACTTGAGTCGCGTTATCCCGTCACAGTGGAAAGTTTCTTGATACGCAAAAATTCAGGTGGCCATGGAAAGCACAAAGGCGGTGACGGTGTCATTCGGAGTGTCCGTTTCAACAAACCCATGCATGCTGCCATTCTGTCCAATCACCGGCGTATCGCGCCATTCGGGCTGTATGGTGGGGAGCCGGGCAGACTGGGGCGTAATTGGTTGGAACGGAGTAATGGTGTGATCGAAGAGCTTGCCTCTGCTGCCAGTATGCAGCTTGAAGCAGGGGATATAGTGGTGATTGAGACGCCGGGCGGCGGGGGATATGAAAAAACAATTAGCTAGGTCAACTATTAATTTTTGATTAACAGCTTGCCGGGTTCGTTATTAAATTTTAAGAAATTTGGATAAATAGAATATCTAGAATTGTACGATGCAGTGTAGTTCTGGAGTGAGATTTGGAGTTGATGATTCATTGAGGGAATAACTGTAAACAAATACTGCCAAAATATTACACTCGCCGAAGTTATAATTTTTAACGATAGTTAATTTTCCAGTTGCTGATTATTTTTTTGGAAAGACTGAAAAAACTTTTCAAGAAGTCATCAACAAGAAAGTCATTGTCGATATTTTTTACATTTCTGCCAGGATAATAACAGATTTTTTTGTCATTTATTTATATATTATTGATATTAAATAATAATTATTTAAATGGCATGATTCTTGCTAGAGTATTCAATGAAACTTTAATAACAGAAGGGGAGATAAAAATGAAAAACAGAATCACTAAATGGATAATGGGAGCGTTACTGGTATTGAGTGTTTATTCGGTACATGCTGTTCCTGTTGACGTAGAACTGATTTTAGCGACCGATACCTCAGGTAGTGTTGATGCAGTGGATTTTGCACTTCGTCGAGATGGTATAGAGGCTGCATTTCGGAGCCCCACGGTAATTAACGCAATAGAAAATGGCACTATTGGAAGTATTGCAGTAACGCTATGGGACTTTGGCACAAATGTTGGTGTGGCGGTAGATTGGATGCAAATTAGTAATGCAGCACAAGCGAATGCGTTTGCGGATGCAGTTGCTGCTGCCGGTAGACTTGGCGGTGGTGGTGATGGTCAGGCAAACATGATAAGAGAAGCAACAATAGCCATAACTACAAATAATTATGAAGGGCGCGGTATTATAGATATCACATCTGAAGGTGTGCAAAGTGGGGAAGGGTGTACGTATACCAGTCCAGATTGTCAAGCTACAAGAGACGCTGGGGCAGCGTTTCTGGCAGCAGGCGGTTCCGCAATTAACGCAATTTGGATGAATGATAGAAATTTCTTTGGTCTCGATCAAAATGATCTCGTTGATGCATTTGAATACGGTAGTTTAAGTGTGATTACGGGCGCTGGCGCTTTCCAGGTTTTTGCAGAAACCAATCAAGACTTCATTGATGCGATTGATGACAAAATCATTCGTGAAATCCAAAACCCACCTACCGGTGTTCCCACACCAGGATCTTTACTTTTAATGGCACTCGGCTTTGTAGTATTTCGTTTGGTTCGACAAAAGTAACAGATTGAGATTTATAAGGAAATACCTAAAAAACTGAATCCCCCCATTTATGGGGGGTGTATTCTATGGGTTAGTATTTTCCTTTGAGAAATTGAAATGATAATTGGTCTGGTATCTGGAAATTAATAAATCGGTCAAGAATTAAGAGTGTCAGTTTATTAAATTTCACAGTATGTGATAAATGTGTATTAAGTGATACATTATTGGCGTGCAGACCATTTCTATTGCTTGGAAGACATGCGAAATAACTGATAGCGCATACTTCCCAATCAACTTTCAAAAGGCATTGTCTGGCCAAAAACGGTCTGCCAGTCCTGATTGAAACGATCTACGGCAGTTTGTGTAGCGGGATGCGAGACCATTTCGGCGGCGATGGCGGGCGGGATGGTGATCGCGGGTACACCGGCATTCAGTACGCCCAGTACTTGCCTCATATTTTTAAAGCTGGCGGGCAGTAGCCTGCCTGGCAGTTGATGCCGGTCGATCAGTGCCTGCAGATCGGCCACAACAACTGCACCTCCGATGCCGTCTATGCTGTCAACACCGTTTGTAACGATGGCATCAATACGGCTGACGTAAGGTGCCAAATAATCGGCACCGCAAAGTGCGGCCAGAAACCCCTGCTGTACGCTGTAGATGGCGGTTGCCAGTACGGGAATCCGTCGCGCTTTCATCATTCTAATCGCGGCAATGCCCGTCTCAGTGGCGGGGACTTTAACGACAATATCGTAGGGCAGTTTGTGCAGGTTTACTGCTTCATTAAGCATGGCATCAGCGCTTTCACTGACAATCTGTACGTGAATTCGCGCTTTTTCTCCAAGGACTTCTTTCACTTTAGGCAACAAATCATGCAAACCTGTATTTGCATTTGCCAGAATCGATGGGTTGGTAGTAATGCCGCGTAGTGGCAGGCAGGCACTAAAACGAATGATCTGATCAATGTCCACAGTGTCGAGATATAACTCAAACATAACCCAAAAATTGAACAGTCACCTTGTCTGGGAGCGGCTATTCGCCGTAAATCTGGACGCTGACCTTTCGTGTTCGCGGGCCGTCGAGCTCGTACAGCATTACCGATTGATATTGCCCCAGCACCAGTTCGCCATTTACAAGGGTAATCACTTCAGAGCTGCCCAACAACATGGCGGCCAGGTGCGAATGTGCATTTTCAGGTTCGTCTGGCGGACAGTCGCGCAGCGCAATATCGTTATGCAGATAACGGTCACCAGGCGGAATGAGACGCGTCAGAAAACTTTTAATATCTTCGGCCAGACGAGTTTCATTCTCATTAATGGCAATGGCCGTGGTAGTGTGCTGCGAAGTGACGGTAACAAACCCGTTCTGAATACCGGATTGCGTGACCGATTGTCTCAGTTCCGGCATCAGATCGTGCAGGGAGATCCCTTGTTCGGTCTGAAGCTCGATAAATGCAGGAAAAATTCTCACGTTTGTTGCTCTGTACCTGTAGTTCTAAAAAGTTACGCAATTTGACATTGTTAATGAACAAGCAGTCCTTGAATCTTTGTTGGTTTGTTTTCGAAAAGTCATTATTGTAAACGAATACGGACTGCTGCAATCATTTTGATTCTCAGCATCTATTTTTTTCGTTATTCGAAGTATCCGGATGAACTGTCGGTCCGTTGACAGGAATTTGCCAGTCAGTATGTTCACTGATACGGCTTTTTATCCTAGAATAGGCAGTCTTGCTTTCAAGTATAAAAATACTAACGCAATAATGAGAAAAATTTTTTTTACTGCATTGCTGGTTGGTTTATTAATTTTTTGCGCACCCGTGTTTGCGAAATGGGTACTTGTCCATAAAGACCCAGACAGACAGGCGAGGCATTTTTTTGATCCGACCACAGTCCGGCAGAGTGGCGACCATTACAAAAAAGTGTGGATTCTGTCCAGCTATGATGAAAAGCAAAAAGGAGGCTATCAGTCACTGAAGACATTTTACGAGTTCGACTGTGAAATTGACCGGGCACGCTCCTACACAATGCTGCTTTATCCGGGTGTTATGGCCAAAGGCAGCACTATTGGTGCTCACCATGATGAACTGAAGGAGTGGTTCGATTATTCCGAGACTTCCTTTTTTAAACGTATCTCTACTGCGGTTTGTAATCGATGAGCGGGATTTGGTGCAGCGCTACTGGAAATGCTCTCGCTCTTTATTGAACAGTGCCATTGTAAAACAAGGTGGCTGTGGCTAGACATACCGGTCTGTTTTTGTATCACATGATGAGGTTGATTTTGACACGAAAGCGCAATCTAAACGCAATGATGCTGGTTATTTTAGTGCCGCTATTATCGGGTTGCTGGATGGCTGTGGCAGCGGGTGCCGGAGCCTATGGCGGTTATAAAATGAAGGAAAAGGGCTACACGGTGCAGAGCCCCATTACCAAAGAGGGCAAGCGATCTGAAAAGAACAAGGAATAACTGCTGACACTTTGTCAGAGTTTTTCAGTTTTTTCTTTTCCATCGGATTTGCCGTTTATTTCTTCTGACGTGCTTTTTTTATTATAAAAGCTGTCTATGATGAGCAGGGCTGCACCTACAAAAATCGCCGAATCCGCAATGTTGAATGCCGGCCAATGATACTCGCCGATGTAGAAATCAAGAAAATCGACGACATATCCAAGTGTAATACGATCCCATAAATTACCGATAGCGCCGCCAAGTATCAGGCTAAGCGATAAACAAAACAGTTGCTCGGTTTTATATTTGTTCAACATATAGATAATAATAATAGAAGCGCCCGCGGCGATCGCGCTTAAAAACCAGCGCTGCCATCCGGAGGCTTCGCTTAGGATGCTGAAGGCTGCGCCGGTGTTGTAGGTCAGTACCAGATTGAAAAAATCTGTCACAGGAATTTGCTGGCCATAGACCATTGACGTTTGTACCCAGTATTTGGTTGCCAGATCCAGCGTTAAAACAATCAGCGCGATGCTCAGTGAGTAGTATAGTTTCATGTCAGCAGACTTGTGCGTATGTGCGTTCAAAGCATGAGTAGACATTCAGGCTGAAGAGCATGGGTTGCGGTTTATTTCAGGCATATCGTCTGTCTTCACCTGTTCCATCGAGATTGGATATGCAGCGCCCGCACAGATTGGGGTGTTCGGAATGTTGACCAACATCGCTGCGATAATGCCAGCAGCGTTCACATTTCGAATGACGGCTCGGTGTAACCGTGACTTCCAATATCTGAGCAGTTTCTGCTGCTTCCACCCTGGATTCTGAAGTAATCAGGACAAACCGTAAATCATTTTCAAGTGATTGTAACAGTGTACAGTCATTACCACCTGCGCGGATATTTACAGTTGCCGCCAGTGATGATCCAATCTTTCCCTGTGCCCTGGCATCCTCAAGCTTTTTCAATACCTGGGCGCGCAATACGCGAATTCTGCTCCAGCGGTCGCATAGTTGTTGTGCGTCAGGTTGTTCTGGAAAATGATGCCAGGTATGCAGCAGCACGCTGTCGTCTGGCTGCCCGGACAGGTGCTCCCAGGCTTCTTCGGCTGTAAAACTCAGGATGGGCGCAAACAGGCGGATCAGGCTGTGAGTAATATGATAAAGCGCACTTTGTGCGGCACGCCGTGGCGGACTGGCGGCGGCTGCGGTGTAAAGCCTGTCTTTCAGAATATCTAGATAAAAGCCGCCGAGATCTTCAGAGCAGAAATTGTGCAGTTTGTGTACCACCTGGTGGAACTCATAACGGCTATAGATCTGTACGAGTTCTTCCTGGAAATTGTTACTGTATGCCAGCATATAACGGTCTATTTCCAGCCAGTCCTCAATTGCCAGCATGTCTTTTCGCGCGTCAAAGTCCGTCAGATTAGCCAGCAGAAAACGCAGGGTATTACGAATGCGACGGTAGCTTTCAACGACACGTTTGAGGATTTCTTCGGAAATTGAAAGCTCGCCGGAGTAATCGGTGGATGCAACCCACAGGCGTAAAATGTCGGCGCCATAGGTATCCATGACCTTTTGCGGTGCGATCACGTTGCCTTTGGATTTGCTCATCTTGTGTCCGTTGCCGTCGACGACAAACCCGTGCGTCAGCAGTGCGCGGTAGGGAGCGTGGCTGTCAATGGCGCAGCCGGTCAGCAGAGACGATTGAAACCAGCCACGATGCTGGTCGGAACCTTCCAGGTATAAGTCGGCCGGATGGTCGAGCTGTGAATTGGGTTTGACTACAGTATCATGCGTTGTTCCTGAATCGAACCATACATCGAGCGTATCGGCCAGCTTAATATAATGCTGTGTGTCCTCACCAAGTAATTCGGCTTCATCTAGCGAAAACCAGGCCTCTATGCCTTGCTTTTCGACTTTTTGTGCGACTTGTTCGAACAGTTCCATGGTGCGCGGATGCGGTGAGTGGGTGTTTTTGTGGACGAATAACGCCATCGGAACACCCCAGTTACGTTGTCGGGAGACACACCAGTCAGGGCGGTTCTTGATCATGGCCTCCAGTCGTGCCCGTCCCCATGCGGGATAAAACCGCGTATTGTCTACTGCTTGCATGGCAAGATCACGTAAGGTTTTTCCCTGGTAGATGGTATCGGAATTTGTATCTGAATGTCGTGCCAGATTCATACCGATGAACCACTGCGGTGTTGAGCGAAAAATAATGGGAGTTTTATGTCGCCAGCAGTGTGGATAACTGTGTTCTATATTTTTCAGAGAGAGCAGATGGTGGCTGTTCTGCAATGCGTCAATGACGATGTCGTTAGCTTTCCAGACAAATAAGCCGCCAACCAGCGGTTTATCCATAATAAATTTGCCATCGCCTTCAACCGGACTCTCGTTGGGAAGGCCATATTGTTGGCCGACAAAATAATCGTCCAGACCGTGAGCGGGCGCAGTATGTACCAGACCAGTACCGGCTTCCAATGTTACGTGTTTACCGCAGATGATTTTGACACGTCGGTTTTCGAATGGGTGTTGCAATGGCAGGTGTTCGAGCGCCTGGCCTTTACACTGCCCTATTGTCTTACCCTCCAAATCATAGCGTTCCAGGCAAGTCTGCTTCAGTTCTGTTGCCAGTATGAGCATGCCCCGATGTGTCTCAACCAGATCATAGTCAAAGTCGGGGTGGACACAGACAGCCTGGTTGGCTGGCAGCGTCCAGGGTGTGGTCGTCCATATGACTGCCATGATTCTGCCATCTGGCAAAGCGCCGGTATCAAGGTTAAAGGCTGTTCGTAATTGCGTTTCTGCATTGCCTCCATCTGTCTGAATGACATCAAAGCCAACGTCAATTGCCGGAGAAGTTTTGTCTTCATATTCAACTTCCGCTTCGGCAAGGGCAGAGCCGCAATCAATACACCAGTTGACAGGCTTTTGCCCCTGATACAGATAACCGTTTTGATAGATTTTCCCCAGTGTGCGAATAATGTCAGCCTCAGTTTGGAAATTCATGGTGAGGTAAGCCTGATCCCAGTCACCCAAAACACCCAGCCTAATGAAATCCGCTTTCTGCCGCGAAACCTGTTCTGCAGCAAATGCCCGACAAAGTTCGCGTACTTTATCGGCGGACAGCTGCTTACCGTGTTTTTTTTCTATCTGATGTTCGATGGGCAAACCGTGGCAGTCCCATCCCGGTATATAGGGCGCATCGAAACCGGCCAGTGTTTTACTTTTTATAATGATATCTTTGAGAATTTTGTTGACGGCGTGTCCGATATGGATGTCACCGTTTGCGTACGGCGGTCCATCGTGCAAAGTGAATTTTGGTCTTCCTTTACTTACCGCACGGATTTTTTGATACAGTTTTTTTTGCTGCCAGGACTCGAGCATGGCGGGTTCCCTTTTGGCGAGATTGCCGCGCATGGGAAAAGGCGTATCGAGTAAATTAAGCGTTTTTTTATAATCAGTCATGAAAAAAATTAAAAATCGTTTCACGTCGAAATCGATAGGCTGCATTTTGCAATCATATACGAATCGGTATTGAGTGTTGCTATTTTATGACATTGTGTTGTAATTGTGATGAATTATACGTGATTACGGTTTATTTCGAGACTTAACTGGCTAAACCACGGAATCCGTCATTTGATTGAAAAAAAGTTTTGCCTGTTCGATGTCTTTGCCTATTTGTTGTACAAGCTGGGTTAAATCGGAGTATTTTTCTTCATCGCGTAGTTTATGCAGAAAGTCGACTCGCAAATGATAGCCGTAAATCGACCGGTCAAAGTTGAGCAAGTGAACTTCCAGCACCGGTTCGCAGTTTTGATGGACAGTCGGCCGAACGCCGAGACTGGCGACGCCGGGCAGCGCAGCAGATGGTGCCGATTGGATGGCGCCGTATACTTTAACGACAAAAATACCCGAAATAGGCGGGCGATTGTGCCTGATGTGAATGTTGGCGGTTGGAAAGCCAAGTCTTTTTCCAAGCTTGTCGCCGTCAACGACACGCCCACTGATACTAAAGGGTCTGCCCAGAAAGCGGCGGGCTGTATGCAGATCACCGGCATTTAACAGTTTTCTTATGTGGCTGCTTGACACGCGCTGCCCATCTATTAAAACGCCCGGCATTTCTTCCACTTCAAAACCAAATTGCCCGGACTGTGCCTTCAACATAGCGAAATCGCCGGCTCGGCGCGCACCAAAACGAAAGTCGTCGCCAACCAGTAACCAGCGAACAGAAAGTTCCTGAATTAGTATTCGATCTACAAAAGCTTCGGGGCTTATTTTTGCGAAATCATAGTTGAAGCGGTATACTCGTACATAATCTATTTTCGATCCGGCTAGCTGTTGCAGTTTTTCCCTGAAGCTAGTGAGGCGAGTAGGTGCTTGATCTGGTGCGAAAAATTCGCGTGGATGCGGCTCAAAGGTCATGACGCAAGCAGCAATCCCAAGTTTGTCGGCAGCGTCTTTCAAACGGGACAGAATGGCTTGGTGACCTAAATGAACGCCGTCAAAGTTGCCGATTGTCAGTGCAAGCGGTGTCTTATGATTTGGTGAAGGATTGCTTCGCCAGATTTGCATGTAAGTAACAACCTTAAAATAATAATTTTAGCTTGGTTTTGCCAGACTGGTCTAGGTTTGCGCAAGATTGTGATCGAAAGACAACGATTGACTCTGGAATTTTTCCGGTGTTATGTGTTGCTGTTTGGTGAAAACCATTACGGCAGTCTTATTACACTTATACCCACGGAGAGCGAAATGAATACTACATCGATACAGACAAAACAGGATTATGGTTCCGACCCGGTATCGGTTCGTGAAACGGATCAATATCGTGCGGAATATGTGCATGCTTTTGTACAAAAATGGGATTCACTGATTGACTGGAATGCGAGAATTCAATCTGAAGGCTCGTTTTTTATCGACAAACTTAAAGAGAGAGGTTGCAGGCAAATACTGGATGTGGCGACTGGAACCGGATTTCATTCGGTCCGTCTGCTGGAAGCCGGGTTTGAAGTAGTCAGTGCTGATGGCAGTGCTGAGATGCTGTCGAAGGCCTTTGCCAATGCCCGGTCGCGCGGTCATATTCTGCGTACCGTGCAGGCCGACTGGCGCTGGCTGAATCGTGACGTACATCAGAAATTTGATGCGATTATTTGTCTCGGTAACTCGTTTACACATTTGTTTAATGAAAATGACCGCCGTAAGGCACTGGCTGAGTTTTATGCCGCATTGCGACACGATGGTGTATTGATACTGGACCAGCGTAACTATGATGCCTTAATTGACTTCGGTTTTAACAGTACACATACTTATTATTATTGTGGCACTGATGTATCGGTAAAACCGGTGCACGTTGATAAGGGATTGGCCCGATTTGAATACAGCTTTTCCGATGGCGATCAATATTTTCTAAATATGTTTCCGCTCAGAAAAGATTATACAACACGGCTGATGCAGGAAGTCGGTTTTCAGCATATTGAAACGTTTGGAGATTTTCAGGAAACCTATCGAGAAAGCGAACCGGATTTTTTTATCCATATCGCCGATAAAGCCTATCACTCTGCAGACGAATAGTATGATGGACTCAAATAAAACTCAACCAGCTGCCGTTGAAACTGCGCGTGATTATTATAACAGCGAAGATGCAGATCATTTTTATAGCACAATTTGGGGTGGGGAAGATATTCACATCGGGCTGTATGAAAGTGTAGATGAGCCAATCAACGTGGCAAGTCATCGAACAGTACAGACCATGGCCAAATATATTCCTGAATTAAAATCAGGTTCTGTCTTGCTTGACCTGGGTTCCGGTTATTGTGGCGCTGCCCGTTATCTGGCAAAAGCTTACGGTGTGCAGGTAAAGGCGGTGAATTTAAGCGAAGTTGAAAATCAGCGCGCGCGCGAGTTAAATGCAGCTGCACATCTGTCCGAAAAAATCCAAGTAATAGATGGCAGTTTTGAATCATTGCCATTTACAAGCGCTGATGAGTCAACCGGTTTTGATGTTATCTGGTCACAGGACGCGATTTTGCACAGTGCACAGCGAGAGCAGGTATTGGCAGAGGCCTACCGGGTATTGAAGCCGGGTGGACATTTTGTTTTTACCGATCCAATGCAGGCCGACGATTGTCCTGCTGGTGTTTTGCAACCGATACTTGATCGCATCCATCTATCTTCATTGGGTTCGCCGGATTATTATCGGCAGGTTGCTGCTCGGTTGGGTTTTGATGTAATCAGATTTGATGATCTGACTCAGCAGTTGATCAATCACTACCAACGAGTGCTTGATGAAACAGAGAAACATACCGGAGAACTAACGGGAAAAATCGATCCGGCTTATATTGAACGCATGAAGACCGGGTTGAATTATTGGATTGATGGCGGTAGGAACGGTTATCTGGCTTGGGGCATTTTTTTGCTGCATAAACCATAAGCGAGAGTTTCGATTGCAAAAAACGCTAGACTGAGAAAAACAACTGTTTTTTTCAGTCCTATGCCTGTTGAAGATTCCGCCCGGGGTTTTAGCCATGAGACAATGGAAAAACCAGCGGATTATATAGTATTAGTAAAAAGACTGAGGCGCGCGCTCATTTATGCTGACATATTCTGCAATATGGGTCTTTCTTGAGTTTGATTGTGCGCCAATTCATGGTAAGACCGTTCAGTAGCTGTAACCTGCCATTCAGGGTTTCGCCAATTCTCAGCAGTGTCTTGATCGTTTCAGCTGCCTGAATACTGCCAATAATACCAACCAGTGGGGAGAAGACACCCATGATTGCGCATGGCATATCCCCGGTTTCTCCATCAAGCGGATAGAGGCAGTGATAACAGGGACTGCGCTGTGAACGCAAGTCGAAAACGGAAACCTGCGCTTCAAAACGAACCGCAGCACCTGAGATCAGAGGCTTTCGGTTTTCAACGCAGGCTTTATTAATGTTATGACGCGTTTCAAAATTATCACTCGCGTCAATGACTGCATCGGATCCGGCAACAAGCTGTTGTAAATTCGCTTCATTTGCGTATTCAGAACAGGCAGCAATATTTATTTCCGGATTTAGACCGGACAATGTGGTCTGGGCTGAGTGTGCTTTGAGAAGACCCACTGCGGATGATGGATGTACAATCTGGCGTTGAAGATTAGTTAAGTCTACAGAATCACCGTCGCAGATTGTCAATTTACCAATACCGCTGGCGGCAAGATAAAGTGCTGCAGGCGACCCTAAACCACCGGCCCCAATAATCAGTACATGTGCTTTAAGTAATGTTTCCTGACCTGAAATATCAATTTCGGGAAGCAAAATATGCCGGCTATACCGGAGCAACTGGTGATCGTTCAAAACGTAAGCTGCTCCGGATAACTGCTAACCGCCTGCACTATCAGATTTTTTTTCAGGAGATGTGGTTATGCCTTTAAAGTAATTCATAGCTTGAATAAGCAGAAGATCATCCTCGGATCCGAATTCAATCGGACCACTGGTTTTCTTGCTTTTACTTTCTTCTTTTTGGGACTTGTTTGCCGATTCTTCAGTAACTTTCTCAACTGCTGACTTTTTCTCGCCTTTTTGGCCATTGGCAATATGTCTACTTAAGTCCGCTTCGCGCAGGCGTTGATCATCATCCGCTGATTCATCCAGTATATCCGGGGTAATGCCGGTTGCCTGGATAGAATGACCGTTCGGCGTATAGTAGAGCGCAGTCGTTAGTTTTATTGCGGTGTCATTACCCAACGGCAATACTGTTTGCACAGAGCCTTTGCCAAATGTTTGTGATCCCATAACGATGGAGCGTTTATGATCCTGCAGCGCTCCCGCCACAATTTCTGAAGCTGAAGCAGAGCCGCCATTGACTAATGTGATCATTGGCACAGTCTTGATTTCTCCGGGTAAATCCTGCAGATAATCCCTGCCATGGCCGCGGAGATAATATTCAGGATTGGCGTGTAATCGCATTTTTGCATCTGCTGTGCGACCTTCTGTGTAAACAACCAGTGCATTTTCAGGAAGAAAGGCAGCAGACACGGCAACTGCGCCATTTAACAGGCCACCTGGGTCATTACGTAAATCGAGAATGAGTCCTTGCATGGGTTTTGTGCTTTCTGAAAACAGTGTTTTAATTGCTTTCGCCAGACTTTCTCCAGTATATTCCTGAAACTGTGTGATACGGATATATGCATAGCCTGGTTCGAGTAGTTTTGATTTGACACTTTGGATCTTGATGATGTCACGAACCAGGTTAAATACCAGCGGCTCCTTTTCGCCTTCCCGGACAACGGTAATTTTAATCGCGGTTTTCGGCTTGCCGCGCATCAGTTTGATTGCTTCGGTGAGAGTCATTCCTTTGACTGCCGTATCATCCAGCTTGACAATCAGGTCACCCGTTTGAATGCCTGCCCGGAATGCCGGCGTGTCTTCTATTGGGGAAATGACTTTGACCAGTCCATCTTCCATGGTGACTTGAATACCCAATCCGCCAAACTCACCATGTGTACCGATTTGTAATTCCTTGTATTCATCCTTGTCCAGATACGAAGAATGCGGATCAAGACCAACCAGCATACCGTTGATGGCTTCTGTAATCAGGCGCTTGTCTTCCACTGATTCTACGTAATCACTTTTAATGCGTCCGAATACCTGTGCAAAAGTGCGTAGTTCCTCGATTGGCAGCGGATGCATGATTTCCGTTGAATCTCTTTTGGCGATAGCGGAAAAATTCAAACTGAGCATCACGCCCGTGATTGCGCCAACAAAAACCAAACCTGCTTTTTTTACTATGTTACTCATGATGCTGTCTCCGCACTTATGAATTCTAAGTGATTAAATTATACTTGGTCGAAAACTGAATGATAAATTTAAACTGTTTTTGCAAATGATCATACAATAAAAACAAGTGAATATATTACTTATATAACGGTTTGTTATTTAATTCCTTACCACTTGCAAAGCATGTTTTGCGTATTTATATATCATTCATTCTATTTTTATCCATGTCAACGGATCAAACGCTTTTCCTTTGTGACGCAATTCAAAGTATAGTCCTGAATCCGGATTGCCGCCGCTGTTACCTACGGTAGCGATGGTGTCACCACTCTGGACAATGTCGCCAACTTGTTTCAAAAGCACTTCGTTGTTGCCATATAAACTCATGTAATCATGTGAATGGTCAACAATGATAAGATTACCAAAGCCGCGTAGCCAGTCGGCAAATACAATTTGTCCTGTTGCAATAACTTTGACGTCGCTGCCTTCTGGTGAACGGATAAACAATCCTTTCCATCTAACATGCCTACCTGAACGTTGACCACCAAAACGGTTAACAAGTTTCCCGCGAACAGGCAGATTGAGCTTGCCTTTGAGTGATTTGAAGGCGCTATTCTGGTGCCTGGAATCTGGCAGGCGGGTATTATTCAATACATTCTTCTGATTTTCCTGTTTGAAAAGCTTGTTGATTTCATCAACCAGTTTTGCAATACGTTGCTCGTCACGGGTAAGCTTGTCAATTTCGTTATGCTGTTGTTTGATTTCTTGGGATAAACGTGAAAACGTAGTCTTATGTATTGCCTGTTTTTGCTCGAGGATCTGGTTCTGGTTTTCGTATTCAGCCTCTATTGTAGACAACTGAGCTTGTTTTTCACTGGCAGATTGCGCAAGCACCTGCAGTTGATTTAGATCGTTGAGAAGGCTGTCGATATGCTCTGAGCGCGCATTGGAAAGTTGTTTATAGTAATGCATATCACGTGCCATCTGGTTGGGGTCCTGTGAATTGAGCAGTGTACGCAGATAATGACGTTCGTTTCCCAGATATTGTTGAAACAGTAAAGCGCTCAATTGCGCTTGTTCCGTTTCCCTTGCTAGTGTAAGTTGTTTATGCTGTGCATGAATATTTTCTAACGCTTCATCAATTTTTTGCTTGTCTTTGCTTAGCTGATGCAGCTTTCTTTTAATGTTACTGATAGCACGCTCGGTGTCGCGCAGTGCTTCTGCAGCGTCCTGTTTGTTTTTTTCCTGAACAGTCAATTCGGTTTGTAGCGCCTGTATACGGCTGCGTAAGTTGTCCAGCTGCTTATGTTTGTCCGAAGCGGTAGCGGTGTAATGATACAGCAGCGATATGCTGGATAGAATTAACAGGATTACCAATTGAATGGTTGTGAATTGTGTTGGCTTCACGTCCGGAGAAATACTATTAGGTAATAGATAAGAAGCAGTTCGTGAGCATGTGCTCGCAGACTGGTTGCCACAGACAGTGTAACAAGCTGACGGGTTATCCTGCAGATCTTCCTTGATTGGCAACCTGTTGCATGGCATCCTGTATCAGTGTCTGGTCGCCCAGGTAATAACTGCGCAACGGAATAAGCTCGTCATCCAGTTCGTAAATTAACGGAATGCCAGTTGGAATATTGCAATTTAGTATATCCTGATCTGATATATTGTCTAGATACTTAACCAGAGCACGAAGAGAATTGCCGTGTGCTGTAATTATAATATTTTTTCCGGATTGAACCTGTGGTGCGATAATGTTTTTCCAATACGGAAGAAATCTTGCAACAGTGTCCTTGAGACATTCTGTTCGAGGTAGTTCAGAGCGATTAAGGTTTTTATACCGTATATCTGTTCCGGGATATCGTTCATCCTCAATTGACAGTTCGGGCGGCCTGATGTCATAGCTGCGGCGCCAGATCAACACCTGCTCATCACCGAATTTGGCGGCGGTTTCTGCTTTGTTCAGGCCTTGCAGTGCGCCATAATGTCGTTCATTGAGGCGCCAGGTATTATGAATAGGAAGCCACATCAGATCCATGACGTCAAGCGTTAGCCATAATGTACGAATAGCGCGTTTTAGCACTGATGTGTACGCAATATCGAAACTAAAACCTGCTTCACTTAAAAGCCTGCCTGCATTCCGGGCTTCTTTGATACCTTTGGGTGTTAAATCAACATCTGTCCAGCCTGTAAACCGATTTTCTTTATTCCAGATACTTTCTCCATGACGAAGAAGGACGATTTTTTTCATGTATTATTTGGGATTGTGTGTTGCGTTCTTTCTTTTAATCTGTGCAGAAGCGTATTTTACTTGATTTTGAAGTGTTGCGCAGCATCTGTCTGATTTTTGGAGTGAATTAATTGACCGGGTAGTAAATGTTTCATGATTCATACAACATATCAACGTGTGAAATAATGAAAGCTCTGGTTTTGCTGTTTGCTCAATCAATTGCGTTAGGTGCAATGGCATGAAATTGATACATCGGCAAGTCTGGTAAAAAATTAACGTCGCAGGTAAATAAAAGAATAGCTGGCATGCAGGTAAACCACGAATGCTTTTGCGCAAAGCGATTTGATGTGGTTTCTGATAGAATCCAATTCGTGAAAACATTATAAAACACAGGATTAAACATTTTTATGGAAGAATCATCAATTTTTCAGGATTACTTTTTGCTCAGGATAGAAAACATTTTTTTTGTGATTGCCGCAATCGTCAGTGCTGCGTTGCTGATATGGCCTGCATTCACAAAGCGCGGCGCTAAGGAAATTGATACGCGCAAGGCGATAGAATTGATAAATTACGAAGATGCTATTGTGCTAGATGTGAGAGATGACAGCGAATTTGCTGCGGGTCATTTGCCCAATTCTAAGCACATACCGACTGAGAAGATTGAAGAGCGATGGGTTGAATTGACGAAATATAAGGAGAAACCTATTGTCGTTATTTATAAAAGTGGTATACGATCAGGTCATGCGAGTAATATATTGTATAAAAACGGATTTGGGAAAGTGCATAATTTGATGGGTGGAATCGATGCCTGGAAACGCGCGAGCCTGCCTATAGTCAAGAGATAAACAATGAGCAAGGTAATCATGTATACAACCGGGTTCTGTCCTTATTGCAAAATGGCAGAAAAATTATTGCGTTCCAAAGGTGTGGAAAAAATTAAGGAAATACGGATTGATCTTGACCCTGAGCAACGCAGTGAAATGATGAATAAAACGGGACGCAGAACAGTCCCGCAAATTTATATCGGAGAAAAACATGTCGGAGGATATGATGATCTTGCGCGACTGGATCATCTTGGAGAACTAATGCCTTTGCTGGCATCTTAGGTCCAGACTTGGAAGTAAATATAAATTAAAATTTCAGGGTTAAAATAATAAAATGAGCGAGCAACAACAACCAGCATTCAATATCGAAAAAATTTATGTAAAAGATCTGTCGCTTGAAATTCCGAATGCGCCCGGTATATTTCTCGAGCGCGAGGCGCCACAAGTGAATCTGCAACTCAATACGCAAAACCATGTGGTTAAAGAAGGGCTTTACGAAGTTCTGGTGATGGTGACGGTGACAGCAAAAGTGAAAGATCAGGTTATGTTTCTGATCGAGGTGCAGCAGGCAGGTATTTTCAGAATAAGCAATGTGCCAGAAAATGAGATTGGGCCGGTTTTAGGTATCGGGTGTCCAAATATTTTGTTTCCCTACGTTCGAGAAGCGGTCTCCGATGTCGTAACACGTGCGGGATTTCCGCCGGTGATACTCAATCCTGTCAATTTTGAAGCGGTTTATAATCAGAGCCAGCAACGTGCCGGTTCAGAGTCAGCGGAAACAAAGCAGTAATGAAACTCCTGCTGAAAATAATGTGTTGTATCCGACATACGCCATATATTCTGTGTTCGAGTATTTACACGTGTTGCGTAAATATTTTTTTGGTGAGCCTGCTCTGCCTGGCGCCAGCTCTGGTGAAAGCAGACATGGATTTTTATTCAATCGCAGAAAATGCGACTGTTATGTACGATGCGCCGTCTGTAAAATCAGGCAAATTATATATTGCCGGCGCAAACCTGCCGATAGAGGCAATAGTGAATGTCGAAGGCTGGGTCAAAGTGCGGGACAGCAGCGGCAGTTTGGCCTGGGTTGAGAAAAAAGCATTGAGTAAACAGCGGTTTGTTATCGTGACGGTGCCTGTCGCAAACATATACCACAAAGCTGAAGAAGGAGCGGAGATGGTTTATCAGGCACAGGAAAATGTAGTTTTGGAGTGGCTGGATTCGAATACACCAGGCTGGGTAAGAGTGCGTCATCAGGATGGGCAAACTGGATTTGTCAGAGCTGATCAGGTCTGGGGCTCATGAGACTTGCCATTTTGGGTGCAGGTGCATGGGGTACAGCACTGGCTATCAATCTGTCAGCACGTCATCAGGTAACGCTCTGGACGAAAGATTCGAATCATCTGTCTGAATTGCTGTCCAGTCGTATCAATTTGAGTTTCTTTCCGGATTTTCCTTTGCCGGATAATTTGTATCTGACAGCATCACTGGCTGAAGCGCTTGAGAATACTGAACTTGTTTTAATTGTAGTTCCGGTGTCCGGCTTTGGCGAGACACTTCACGATTTGGTAAAAACGTGCAAAAAAACACCTGTTATCTGGGGATGTAAGGGATTCGAATCGGGAACTGCCAAGTTGCCTCATCAGATCGTTGCAGAAGTGTTGCCAGACCAACTGTCATGTGGTGTTATTTCGGGGCCAAGTTTTGCCGTGGAAGTTGCGAGAGGTCTGCCGACTGCGCTGACGTTGGCTTCCGAGGATGAAAATTTTTCCCGTGAAATGGCCAGTCAGCTGCATAGCAAAAACTTGCGTATTTATACCAGCCAGGATGTAATTGGTGTGGAAACAGGCGGTGCTATCAAGAATGTCATTACCATAGCTGCTGGCATATCCGATGGTATGGGATATGGTCATAATGCGCGTGCGGCACTCATTACGCGTGGATTGATGGAGATTACACGTCTGGGGCTTGCGCTGGGTGGAAAAATGGAAACTTTCATGGGACTTGCTGGTGTAGGCGATTTGTTGCTGACTTGTACGGGAGATTTGTCGCGAAACCGTCGTGTTGGACTGCTCCTGGCCGCTGGCAAGCCTCTTTCAGGAATTTTAAGTGAGTTGGGTCATGTTGCGGAGGGGGTGCACACGGCAAGTGCCGTATTGCAGTTAGGCCGTAAATTCAACGTAGATATGCCAATTACAGAAGCCGTATGCAAAATTTTGCTTGAGGGTATGCCGGCTAGAGCTGCTGTGGACATGCTGTTGAATCGTGAGCCCAAGGCTGAGATTTATTGATGTTGTCTATTAAATATCAGAAATTGCATATTGCGGATAAATTGTCTATCTGTTTATTCGAAAACACCCAGTAAACAAGATGTTCGTTTTGGGCACAATGCCCTTGGAATTGGTAATTTATTTTTTTGAAGTGTGATGTAATCTCTTGACCTTGCACAGATGGCTTGATATAAGTGCGTTTGTGCAGTAGTTGCTTGTGAATTAATGACCAACAAACCTAAAAGGGGAATTATATGAACAAATCCGAACTCATAGAAGCAATAGCAAAATCTGCTGATATTCCAAAAGCTACGGCTGGTAGTGCATTGGATGGTGCATTATCTGCAATAACATCTGCACTAAAAAAGAATGACACCGTTACTTTAGTCGGATTTGGGACTTTTAAGGTGGGTAAACGGGCCGCCCGTACTGGGCGTAATCCTCGTACTGGAGCAGCCATTAAAATCAAAGCTGCAAAGGTTCCTAAATTTAGTGCTGGTAAAGCACTTAAAGATGCAGTAAACTAGCGGCCTTTACAGACGGGGTGCTTAGCTCAGCTGGTAGAGCGTCGCCCTTACAAGGCGAATGTCGGCGGTTCGATCCCGTCAGCACCCACCAGTTAAATAAGTGTTTATTATCTGTAGTATTTGTAGGAGTGGTAGTTCAGTTGGTTAGAATACCGGCCTGTCACGCCGGGGGTCGCGGGTTCGAGTCCCGTCCACTCCGCCAATATGTGTCTGTCATAAAGATTGTTATTATCGCCTCATTTAACCGTCGGTTTGAATGAGGCGTTTTAGTTTTGTCGCTTATCAATAGACGATGTCAATAATAAAAGAATACATTTATGCAATTCTTGCATATGATGATGTTTTTTTAAGCTGACTTCCTTTTGTCACGTAACTAACGGGTTTTCATAGCTGTGTTTGATTTTGTTAATCGTAAAAAGCGAATTGTTCAGGTAGTACTTTTGTTGGCTGTATTGCCATTCATGTTCTGGGGTGTTCAGTCATACCGCAGCGACGGTCAGGAAGGCTATATTGCTATTGTTGACGGAGAGGAAATACAGCGCCGAGAATTTGAGCAGGCGCTGCGGGATCATCAGGCCAGATTGCGTGCCATGTTTGGTGGAAATTTTGACAGCGCGATGCTGGATAGTTACGAAGTCAGGGACTCGGTTCTTGAACGTTTGATTCAGCAGCGCCTGTTATTCCGTGAGGCTGTCAGTAACGGTTTTACTGTACTAGATTCTCAACTGATGAGTGAAATCGGCCAGATTCCTGAGTTTCACCTGGACAACAAGTTTTCAAAAAAGCAATATGAAAGTTTTTTGCGCAATGAAGGTTTGAGTCCAGTGACATTTGAGTCGCGTGTGCGACAGGAATTGTTGTTAAGGCAACTGCTCGATGGCTATAGCGAATATGGTTTTGTTTCGGATACGGTCACTAATCGGGTTACCTATTTGAGCGAAGTTGAACGCGTAGTCAGTCAGGCACAGATTAAACCGGAAGATTATATATCCCGGATTGAACCTGCGGAAGAAGAAATAAAAACCTACTATGATACGCATCAATCAGAATTTTTTCTGCCCGAACGTGTGCGCGTTGAATATCTGGTTTTATCGCTTGAATCGCTGGCAGAAAATGAGCCTGTAAGTGACGAGGCGGTTCAAGCTTATTATGAAGAGCATCGTGAGGAATTCGGTCAACCGGAGGAGCGGCGTGCCAGTCACATTCTGATTGCCGTTGCAGCAACCGCAGAAGAGGAAGAAAAGCGACAGGCGCGCGAAGAGGCAGAAGGTATTCTGGAGTTGGTGCTGCAGGATCCAGAGCAGTTTGCCAAGCTCGCGGAAGAGCATTCCGATGATCCCGGATCGTCCAGTCTAGGCGGTGATCTTGGTTTTTTCGGGCGTGGTGTCATGGTTAAAGAGTTTGAAGATGAAATTTTTCAGATGCAGCCGGATGAGGTGCGTGGCCTTGTCGAGACTGATTTTGGTTTCCATATTATTCTGTTGACTGAAATCAAGGAGGCAAAAACAGCTGAATTGGCTGATGTGAAAGAACAGATTGAAGAAAGGCTAAAATTGCAGATGGCCAGCAACATTTTCGGTGAGGCTGCTGAGGAATTTAGTAATACTGTCTATGAGCAAAGCGACAGCCTTTTGCCCGCAGCTGAAAAGTTTGAATTAACCATACAAGAATCCGACTGGATTAATAGGAATTCAGATGAGCCCTCAGTGCTAGCGGATCAATCGATGATGAATGCAATTTTTTCTGAGGAGACTTTAGTAGATAAACGCAATACTGAGGCGATCGAAGTAATGCCCGATACACTCGTGTCGGCGCGTGTGCTGGAGCATCGTCAGGCAACGGCGCAGTCTTTATCGGTTGTTCGGGATGAGATTGTTGAACGGCTCAAGCGGCAGCTCGCGGAAGAAAAAGCTGTTAAAGAGGGGCGAGAATTGCTGGCAGACTTACAGAATGGAGTGGAGGATACGGTTGACTGGGGTGAGCCAAAGCAGGTGTCTTACATGCAACCGGACGGATTGAGCCAGGAGATGTTGCGAGCAATATTCAAAGCGGATATCGATAGTTTGCCGGTTTATACGGGCGTTGAAGATATGCAGGGTGGATACAGTCTGATACGTATCAGTCAAGTGATTGAGCCTGAAACAATCGATAAAGAGAGAAAAGCAGACTTTGGCAAGCAGTTGCAGCAAATGAAAACCCAGGAAGAAATGTCGGCGTATCTGGATGGGGTCAGACAACGATACGATGTTACCATCAAACGAGACAGCTACTGATTTGCATATTGATCAACAGCTGTTTATTTCTTATCACGATGGGTAGGAACCGGCTGTTTTTATAAAGACAGAAAAACAGTGAGTCAGTGATTTCAATGGTTTCGCGAAACGGCAAAACTGGCCAGCTGCATGAGGCATTCCTTATATTCAGATTCGGGTAATCCGGTTATGGCTTCAATGGCCGTTTCGATTTCAGACAATGCGCACTTTCGAGCATAATTCAGCGCGTCAGTTTGCCGGATTACATCCAGTACGTGCTCGAAACCGTCAGTACCACCGGCCTCAATTGCTTTACGAATCAGATTTGCCTGTTCCGTAGTGCCAGATCGCATAGCGTATATGAGCGGCAGTGTCGGTTTTCCCTCAGACAAGTCATCGCCCAGGTTCTTTCCCGTATCCTGATTATCGCCTGAATAATCCAGCACGTCGTCAATGAGCTGAAATGCAGTGCCCAGGTGCATTCCATAAACAGCCATGGCCTCTTCCTGTTCCGGTGTGGCATTGCCCAGAATCGCACCTAGTCGACTGGCCGCTTCAAACAGTTTTGCTGTCTTGAAACGGATGACCTGCAAATAATTTTCTTCATTTACATTCGGGTCACGGCAATTCAGCAACTGTAAAACCTCGCCTTCGGCGATTGTGTTGGTTGCATCGGCCAATACCTGCATTACATGCATATTGTTGACCTCGACCATCATTTGAAAAGCGCGTGAATAAAGAAAGTCGCCTACCAGTACACTGGCAGCATTGCCAAACAGCGCATTGGCGGTTTCTTTGTTACGGCGCATCTCGGATTCGTCGACAACATCATCGTGCAATAATGTTGCTGTATGAATGAATTCGACAACCGCAGCCAAGTTGTAGTGAAAATTTCCGGTATAGCCAAAAGAACCGGCGGATAAAATAACTAAAGCTGGTCGCAGACGTTTGCCGCCACTGTTAATAATATACTCGCTGACCTGACGTATGAGTGCGACATGAGAATGTAGTTTTTGCCGAATGACATTATCCACCTTGCCCATGTCCTGGGCAATAAAGCTCCTGATATGTTCTATTGACACGTTGTTACCTTGAAGAAAACGCTATGTTAGAAATGAGATACTTGTGTGTCAAGCTCAAAGGTGTAATCAATGTAAATTTACTCCACAAAAGCGGCTGAATTAGGTATAATCTCGTGTTCTGTATATAGTGACGCGTGGAGTTAATATTATGTATGCGGTTATAAAAACCGGTGGCAAGCAGTATCGTATCAAAGTCGGAGAGAAACTGAAAGTTGAACGGCTTGATGCTGAGGAAGGTAACGAGCTTGTCATAGATCAGGTACTAATGATCGCCGATGGCGATAATGTTTCAATGGGAAAGCCTCTGTTAGAAGGAGCAAAAGTGAACGCTACAGTACTGGGGCAGGGTAGACATGACAAAATTCGCATTTTTAAAATGCGTCGCCGCAAACATTATCAAAAACATCAGGGGCATCGGCAAAATTATACGGAGATACAGATTACTGGTATCACAGGTTAAAGTTCAGGAGTAATATACAATGGCACATAAGAAAGCGGGCGGCAGTTCAAGAAACGGGCGCGATTCTGAATCCAAACGATTAGGTGTAAAACGATTTGGTGGTGAATTGATCTCTGCCGGTTCCATTATTGTCAGACAACGTGGCACGAAATTTCATCCGGGTGTGAATGTGGGTCTGGGCAAGGATCATACTTTATTCGCTAAAGTAAACGGAAAAGTCAGTTTTGGTATCAGAGGTGCGATGAAGCGCAAGGTTGTTGACATCATTCCAGTATAAGTCAATAAAAACTAGAATTATTATTTCTGTTAAAGCCCTGTCTTTGTGATAGGGCTTTTTTTATTTGTAACTTTTCAGGCCGCCATTTGGATGGTTCAGTAACAGTTTTATGAAATTTATAGACGAAGCGACGATACAAGTGCATGCCGGCAAGGGTGGGGACGGCGTAGCCAGTTTCCGCCGGGAAAAATTTATTCCCAAGGGGGGACCCGACGGTGGAGATGGCGGCAGTGGCGGCAGTATTTATGCCATGGCGGATCGTAATATCAATACTTTGATTGATTACCGGTTTGCGCGGGTGTATCGCGCAAAGAACGGACAGAATGGGCGCGGTTCAGATTGTTACGGAAAAGGTGCGGATGATATCGTGCTACGTATGCCTGTTGGCACAGTTGTTAAAAACATCCATACCGGCAAGGTGGTTGCTGATCTTACCCGGCATCAGCAAAAGGTGCTGCTGGCCAAGGGCGGTGCAGGCGGTCTGGGGAATCTGCACTTTAAGTCCAGCACCAACCGAACGCCACGCCAGTTTACATATGGTGAAGCAGGACAGGAATGTGAACTAAAGTTAGAGCTCAAAGTTCTGGCTGATGTAGGGTTGCTGGGCATGCCGAATGCCGGCAAATCGACATTGATTCGGGCCGTGTCGGCGGCGCGTCCCAAGGTGGCGGATTATCCCTTTACCACCCTGAGGCCCAATCTCGGCGTCGTACGGATTGATCATAACCGCAGCTTTGTCATGGCTGATATACCCGGTTTGATTGAGGGTGCAGCGGAGGGTGCGGGTCTCGGTCATCGCTTTCTGAGGCATTTGTCACGCACCCTTCTGTTGCTACATGTGGTCGATATGGCGCCATTGGATGAAGCCGTGGATAGTGTGCATGAGGCACATGCCCTGATCGATGAATTACGTAAATACGATGCTGCATTGCTTGCCAAGCCGCGCTGGCTGATTCTGAACAAAATCGATATGTTACCCGAAAACCAGCGCCATTCTGCCTGCAAGGCGTTTGTTCAAAAATTGAACTGGACAGGCCGATATTTTATGTTGTCAGCGCTGACCGGAGAGGGATGCCGGCAAATGACTTACGCGCTTATGGATTATCTTGAACAACACCAGTCATCGGCTAGTGACTAACAAACAGCCATGGTGGATTTGTATACATTCTGATCATGTTGAATACAGCACGGCGTATCGTTACCAAAGTAGGCAGCAGTCTGGTCACCAATCAGGGAAAGGGACTTGATCATGCCGCTTTAAGGGGGTGGGCTAAGCAGGTTGCGCGGCTTAAACACATGGGTAAGGAAATCGTGCTGGTCTCTTCGGGCGCGATAGCCGAAGGCATGCAGCGTTTAGGCTGGAACGCGCGACCAACAGCATTATATGAGCTGCAGGCAGCGGCTGCCGTCGGCCAGATGGGGCTTGCGGAGGCGTATGCAGCCTGTTTTGATCAATTCGAACTGAAGACGGCGCAAATTTTGCTGACGCATGGTGACCTGTCAAATCGTGAGCGTTATCTGAATGCACGCTCTACACTGACGACATTGCTTAAGCTGGATATCATTCCTGTTATTAATGAAAACGATACCATAGTCACCGATGAGATCCGTTTTGGTGACAACGATACACTGGCAGCGCTGGTAACTAACCTGATTGAAGCTGATACCCTGGTAATACTGACCGACCAGGCTGGCTTGTATACCAGTGATCCGCGTAGGAATCATGATGCGGAAATGCTGTCTGAAGTAAGCGTAGCCGATCCTGCGCTTTTGAAAATGGCCGGTGGTATAGGCAGCAGTATAGGCAGCGGTGGGATGTTGACCAAGGTCATGGCGGCCAAGCGTGCAGCGCGCAGTGGAGCGCATACAATTATTGCATCTGGTCACGAACAAGATGTACTGGTACGCCTGGCTCATGGCGAAGCAATCGGTACACGCCTGAAGGCGACAATTCCTGTACTGGCGGCAAGAAAACAGTGGCTCGCCGATTATTTACAGGTACGTGGCACAGTTACACTGGATCATGGTGCGGTCAATGCACTGGTGATTGATGGAAAGAGCTTGTTGCCAATCGGTGTGACAGGTGTCGCCGGCGATTTTGAGCGTGGTGAAGCGGTTGCATGTCTAACTCCGGAGGGTAGAGAAGTGGCCCGTGGATTGATTAATTATAATGTGGTGGAAACACGGAAAATTATGGGCAAAGCCAGTACACATATCGAGACCATACTGGGGTATGTGGATGAAGCGGAACTGATTCACCGCAATAATCTGGCATTGCTTTAATTGAAATAATCTCAGACTTTGTCTGAAACACGTGAGTCATGATCAAACCATTGGATAAAAGTCAGAACCGGATCGCAGCAATTGACTGGATGCGCGGTATCGTTATGATATTGATGGCGCTGGATCATGCGTCGAGTTTTTTTAACGAAGGGCGGCTGTTTACTGATTCGGTGTTGCTGCATGAAAGCGGGGACAGCTTGGCAACCGGACAGTTTCTGACTCGCTGGATTACACATATCTGCGCACCCACTTTTATCTTTCTGACAGGGACTTCTGTAGCTGTCAGTCATGCGCAGCGTCTGCAGCAAGGAATGTCGCAAGCTAAAATTGACCGTGACTTACTGATACGGGGTGCCTTCATAGCGCTACTCGATATTTTCGTTTTGTCGCTGGCTTCAGGAAAGCCTGTGCTGCAGGTTTTGTATGCTATCGGTATCAGCATGATATTAATGGTATGGATAAGCCGGGTACGTGCTTGGATTGTTGGTTTTGTGGCGATGGTTATTCTGGCTGGCAGCGAGTGGTTGCTAAGCATGCTTTGGGAACCTGGCGGTGATGTGTCGTTTTGGCTGGCACTGACTTTTGTGCCAGATTTTAGCGATACTTATTCTGTTCTATATCCCGTCGTACCCTGGCTTGCCATGATGATGCTGGGTTGGGTGTTTGGTGTATGGCTGGTGTCGAAACCGCTGGATCAATTACCCGTCAAACGATTGCTACTGGTATATGGTCTGGGTGCTTTGGTGATATTTTTTGTAATCCGCGGACTAGACGGTTATGGCAACATGTTTATGTGGCTTGAAGGTGGTTCCGTCGTACAATGGCTGCATGTCAGCAAATACCCACCCAGCCTCTCCTATACTTTGCTGGAATTGGGGTTGATGGCAATCATACTGGCCATTTTAATATGGTTCGAACCCATTATCGGCACACGCCAAAACGGCATTGTTCAGGTGTTCGGACAGACAGCGCTGTTTTTTTACCTCGCACATTTTGCTATTCTGGCGCTGCTCAGGTTAGTTTTTGATCGTGGTGGTCTTGAAACAACCTATTTGATGACGGTTTTGGCTCTGCTGATGCTTTATCCAGTTTGCAGGGTTTATCGCCAGATCAAATGGAAAAACCCAAGAAGCATATTGCGTTATATGTGATTCCGGGTTTAGACTGCTGATGGGTTATCGTGTTTTTAAATCAACATCATGACAATTAACAAGATACTGATCGTCGACGATTCTCCCACGGAGCGGCATCTGCTCTCCGGCATTTTAACCAGGCAAGGTTATCAGGTGATTATGGCGGAAGATGGCGAGCAGGCGATTGTCAAAGCAAAAGCAGAGCATCCCGATCTCGTGCTGATGGATGTGGTAATGCCCGGAATCAACGGCTTTCAGGCAACACGAATGTTTATAAAAGACCAGATACTGCAACATATTCCAGTCATCATTTGTAGCACAAAGGGACAGGAAATCGATAAAATCTGGGGGTTGCGTCAGGGTGCCAGAGATTACATCGCCAAACCCGTTGTGGCATCGGAATTGTTGCAGAAAATATCCCGGCTGAGCTAGTACTCTATCAATATCATATTGATAGAATACTAAATGATGGCATGACAATAAAAGATAATCAACACGGTGGAGAAAATGTGACGAATACTGATGCTGCCGAACTGTCTGCAATGGTGCTTGGTTTGTTAATCGGCGAGGCGCGCTATCTTGTGCATATGAGAGAAATTGGTGAGGTGATTCAGGTGCCTGAAGTTGTCCCTGTGCCGTATACACAGCTTTGGTTCCTTGGTTTAATCAATGCACACGGGAATATTTACGGCGTCACCAATCTGGGTACGTACCTCAGCGGCGAATCGGAGCCATTAGGTTTGAAATCGCGTATTTTACTGATTGCAACCAGTCAAAAAATCAATTGTGGATTTGTTGTGCCTAATCTGCTGGGCATTCGTAATTTGTCAGAATTCGAGTTGGAACACACTGCCGATGGAGAGCTGCGAAATGGGGTCACGCATATTTACCGGGACAGGGAAGACAGGCAGTGGTACGCGCTTGATCTGGGATCGCTTATTCGAGAAAAACGCTTCCTGCAGATTGGTCGCTAAATGTTTCCAGTAACTGGGCAACGCGAGTAATGTGCTTTTGTATCGATAACTTTAATTCAATGTATCAATAGGTCGCGTATGTCAATTTCACAATCCAGCGCCAGAGACAAAGCCAAGATACTGGCAGAGGCATTGCCATATATCCAGCGTTTTCACGGCAAAACCATTGTCGTCAAATACGGCGGCAATGCAATGGTTGAAGAAAATCTCAAACAGGGTTTCGCGCGCGATGTCGTGCTGCTGAAACTGGTTGGCATGAATCCAGTGATCATTCACGGCGGCGGTCCGCAAATCGATCTTATGCTCAAGCGCGTGGGCAAACAGGGGGAATTTATTCAGGGCATGCGGGTTACCGATGCAGAAACCATGGATGTGGTGGAAATGGTGCTGGGTGGGTCGGTCAATAAGGATATTGTCAACCTGATCAATCGCCATGGCGGTAAAGCGGTTGGTTTGACAGGGAAGGACGGTGCTTTTATTCGTGCTAAAAAAATGCTTGTAAAAGACCGCGATAAGATTGGGGAGTGGATCAGTATTGGCCAAGTCGGTGAAATTGAGTCTGTCGATCCTTCACTGATTACCCTGCTTGACAGTCAGGATTTTATTCCGGTGATTGCTCCGATCGGTGTTGGTGAGAACGGCGAATCGTATAACATCAACGCCGATCTCGTGGCGGGTAAGCTGGCCGAGATTCTGCGTGCCGAGAAACTGATATTGTTGACCAACACGCCAGGCGTTCTTGATAAGAACGGGCAACTGCTGACGGGGCTGTCTGCGCAGCGTGTCGACGAATTGTTTGCAGACGGTACCATTTCCGGCGGCATGCTGCCGAAAATTGGTTCTGCTTTGGATGCGGTCAAAAAAGGCGTCAAGTCATGCCATATTATAGACGGCCGCGTAGAACACGCACTCCTGCTCGAGATTCTGACAGATCAGGGCGTCGGCACCCTGATCCGTGATTTGTGACCGGTTACTCGCAACAGTGGATACAGGCAGGGAATCACAATTACAGTGATATTACGGTTTGCTGGATAAATGTTTTTCAACAGCTTTTAAAATCCCGCGCAGTATATTAAGTTCCTCTTTCTCCAGCCGGGCACGTGCGTACAACCGGCGAAGGCGTTGCATCAGTTTCTTGGGTTGCTGCGGATTAAGAAAATCAACCCGGATCATGATCTGTTCAAGGTGATGGTAGAATAATTCTATTTCGTTCAGCGTAGCCGGTTCCGTCTGCTTCGGTTTGACAGGTTTGGCCTGCATTAGCGCCATGCGCAGCTCATACGCCATGACTTGCACGGCACTGGCCAGATTGAGCGAAGGGTAATCCGGGTTGGTTGGGATAACAATCTTCACAGAACATTTGCTGACTTCGACAGCTGTCAGCCCCGATGTCTCCGCTCCGAACACGAGTGCAACCGGGTGGTGCTGGGCATTTTTCAGCAAAATTTCCGCCCCGACGCGCGCATCGTAGGTTTCATGCTCGAGTTCGCGTGACCGTGAAGTTAATGCTGCCGCAAATACTGTATCTTCCAACGCTTCGTCGATGGTGTTGAATACTCTGGCCCGACCGAGTAAGTCGCGGGCGCTGACCGCGCGAATGTCTGCCTCTTTATCAGGAAAAGACACAGGGTTAACCAGATACAGCGAGCGCAGACCCATAGTTTTCATTGCTCGCGCCGCCGCGCCAATATTGCCAGCATGGCTTGTATGGCTGAGCACGATACGTATATTGTCTAGAGGAGATGCGTTCATTTTGCTGCCGATGATAAGGAATGAACAAGCATTGTTCAAGCAAAACCGTTTTGCAGCAGCGTTGGTCTGATAGTTACGCTATGTTCGAAAGGAGTATTTGTGTTTTCAGCCAAGTGACAAGTTGGCTAACAAGTTGGCTATAATGGACTGTGGGTACAAATTGAACACGCCGATATGAATTCCAGAGTTATGCTGGCTGCTGCATCTTGACTGTTGCCGAGATTTCTTTTAACCAATTGTTTAGGTTCATATACTTGTGACCGGACTTTTTTGGAATATTCAGCACAGTACCTGGTGCCGTGGTCCTGAAGGTTTACAATGATCTTATGACAATGACCGGGTTAGATACAAAGTTTTGAAATCAGGTAGCCCTCTAAAATTGACATAATGGTCTCGGAACACTTGTGCATTTTAGAATTATTAATTTGCAATAGGTTTTCAATACTATCAACAACACTGTCATTAGCAGTGATCATTTTGCTTTGGATGACTGCGCATACAGACGATCAAATTCAGTGAACATCTGTCATGCCAAAACTGTCTGCTGATACTAATAAACACGATAACTACGCAATTTGATAGGAATGATTACTTCAACACATATCTCTACTGCCAGTGAGATTGAAATCACTGCCTGGTTTGAATCAATTGCGGCACGGTTCTCATCCGATGAACAGGCTGCGATCAAGACTGCACTGAATTATGTTTCGCAATACTATGACAGGCAATGTCTTTCAACGGGTGAACCGGTAATGCAGCATATACTTGGAGCGGCATCGATATTGGTCACGTTGAAAGTCGATACGGATACCCTGATCGCAGGGATATTGCATGTGCTGCCGAATTATCTGGATGAATGTGTCTTTCAACTGGAAAACGATTTTAACCCAACGGTCGTGCACCTGGTAGAAGGTGTCGCACGAATGGGACGCATCGGACATATCAAGACTCTGGGTGTCAAGGGTGATGTAGCCAAACAGATCTCGCAGGTCGAAACGCTGCGTAAAATGTTGCTGGCGATGGCGGAAGATATTCGTGTAGTCATTATTATGCTAGCCAGCCGAGCACAGACCATGCGCCATGTTGTTTCAATCGACATTTCCGGGCGTATGGATATTGCATTGAAAACAATGGATATTTTTGCACCGTTGGCCAATCGGCTTGGCCTGTGGCAAATCAAATGGGAACTGGAGGATTTATCGTTTCGCATACTCGACCCGACGCAATATAAAAAAATTGCACGCTTGCTTGAAGAAACGCGTGTCAGCCGAGAGCAGTATATTACATCAGTTGTCGCTGAACTGAAAAATGCGTTGTTGCAGGCCGGTATCCGTGCTGTAGTAAATGGCCGTCCCAAGCATATTTACAGTATCCATAAAAAAATGAAACGCAAAAATCTGGATTTTAACCAGATTTACGATGCCCGCGCGGTGCGTATTCTGGTGGAGGATGTTTCAGATTGTTATGCGGCATTAGGTATCGTGCACAGTCTGTGGATGCCCATTCCGAAAGAGTTTGATGATTATATTGCCAAACCCAAGAGCAATGGATACCGTTCACTGCATACCGCTGTCGCCGGCCTGGAAGGCAAAGTGGTGGAAATTCAGATCCGCACGCATGAAATGCACCGTTATTCAGAACTGGGTGTTGCCGCGCACTGGCGGTACAAGGAAGGATCAACCCGTGATGCGCGCTATGAGGAGAAAATCGCCTGGTTGCGGCAGATTCTTGAATGGAAAGACGATGTTTCAGGCGGTGATGAATTGGCCGAACATTTTAAGACCGCGTTATTCGAGGATTCAGTTTATGTGCTGACCCCGCAGGGTAATGTGGTTGCTTTACCGAAGGGTGCAACGCCACTGGATTTTGCTTATCATGTGCATACCGATCTGGGACACCGATGCCGTGGTGCGAAAGTCGATGGAACCATGGTGGCATTGAATTATCAGCTGCAGAATGCGCAGAAAGTGGAAATTTTGCCTGCCAAATCTGGTGGCCCAAGCCGCGACTGGTTGAATGATGCGCTGGGTTACCTCAAAAGCGCACGTGCACGAACCAAAGTCAGGCAATGGTTTAATCATCAGGCATTCAAAACAACTCTGGCACAGGGGCGCTCAATGGTGGAAAAAGTGCTGCAGCGTTACGGTGCAACAGCAATGAGCCTTGACAAGCTTGCTGCTCAGTTTGATTTTTCACGTACTAACGATTTTTTCGTAGCTGTCGCCAGGGGAGAAATCAGTCAGCGCATGCTTGAAACGGCGCTAACTGGTCGGAATTTGCCCCCCGCAACGCAACCAGATTCGTGGGTAGAAAAGAAAACAACGACGCGTTCGGTGTCGCAGCATGCATGCAATGATATTTACATCAGTGGTGTCGGCGGGCTGTTAACGGTGTTGGCAAAATGCTGTAAACCCGTCCCGCCTGATCCAATCGTCGGATTTGTAACCCGGCACGGACGTGGCATTTCCATACATCGCCAGAATTGCCTGAATATGCCGCAATTATTGCAAAAAAATTCTGACCGCAAGGTTGATGCGGTTTGGGGGACCATCAGTGACAGGGCATTTTCGGTAGATGTAGAAGTCAGGGCACACGACAGGCAATGGCTATTGCGCGATATTTCTGAAATTCTGTCGCGAGAGAGTGTAAACGCAACCGCGATGAATACCCAGACCAGCCGTGGAATGACAAACATTCAGCTGACCCTCGAAGTCAAGGAAATAAAGCAATTGAGCCGGGTGCTGATATTGGTGCAGGAACTTGCTGGTGTGACAGTGGCACGACGTAAAAACCAGTGAAAGCCCGGTTTGTGCAGGGCGAAATGAAGTGTCCTGCAATTAATAACCAAAGCGGCGCGGCTTTAAGCATGTGTTTTTTGGGTGAGAAAAAACTGCCTTATCGGTTATTTTGCACTGTCAGTTTTGTAAAAAACATGTTCTCCGATTTCGGAGGTTCTGATAAATTCCATGGACCAATCTGGCCTGGTATCGCGATGATGGAAAAATGTTGCGCCCTGCGTGCGATCTGTTAACTGCTGATTCAATGCTCTGCGAGCTATCTCTTTCGCAATTGTATAAGTTTCTTCGTCGGCTTCATCGGGACGTCCGTCGCACCACCATGAAAACTGACAGGAACCCTGTTCGTTACCTTGCTTGACCACGTTACAGATTGTGTTGGGAAAATCACCTTGGTTCAGTCTATTCATAACCACGCTGGCGATCGCTTCCATTTCTGTTGTCTGCTGGCCTCTGGCTTCCCAATAAATGGTGCGTGAAAGGCATGTGATCGCGTCATCCAGCGGTTCTTCACCATCCGGATCGACTGCCTGTGCTTCATGTTTCGCTATAGTTCTGAGCGTTGCAGAGGATGATGCCTGGTCATCAGTTACAGCTTTCTGTTCCAGGATTATTGCCTTGTTTTCAGCTCTTTCTGCGTTCTCTGAAGTTTCCATTGTGTCTGGCCGATCGCCGGCGGCCAATGCAGGACTAAACCAGAAGAACACTGCGACCAGGACACCCAAACTTTCGTGTTGCATATTTGATTTTTACGTATCGAGCAGAAACACAGACAGTCTTCTGAAATTGAACCAAGAAGATTTTGCTGTATCTCTGGTGCCGTTTGTCAATGACTGTTGGCGACGTTGGAAATTTTCCGGTTGCCGATTGTTCAGCGTTTTAAGATCGGTTTGCCGTCTTCATTGGCTATAATGATTTCGACTCTTCTGTTTTGTTGTCTGCCGGCTTCTGTCGTGTTAGGTGCGACAGGATAGGCTTCACCGAGACCAGCTACGCTGATACGGCGAGGACTAACACCGTGTCTTACCAATGAGCGCTGTACTGATTCGGCACGCTGCCTTGACAGTTTCTGATTGTATTCATTGCTGCCAACGCTGTCAGTAAAACCTTCAATCAACACAAATCGATTCGGGTAATTGTTGAGGTAATCTGCGATACGTGTGACAGTCATTTCGCCACCGGGTTGAAGTTCGGCACTGTTGAATGCAAAAAGAATATTTTCCAGTGTCATGATAATGCCGCGCTCAGTTTGCTCAGCTTTTAGGGCTTCAAGCTGGGAAGCAAGTTTCAGTGCCTCAATTTTGGCGTCTCTGAGTTCACTTGCTTTATTCTCAAGCATGAGTTGCTGACGCTTTTCTTTCGCCTGTTCGGTTTCCTGTTCAATTTGTTTCAGGCGATGCCGTTCTTCGGCAATTTCAGTATTTTTGATTGAAAGGAATGCATAATGGTCAACTAAGGTATGTGATTCGTTTTCATCCTGGAGTTTTCTTGCCTTTTCAAGTGCCTCTTTTGCATTCCCCATACGCTGCGCATCCGAATTCTGAATGCCTTCAATCATTAATGCTGATTTATATCTGTTTTCAGCATCAATCAAGGATTGGCTTGGCGGATTGCTGGCACATGAGATCAGAAATACAGACAATGGTAAAGTTAATAAACCAAGCTTGAAATTCATAATATCCTCCTGCTGTCTTTGGCTTTTCAAGACCATTTCATTGAAAATGCATTACTTTGGCCGCAATGGCTATTCATTCAATTCTTTTTCCAACGTTCTTAATCCCGTGTAAATTTCATCCAGCATTTCTTGTGCACGTGAACGAGTCGCTTTTGTTTCTGCTAACTCAGCATGTAATTCAGATTCTTTAAGTAATCGAAGTGCTTTTTTGCGTTTACCATCATTGTCCGCTTTTCGTGCATCTTCAAACTTTTTTTGCGCTTCATAAAGCTCTGCTCCTGCTACTTTACCAGCATGAAGATCCTCGGCTTCCTTGATTTGTTTTTGAACGCTGGCATAGCGGCTCTCGCTGACTGGTGTGCTTCCACAAGCTGCTAGCACAAGACATACCATGACTGTCGAAATATAGCTTGCCATGCCTGAAAATTGCTTTAATCCGTTGTCACTTGTATTCTGATTGATGCGAAAAAAATTCATCACAGTTTCTCCTCAGATGATTGACAAAATAGGTTTTTCAGCAAACTGATTCAGTAAATGACTGATCCTTCATTGATTTGTTTTTTGCGTTTCAGGTATTCTTCGCGGCTGATTATGCCGTCGCTGAATTCCCTCTCCAGTTCATCCAGTTGTCGCTTGTTTTGATACTCGTATGCACCACCGGCTGCGCCGGCGCCTACCAGCGCAGCACAGCCGGTGATGGTACAAAAAATTATCAGTATCAGCATTAATTCGAGTTTATTACTCATTTGGTTTCTCCTTTATGAGCAAAAATGCATGTTAAAACTGATTAAATATCGTTTAAGAACAGGCATATATATCCTATTGTCTACGATTGGTGATGTTCTGGCTACATAGAAAGCAATCCTTACTGTTTATATTAACCTATTACAGGTTGCATGAATTTGTAAAGAACATTGTAGCCGGTATTCTCGCTGGTTCTGATACTATGGCGGGTCATTTGCCTAATTTGATGTCTTTTATGTGGACTGATTCCAGTACATCTATTTTTTTGGCATTGATCATTTCATCCAGAATTTTTTTAATATCTGTAATACTGGCCTTTGATAGATTAATATCCAGTTCTACTGTAACTTCAACTTTCATTTGCTCTCCGTTTGATGTTTTTATTTCATTGTAATATCAACAGTCGTTTGCTAATTAGAATGGCAGACAGCTGCGATCTGTTGAAGACTGAAAAATTACCAATTCGGAACATTCATATAGCAAAATTGTGGACATGGCAAGCTTTGTTCCTTTTTCATCATGCAGATTGTAGACAGATTCCAGGTTGAATTCATACAATTGGTTTTACTTACCATATGAAAATGACTGCGGAAAAATGCCATGACATACAACAGCGACAATGTGAAAATGAAACGGCCTGAGTTGTATCTTAACCGATTGTGGTGTATGGGGAAAAAAGCTATTGCCTGGGGTTGTTTTGTTCTGGTAACAGTCACAGTACATGCGACTGAAAACAATTCAGCGCAGGATGAATCTCAAGATAAAGCGCGAGCGCTTGATGAATCAATCCGTTCGGTGACCTCGCATGTCCTGACAACGGAAACATCAGAGATTGTTTATTCAGCCACTGCAGCCTCGCTCACAGTGCATGACAGCCAGTCCCGAGCTGTTGGCAAAATTTTTTACGTGGCGTACAAGCAGGAAAACCTGAACGGAAAAGAACGTCCATTAACATTTGTATTCAATGGTGGTCCGGGCGCCGCTTCTGCTTATCTGCATCTAGGTGCTCTGGGCCCCAGGCGCGTTGTTTTTAACAAGGGTGGATCGGTTGCGCCTCCTCCGGCACGCATAGCGGATAATCCGGAAAGCTGGCTAGCTTTTACAGACCTTGTTTTCGTCGATCCTATTGGAACGGGATACAGCCGCAGGGTTGAACAGGCTGGGAGCAACGAGCGTGATTCCGATAAACGTTCTCCAGAATCAGGTTCTTCCGGCCAATCGCATTCACGTCAGCGAGTCTGGGGAGTTGAGGAAGACTCAGATATTTTGTCGCGGTTTATACGCAACTACCTGACAGAGGAGAGTCGCTGGTTATCTCCCGTTTACCTGGTAGGGGAGAGTTATGGTGGTTTCAGGGTTGCGCGCCTGTCCAGGCTGCTGCAATCCGAATTCGGTATTGCCCCAAGCGGAGTGACACTGATTTCACCAGTGCTGGATTTCGGTTTTCTACTGGGCAATGATCGCAGTCTCTGGCCATGGGTATCTCTGTTGCCAAGCTATGCTGCAGCTGCCGCTGTCCACCAGAAAAACGGACGGCTAATCGACTATCAGACAGACGATCCGCGCACTTCTCTTGCAGATGTAGAGCGTTTTGCAATGACTGGATATTTGTCCGGCCTGGCGGGTGGAGTCAACAGGCCGGACTGGATTGAACGGGCTGGCAACTTTGCGGGTTTGGGTCAGGATATTTTGTTGCGAAATCGCGGACGTGTGCGATCCGGTCGTTTTGTTAAAGCATTGCTTGCTGACAAGCGCCGGTTGCTGAGCTTGTATGATGCATCGATCACGCTGATCGATCCGAGACCAGACATACAATCTGATGTCGGACGGGATTTTTATCTCGATCAGCTCAATGTACCGCTGATATCTGCAATGAATCACTATATTCGTGAAAATTTAAATTTTAAAGTTGCTGTACCCTACCTGTTGCTGAACAAACAGGTATCCAGATCCTGGAACTGGCGTTCTGGAATTCATGGTCAGCAGGGTTTTGCAGAAGCGGTTTCGGATTTGAAGCAGGCAATGAGTATGAATCCCGATATGCAGGTAATGATTATGCATGGCGTATTTGATCTGGTAACGCCTTATTTCGCTTCTGCAATAATGATTAATCAGATGGCGCTGGATACACAACTGGTCGGTAATGTAAGACTCAGAGTCTACCATGGTGGACATATGCCTTATTTGCACAAACGTTCCCTTGGCGCCATGTTCAAGGATGCGCAGCAATTTTATCGCCAGGCGTTATAAATTTTTGATGAGATTATCATCAAACTGTGCGATCTCAACGAACGAACGCTATATGATTAACGGTGTTGATATAAGTGGCATTTTTGTCGATTGACCGGAGATTGTCCCACTAACCGTTTATTTGCAAAAATACAAGTTATTACCTGCAAGGCACGCCTTGCCGCACACTGACAAGCTCACTGAACCAGGCAGTAATATCAAGATTGAACCGTACTGGCCAATGTGTCGATTAAGGTTTATCCACTTCGTCAAAACAATTGCCATATAAATTGGTATAATCGGCACATTATTTAAAAAGTACCAAATCAATCTGGATTGCACTTTAAACGATTCAGTTTCTCAATTAACTCGCTGCCTGATTATTCGCAAACAATAATCGTCAATTAATTCTTAAGACAATATCTTACTTAAAACACTTCCGTTTAGCTACTTTCCTGTTTGGCGCTCATCCCAAAAAACATGAGTCACTTCGGATAGTTCTTATGCAGTATTTAGTTGCCTCTATACAATTAACTGGTTATTCCCAATTTTAGTATTTCAGCACTATGAAAAAAATTGATAAGGTGTTGCTATGGGTGACACCACTCATTGCTATTCTGGTTGTCGTCAACCAGTTCTATCGTGTGCACAGCTTTGATTTATCTACCTGGCAAGGTGGCGGTTTTGGAATGTTTTCATCCGTAGATACCATTGATTCACGTTTCTTCAAAGTCTACTTGCATGTCGGACATGAAACCATTCCGGTACAGCTCAAAGATGAATTCAACGTACCGGCCACCATTGCACGCGCTGAACCTACCGCGGAAAACCTGGAAAATCTTGCGCGGCAGATTTATCAGGCTAACTGGATTCATTCGGGAACATTTACTTCAGATCCACATAAGCAAGACAATTACCGGCCGGTTCTGGTCTACATTCACAAAGCACATATTGAAAATACAGAACAGCTGATTAACATCGAGGGTGTTGTTTTAGAGTTATGGAAGACCCGATTCGACAGTAAAACCAGCACCATTAAAACTTACAAATATACCGAATATGCCTACCCAAACAACCCGTCCTGAGGCCATCAGTTTAAAAGCTTTTCTGCATCGTTTAACCGCGATGCAACCTTTGGATATCATACCGTTGTTAGTTTTATTCATCTTGCTGTTTTATGGTTATAACACCTGGTTTGCCAAGATTGCTACCATGTTTCTGGCCATAACCGCATTACTTTACCGTGAATTATTACGTGATCCCCGCTATTGGTTTGCGTTTGCCTGCATCAGCGGTTTCTCAATACTGTATCACTGGCATCCGGTTGACAACCACAAATTTCTTTTGAGTTATGTCACGATCATGCTGTTTTGCGCATTCTCCGCCTCGCCAGCCAACCAGTTGAGGATTATATCGGGCAATGCACGTTTACTGATTATTTTGCTGATGGGTATGTCTGTTTTTTGGAAGCTCTATTCCAGCGACCCTTACCTGGACGGTTCATTTTTTGAATATACTTTCATCGCCGATGAACGCTTTGATGTGTTCCTCGGCTTTTTTGGCCTAGACATGAAACAGCTGGCCAGTAACCACGTGGCTGCTTTTAATTTGAAACAGGCCTACCTTGACCAGGATTTGAGTTCCATCGAAGTCTATTCTCCGCCATTGCTGAAAACCCTGGCGTGGTTAATTGGTTGGTGGGTCGTCATTATCGAACTGGTCATTGCAGCTTTTTTCATGTTCCGCACTCCATTAATGGATAAGCTGGGGCATTGGTCGCTGTTATTGTTCATTGTGACCACTTATGTGCCTGCACCTGTCTATGGATTCGGGTGGACGCTCAGTGTGCTGGGGTATGCCGTCAGTCAGACATATTGGAAAAACTACGGCCGCTTGTATCTGATGTGCATACTATTGCTGATTATTTATCAAATCCCCTGGCGTATGGTAATGCCGATTTATTAGAAATACCGGCAAATCATTCATATGACAATAAAAATCCCCAATAACGCCCAATTATTTCAACACCCACTGGTATTGTTCGATGGTATCTGTAATCTATGTGATCACACCGTACGATTTATCATTAAACGCGACCGGAACGAAGTATTTCGTTTTGTCCCGTTACAATCTACACTTGGCAAGGCATTATTAGCCCAATTCGGTTTTCCGTCGAATTACCGTGACAGTTTCGTGTTCATTGACAATGGCCGCCCCTATATCAAAAGTACCGCTTTTATCCAAATCAGTAAGAAACTGCAAATGCCCTGGCCTTTATTTTCATTGACTACTATAGTTCCAAAAATCCTGCGCGATTATATCTACAATAAAATCGGACAGAATCGCTATAATTGGTTCGGCCAACATGATTACTGTGAGACACAACCCGCAGAAATGAGTCAGTACTTTCTGACTGAGCTGCCCCAGGAGTACACGGATTTGTGTTGATAATTGATAATATATCTTAAAACGTTGATGGCCAGCTTTGCACAACAAATGCACTTCTTGCGCTCGCCATGTTTGCCTTGCGTGCATGTGCAATGGATAAGATGCTGAGTGGCATCAATTTGCCGCATATTTGAAGAATGGGAATGGATATTACATGGACTAACGAGAATATATTTTCGGAAACACCTGCTCCTGAATTCTGACCCCAATATCTATTAATCAATGTCAATGATATAAGCGTTATCTATCGGCTACTTTAAGGCTATTTACGGCTATTTACGGCTATTAATATATTGCGTTTCGGCTAATTTAGAGCCATATTTCAGCTATGAGCTGGAAACCCAAATATACTATTACAGACAAGCTGCTTTCGACCATGCGTGAAATTGGTGAAGCGATTGTCGAAATCAAAAGCTTTGGCATGAACCAAAAACACTGGCACGTTTGGAATTGGAGGCCAGAGAACTATCGTCTTATGCTTCAACCAGTATTGAAGGCAATCCGCCACCCTTAACCGATGTAAAAAAACTGTTCAAAATCAGGAAAGTGCATATTCGTGATACTGAATGCGAAGAACTTAACTACAATAAGGCATTACAAACACTTTATACCTTGGTGCGTTCTGGAAAATTTACGCTCAACCTGAAAACAGTTGAAAAAATACAAAAACAAGTTGTTGACAGATTGTTGGGCAATCCAGATGATTGCGGCCGTATCCGCACAAGCAACGGTCATTATTCGTAATCCACGGAAAATCGATGAAGTTTTGTTTATCTCACCGGATGTCAAAGATGTCACAGTTTTGTTAAATAAATTAAACGATTTTGTGAACAAGCGCATATGTAAAATCGACACTATTATTTGAACCGTTGCGCGGGTTTTTGCAACATATTCTGCAATGATAATCACCGAGTGCTCTTTCTGGATTTGTTGACACAGATAAGCAAAATCCCGCAAGTTCTGCGGCCATTTGTTCTTGCTAGAAAAAGACTGGCCGAGATTGCAATACAGTTTTTGTTTCAACCGCTATAACCGTGTATCGGGTTTAATTGCTAAATATGATCTGTAGATTAATGAATATGTGGATTTACAAAATGAATGTGCAAAGTGATTAAAATAATTAATAAATAGACTTGACGTTTATTCTATGAAAATGCAGTTTTGTCGCTGTTGATATAAAAAAATCATGCTTCCATTTAGATGGATTTATCACGCAATATGTCAGTACATTGTTGTATATTATCGTATTTTAAAATGTTAGAAGTATATGGTTATTAGTAAATCTAAACTTGTTGTCTGTTTGTGCTTGAGTTGGGGTATTGCTAATAGTTACCATGTAGTGAAACGCACAAAAATAATAAAACAATGATACAAAACACAAACAACCTGGCCGCCTACATCTGGAACTTAGCGGATCTATTGCGTGGCGATTTCAGACAAAGCCAATATGGCCGCGTGATTTTGCCGTTTACCTTGTTACGCCGCCTGGAATGCGTGCTGGCGCCCAGCAAAGATGCTGTGCTGACCGAATATGAAAAAGTCCGGCATATGAATCTGAAGGAAGAAGCACAGGAAAAATTCTTGCTCCGTGCCGCCGGCGGTTTGGCGTTTTACAACACTTCCAAAATGGATCTTGCCAGATTGGGTGAATCCGATATCAAGGATAATCTGGAATCCTACATCCACGATTTCTCCAAAGACGCCCGCGAGATTTTTGAATACTTCAAATTCGGCGAGTTTATCGGCCAACTCAACGACGCCAACCTGTTGTACAAAATTGTCCAGAAAGTCAAATCCATGGACTTAAGCCCCAAGGTGATTTCAAACCATGAAATGGGGCTGGTGTTTGAAGAACTCATCCGGCGTTTTGCCGAAAGCTCCAACGATACCGCCGGGGAACATTTCACCCCGCGCGATATTGTGCGCCTCACCACCGCGCTGGTGTTTATGGAAGATGACGATGCGCTCACCAAGCCGGGCATTATCCGCACCATCTATGATCCCACCGCAGGCACCGGCGGTTTTCTGTCTGCCGGGATGGAATACGTGCATGAATTAAATCCGCAAGCGGTGATGCGCGCCTTTGGCCAGGAGCTTAATCCCGAAAGTTACGCCATTTGTAAAGCGGACATGCTGATCAAAGGTCAGGACGTGACCAACATCAAATTGGGCAACACGTTATCCAATGACCAGCTTTACGCCAATAAATTTGATTACATGGTCTCCAATCCGCCGTTTGGCGTCGACTGGAAAAAGATCGAAGGTAATATTAAAGACGAACATATCCTGAAAGGTTTTGACGGCCGTTTTGGCCCCGGTTTACCTCGAGTTTCCGACGGCTCGCTGTTGTTTCTGCTGCACCTGCTCAGCAAACTCAGGGATGCTTCACAAGGTGGCGCGCGCATTGGCATCATCCTCAACGGCTCACCGCTGTTTACCGGTGGTGCCGGTTCCGGCGAATCCGAAATCCGCCGCTATATTCTTGAAGCCGACCTGCTGGAAGCCATTGTCGCTTTGCCCACCGACATGTTCTACAACACCGGCATAGCCACTTATGTGTGGGTGCTGTCGAACAAAAAATCCAGCGAGCGCAAAGGCAAGGTGCAACTGATTAACGGCGTCAATCTCTGCGGCAAAATGCGCAAATCTTTGGGGGCCAAGCGCAATATCATGGATGACGAAGACATTGCTGTTATTACCCGCTGTTTTGGACGCTTTGAAGCCATCGACCATCAGCAACTGGACAAACCTCAGGAACAAAAAAGCAATCGTGGCCGCCAGTCAGACAACGTAAAAACTGAAGCGCCGAAAACCTTTGCCAGCAAGCTATTTGCCACGCATGAATTTGGTTACCGCCGCATCACCATTGAGCGCCCGTTAAGAGAATCCTATCAGTTCAGTGATGAACGCATTGCCGGGTTACGTTTTGCCCCAAAACCACTCACGGCACCCATGCAATGGATTTACCAGGAATTCGGCCAGCGCTGGACAGACGACGCCGACTGTCACAACTACGGCGAATTAACCGAACACCAGGACACCATTCGCAACTATGTCAAAAAACATTTCACCGACCTCAAAGAAAAACAAATCAAAGACCTGCTGGACAAAAAAACCTGGCAAAGCCAGCAACAAATCCTGCACAAGGCCAAACAACTGCAACAAGCCATCGGCACCGCGCAACATGATGACATGAACGGCTATGAAGATGTCCTGAAAGCCGCATGTGATCAGCAGGGTATCAAACTCGACGCCAGCGAGAAAAAGCAAATCACCCATGCCGTCAGTTGGAAGAATCCGCAAGCGGAAAAAGTCATCAAAAAAATACACAAAGGCAAAGCCAATCTGATTTATGGACTATTTGAAGTCAACGGCAAAACCATCGAATATAAAGCCGACGGCGACCTGCGTGATTTTGAAAACGTCGCGCTTGATCCATCAAAAACCGTCAATGAAATTAACGAAGCCTATTTCGCCAAAGAAGTGCAGCCACACGTCCCGGACGCCTGGATAGACGCCAGCAAAAAAGACGACAAGGATCAGCAGATTGGTATCGTCGGTTATGAAATTCCGTTTAACCGGCATTTCTACGTCTATCAACCGCCACGAGATCTGGCGGAAATTGATGCGGATTTGGATAAGGTGAGTGCTGAGATCATGCAGCTCTTACAAGAGGTACATGTGTGATGGACGGGAAGTATCGGGCCTATCCAGAATACAGGGAGTCCGGCATAAAGTGGCTGGGAGAAATGCCAAAATACTGGAAGCTAAGAAAGTCGAAGTATTTGTTTAATAGGCTTCAAAGAGACGTTAGACCAGAAGATGGCGTAGTAACAGCTTTTCGTGATGGACAAGTTACACTTAGGTCTAAAAGGCGTATTGACGGTTTCACTGAGTCCATCAAAGAAATTGGTTATCAAGGAGTAAGAAAAGGCGACCTGTTAGTTCATGCGATGGATGGTTTTGCTGGTGCAATCGGAGTTAGCGATTCTGATGGCAAATGTTCACCAGTTTGCTCGGTGTGTGTTCCAAATAAGCCAAATCAGATTTATATGCCTTATTATGGCTATTTAGTAAGGCAATTAGCTGTCACAGACTTCATAACGTCTTTGGCTAAAGGTATCCGAGAACGTTCGACAGAGTTTAGGTTTAATGAATTTGCTACTCTAGAGTTAGCGTTGCCTCCGCTGGAAGAGCAACAAACAATCGCCAACTTCCTCGACCACGAAACGGCCAAAATCGATACCCTGATCGAAAAACAACAACAGCTCATCAAACTGCTCAAAGAAAAACGCCAGGCGGTAATTAGCCATGCCGTCACCAAAGGCTTAAACCCCAATGCCCCCATGCGCGATTCAGGGGTTGAGTGGTTGGGTGAAGTGCCAGCGCATTGGGAGTTACTTAAAGGAACATATATAGGAAGATTATTTGGTTCGGAATCAGTTTCAGATGATGAGGTTATGCCTCAAGGGGAGATACCATTTATAAAGGTTTCCAATTTATCTGTCGATAGCTTTGACCTCGAAGGGTTAAACTTTTTCGTGGATAACCCACCTGGAAGAAAATTAAAAACTAGATTTAATTATATTGTGTTCCCAAAACGTGGAGCTGCTATTTTTACTAATAAGGTTAACATTGTGAAAGTAGATTCAATAATTGATCCTAATCTTATGGGCTGGGAGATTGGAGAAAAGGTACGCTCAGAATATATTGCACACCTTTTAAAATTAAGAGGTCTAGCGGATATTGCTGATGTATCAACGGTGCCACAAATTAATAATAAACATATAGAACCAATAAAGTTCCCGATTCCACCAACGCAAGAACAAGAAGGAATTCTAAAATACCTTAATATAGAAACCAGAAAATTCGATCTACTAATTAAAAAGTCAAAGTTAGCGATTGAATTAATGCAAGAACGCCGCACCGCCCTAATCTCCGCCGCCGTCACCGGCAAGATTGACGTTCGCAACTGGCAAGCCCCGGAACAAAACCCCGCTGACAAGGAAGTTGCCGCATGAGTCTATTCGGCGGCGACAAGGCCAACGAGTTTACTTTTCAAAACGACATCATCCGCCAAATGCTTTCCAATGGCTGGTTGTTGGGCAAGCCGGAGAACTATAATCGTGAGCTGGCTTTATATCCCGAAGATGTGCTGGGCTTTGTCAAAGAAACCCAGGATGCGCAATGGTAACAGTGCTGCAAAATTTATCCAAACAATCCCGAACAAAAGTTTTTACAACGCGTCGCCGCGCAGTTAAACAAGGCCGACCCCAAGGCGGCGAATACCGAACTGCGTATGTTTGGCACGCTGGATGTGGTTACGTCATGAATTAGATGAGTCGGCAATAAATGAGGATTACTCGGTAATTCAGTTGGGAAACGAGAAAATTATAGTATGACGATTACACCTGAGCAAATTGATCTGTGGCGTAGTGTTCGTTCTGAAACGCAGAATCTGGAATTTAAAGAAGCAAAAACACAATTTGATAATACAAAGCTATATAAATATTGTGTCGCGATTGCTAATGAAGGTGGTGGCTATCTGGTTTTAGGCGTTGCGAATAAGCCGCCGCGAAGCGTTGTTGGGTCGGCGGCATTTAATGATTCGGTTACTATGGCTGCCAAGCTCTTTAATGCAGTTGGTTTTCGTGTTGAAATTGAAGAAGTTCAGCACCCAGATGGAAGAGTTGTAGTTTTTCATATTCCTTCCAGGCCAAAAGGGACGGCCTATCATTTTGAAGGTTCCTATCTTATGCGCTCTGGTGAAGAATTAGTGCCAATGAGCGAAGATCAATTGCGGAAAATATTTGCTGAAGGCCAGCCCAGTTGGTTGGAAGAGATTGCTAAAAGGGATTTGAGTGGCCAAGATGTCATCCAACATTTGGATACACAAACTTTCTTTGATTTGTTAAACCTGCCATATCCGACAGACCAGGTTGGAGTGCTTCAGCGGCTTGAATCGGAACAACTTATTCGTTCAACTAATGGTAATTACGCAATTCTAAATATTGGCGCTGTATTACTTGCTAAGAATCTACGGGATTTTGAAGGCGTCCAGCGCAAAGCAGCTCGGGTTGTGGTTTACGCGGGTCATTCAAAGTTGCAGACGGAATCTGATATTACTGGTGAAAAAGGCTATGCAGTTGGTTTTAAGGGATTAGTGCAGTATGTGATGGGAAAACTGCCCCAGAATGAAGTCATTGAAAATGCAATCCGAAAGGCGGTGAAACTTGTTCCAGAGGTAGTGATTCGAGAATTAATGGCAAATGCATTGATTCACCAGAGCTTTGAGTTTACGGGCATGTCGCCTGTTGTTGAAATATACACTGACCGTGTTGAAATTTCGAACCCGGGAGAACCTGTTGTTCCAGTTGAGCGCTTTATTGATGGTTATCAGTCACGTAACGAGAGGCTGGCTGACATAATGCGTCGTTTTGGAATCTGTGAGGAAAAAAGCAGTGGTATAGACCGGGTTGTAGAAACAGCAGAATTTCTACAATTACCTGCCCCAGATTTTTTGGTAGAACATCAAAGAACCGTTGTGGTGATATTCGGTCCCCGGGATTTCCGCGCAATGGACCGCAGTGACCGAGTCCGTGCTTGTTATCAGCACTATGTATTGCAATGGGTGTTACGAAAGAAAATGACAAATCAGACGTTAAGAGATCGATTTGGTTTGTCTGAACGTAGTGGTAATTCAATTTCGCAGATTATTTCTGAAGCAGTTCAGCAGGGATTGATTAAGAATGACCCAAGTGCGCCTGATTCCCGAAAATACGCGAGGTACATACCTGCATGGGCTTAGTTTTATTTCAATTTGTCTGTTGTACCTGGGCATGAAATTCCGTAAGCAATTGATAAATTATGTATATCTTATTTCATTACAACCGGAAGATCGTAGAAACCGAAATTAACCGGAAAGTTGATTTGTGGTCTGTAAAGGACGATTGAAACATGGGTAAGGAAAATGAATTTACCTTTCAAAACGATATCATCCGCCAAATGCTTTCCAATGGCTGGTTGTTGGGCAAACCGGAAAACTACCATCGTGAACTGGCGTTGTATCCCGAAGATGTGCTGGGCTTTGTCAAGGAAACCCAGGATGCGCAATGGCAGCAGTATTGCAAGATTTATCCGAACAATCCCGAACAGAAATTTCTAGCGCGCGTTGCCGCGCAGTTAAACAAGGCCGACCCCAATGCGGCGAATACCGAGCTGCGCACCTTTGGCACTTTGGGTGTGTTGCGTCATGAGTTGCGTGATCGCGGTACGCGTTTTAGTTTGTGTCAGTTTAAACCTGAACATGAATTGAATCCCGATACTTTGGCGCGGTATCAAAAAAACCGTTTGCGTGTGGTACCGGAGTTGGTCTATAGCCCCTGGGTGACGGACGCGCATTTTGCAGAAACCGGCGCCAAAGCCAAAGCCTGGCGTATTGACCTGGTGTTATTTGTGAATGGCCTGCCGGTCGCAACGCTGGAATTGAAATCCGAGTTCAAACAGGCGGCCGAGAATGCCATCAAGCAATACAAAACCACGCGCTTGCCCGTTGACCCTGCCACTAAAAAGCCTGAGCCATTATTGACCTTCAAACGTGGCGCGCTGGTGCATTTTGCGGTGAGCCAGTATGAAGTCGCCATGGCTACGCGACTGGAAGGGGATGAGACATTCTTTTTACCGTTTAACAAAGGCACCCAAGACGGTGGGGCGGGCAATGAGGTACCGGCGGATGTTAACCAATACGCCACGGATTATTTGTGGAACGAAGTGTTGTTGCCCGATAATTTGTTAAACATTCTCGCCCGCTATGTGCATTTGCAGATTGAGGAGAAAGAAACCTGGGAAGGGCGCAAATATAAGCAAGAAACCATGATCTTCCCGCGTTATCACCAATGGAATGTGGTTAATAAACTGATCAGCGCCGCACGCACCGAAGGTCCCGGCCACAAATACCTGATTCAACACAGTGCCGGTTCCGGCAAGTCCAATTCCATTGCCTGGACGGCGCATCAATTGTCCTCCCTGTATGGCGAGGATGGTAATAAACAGTTTGATTCGGTGATCGTGGTCACCGACCGCACCGTGCTGGATGCCCAGTTGCAGGATACCATTTATCAGTTTGAACATCAGGACGGCGTGGTGGCGCGCATCAATCGCCAGGAAGGCGAAGGTGCCAAATCGGAAAAACTGGCCACGGCGCTGGAAACTTCCCAGCCGATTATTATTGTCACCATCCAGACCTTTCCATTCGTGTTAAAGGCGATTGAAAGCAGTGTCAGTTTAAAAACGCGCCATTACGCCATCATCGCTGATGAAGCGCATTCTTCGCAAACCGGCGCTACCGCACGGCAACTCAAAGAAGTGCTGATGACAGATGCCAGGGAGGATGACGAAGAAGAACTGACGTCAGAAGACATCTTAGATGCGACAGTGGCTTCACGTCGTGCCTCCACCAATTTGAGTTATTTTGCTTTCACCGCTACTCCCAAAACCAAAACTCTGGAATTGTTTGGCCGCTTGTCCAATCCTGCCGAGCCGCCTTCCCGTACCAACAAGCCCGAAGCCTTTCATGTGTACAGCATGCGCCAGGCAATTGAAGAGGGTTTTATATTGGATGTGTTGAAGAATTACACCAACTATAAGGTGGCCTATAATCTGGCGTTGAAGGTGCAGGCATCCGACCAGGAAGTGGAGAGTAAAAAGGCCAGGATTAAGCTCAACCAATGGATGCGCCTGCATGACTACAATATTGCACAAAAAGTGCAGGTGATTATTGAGCATTTCAAAGATAACGTCATGGGCCTGTTAGGCGGGCATGCCAAAGCCATGGTGGTGACCGGATACCGCAAAGAAGCGGTGCGTTACAAACTCGCGTTTGATAAATACATTGCCGAAAAAAATTATCAAAAGATACACGCCATGGTGGCGTTTTCCGGTGAAGTGGTATTCAGCGGCAAAGACCCGAATACTGACGGCCTGTTGGGCGAGAAATTTACCGAAAGCAACATGAACCCAAATCTCAAAGGCCGTGATATGCGCAAGGCGTTTGATTCCGACGATTATCAAGTGATGATTGTCGCCAATAAATTCCAGACCGGTTTCGACCAGCCCAAACTCTGCGCGATGTACGTGGATAAAAAACTGGGCGGGGTAGAGTGCGTACAAACCTTATCGCGTTTAAATCGCATTTATCCCGGAAAAGCGGAAAGCGGAACCTTTGTGCTGGATTTCTTCAATGACCCGGACGATGTTCTTGCTGCATTCCAGCCTTACTACCAGACAGCGGAACTGGCTGATGTATCTGATCCCGACTTGATCTTTGATTTGTTCGACAAACTCCGTGCGGCGGGTATTTTCCAGTGGCAGGAAGTCGAGCAATTCTGCCAGGCATTTTTTCAAAAGAATAAAAGCAATGCCGCGATTGCCAATATCTGCAAACCTGCGGTACAACGTTGGCAAAACCGTTATCAATCCGCCATCGAGGCCTATCGCCAAGCCAAAGGCATGTTTGAACGTAGCAAGAAAACCGGTGATGCTATTTTGATAGCCAATGCAGAAAACAGCTTTAAGGAATGCAAGCAGGAAAAAGATGCGCTGGAAATCTTCAAAAAAGATTTGGGTAGTTTTGTACGCTTTTATGAATTCATGTCGCAGATCGTCGACTACAACAACAAGGATCTGGAGAAACTCAGCCTGTACGCCCGCAACCTGCGTCCAATGCTGCGTGAGGCAGTGATTGAAGAAGAACCTATTGATTTAAGCAATGTGATGCTCAGCCACTATCGGCTTGCCAAAATCCGCCAGCAAGACCTGAAATTAAGGCAGGATACGGCTGAATATCAATTGATGCCAGGCGACAGTGTCGGTACTGCGAGAGCAAAAGACAGCAAAGAAGAATTCTTGTCACAGATCATCAGCCGATTGAATGAGCTTTTCATCACCGACCATCTAACCGACAACGACTTGGTCAATTACGCCTACACCATCCGGGACAAAGTCAGCGAGAACGCATCAGTCATGAACCAGATCGCCAATAATACGCCTGAGCAGGCCATGCTGGGCGACTTCCCCAAAGCGATTGACGACGCCATTATGGACAGCAGTAGCGCACATCAAAATCAAATGATGCAATTACTCTCTGATCCTGCCAAAGCTGCAGGGTTTGCCAAAGTAGTGTTTGATTTGTTGAGGTTAACGAAGTGAGTAAGTTATATCCTACTACGCTTTTGGAAAAGATGTCGGTATCGGCAGTAGAGTTTGGAGATCTCTACGCTTCCTGGGGTGACGGAACATATTGACTCGACTCTAGTCTTTATTAAAGTAGTTAACTCGGCAATATTTTTCAGTTTTAATGTGCATGTGCAAAATAATAGGTGCTGAGGGAAAGTTATTTGTAAGCGTTTAGCCCCACCATATATAAATTAGAAATTGAACTGGTTATCCTCGAATATTTTCACAGGAGGATGGCCGATGACAACACATGAACAA
>NZ_FOIA01000021.1 GCF_900111605.1 Nitrosomonas marina | reverse complement strand
GACAGGTTTTAAAAAAACACCTTTAAGCCCTGGCAGAAGAAGATGTGGTGTATTCCACCCAAACAGGATGCTGCTTTTGTGTGTGCGATGGAACAAGTTCTGTCAGTTTACAAACGTGCTTTTGATCCAGACTACCCTGTAGTATGTATGGATGAGACGAGTGTGCAATGTGTGAAGGAAATAAGGCCTGCACTGCCAGGCAGGCCTGGTCAGACAGAACGCTATGATGTGGAATATGAGCGTAATGGTGTTGCGCATCTTATCCAGTTTTATGCGCCGCTAATGAGTTGGCGTCGAATAGATGTAGCAGACAATCACGCGGCCTTGCAATGGGCACAAGGCGTACGCACTCTGGTGGAACAGGATTTTCCTGAAGCCAGGCGAATTACACTTGTCATGGATAATCTGAATACGCACACGGGAGCATCGTTATATAAAGCTTTTGAACCAGAGGTTGCGCACGGATTGATGGAAAAATTGGAATTTGTATATACGCCAAAGCATGGCAGTTGGTTGAATATGGCAGAATGCGAATTCAGTGCATTGTCGCGGCAATGTCTTAATCGTCGATTAGCTGACATGGAAACTGTACGCAAAGAAGTCGATGCATGGACAACAACACGAAACCGATCTGCTACGACAATTGAGTGGCGATTTGCAACTGAGGATGCACGGATAAAACTTAAACAGCTTTATCCGGCAATATCAAATTGAAAGAACACTATTACTAGCACATCAAGTGCGTAAAAGTGATGGAGCCCCGACCAGCGTATTCCATCAGGGACAGAGGCAATGAGCCTCGCATAAAGTCCGGATGTATGGCAGCAATCTTTACCTTCTCAAAATCATCGACTGAAAGCTTGGCATAACGTGGGCGTGTCCATGTAAGTACTAGTGGAGATCCGTTTGGAAAATAATCTGTGTATATTTAACAAGACTTGTTAGCATTCGAACAAATACAAAATCGCGTTTGTTTTCTATTCAAAAGCCTCAATGCGGTTGTGCATATGGTTTTCAAATTTCAATGCAGATCCGTGTTCACGAATTCCGTTACTGATTGATATGTTGTTGATATCCTGAATGATCGGGGAAGGTTTTAATTCCAGCTTGTCCACGATTATGTTGTGCTCTGGCGTCAATTGACCGTTAATCTGTACACGTCGATTTAATTCAAGTTTCTTTTCGTCGGTTCCGGTAATTTGTGCAGATGGGCTTAATTGCAGTGACTGATTGTTCATTTCGAGTGAATGATCAGTGAAAGCCTGAACGTATCCTTCCATTACGATTTGTTGAACATCGCCTAATATTTGCCGGGTTGGTTCCACATGGACTGTCTGTGCATGAATACTTGTGCCGTCCCAAGTGCCGTCGACAGATATCTCCATTCCTTTGGACAGACCATGCGGCCATGATTCTGGGTTAAATTGTACACGCGTGCCTTCAATGATGATTTCGCCGGGATTGATTTGAGTGATTCGGCCATTAATGATGGATCGTTTCATCGGCTGGATGGGCTGGATATGTGTTGCAATAATTTTGCCACTAGCAAGACGCAATCCGCTTACGCGTACCCATTTTTCATTCAATTTTTCCAGCTTATGGTGCGCCTGCAGCTGTATGGTCTGGTTTAGTACTCTGATTTCTCTGGTTGTTGGGTCAATATGGCCTACAGGACCAACTACTGCATGGTAGATCGCAATCAGTTGTGCCTTTGTTTTATCATTTGAACCCTCGGCACGAACAACAACCATTTGACCGGTCGCCAGTTTGCTGACAGAAGAAGTCAAACCATCCATTGTTACAGGTGTATTTTTATTGTAATGAATTTCAATGTCGTTTACACATATACTGGCAAAACCGGTGATAACCCCGATTATACCTGTTCCGCCTATAACGCCGCCTTCACTGATCATTTTTTCATCGGTGTCATCATAATCACTGATTTCGATACCAGTACCGCCAATACCACTGCCATCAATTCCCGTTCCGCCTATTCCGGATTGCGTCAACTCGATGCCTGTACCACCTAAACCCGAGTTTGTTGCTGCGAGTGGATTAGCCGGGCTGCTGTCTGTTTTACAAACATCGGAACTGTACGAGTTGAGTGGATAGGCAAAGGAAAGAACGAAAGCCAAAACAATTAAAAGTCTGAATAAAGAGCCCGTATTCAACGGAAGATGATGATCGTGCAATGTCATTTTCATTAGAGTGGCGAATGGTTATTCCGCAGTTTTTCTTCTGTGAACGGATCTGTAGACGTGGTGTATTTTTCTGACTCTACAGGTTCGCTGTAAAAATAGACACCCAAAGTAAAACGGTGATTTTTTTCACTTTTGGATGCGTCTTCCTGTTCCAGTGTCATGGCTTTTTTATTGATTGCCAGTAGTGTTTGCATGCCCAGTAGTTCAGACTGTTCCGCTAAAATCCTTATCGATTGATGGCTTAAGGCATCATAATGAACACTTCGCTCCAAGTATGGCTGGCGCTCTCCGATCAGGTTGGAAGCGGCAGCAGCGGAATGATCATGAAGATTATGACCGAAATAGTATGCTTTTTCATCAAAACCTTTTGCAGGAACGAACGCTTCCACCTTCAGACATACTCGGCGCTGTTCGTCGAAATCGACGACACCCAGACGCAGCCATTCATCCAGTACCACCCGCGAGCGAATATCCTTGCTGACACTGGCTACAAGTCCTTCAAATGATATTTTACCGGCATCACGTATAAAACGTGGCAACGGTTTTGGATGACCATCTTCATCCAGATAAGCCGGATCACTGGTCCATTGACTGACGAGTCGTGCACCCATGGAGACGGTTTCCGGAATAATCTCGTTTTTTGTGTTGGCAGTGGTGCGCAGTCTTTTGATATCCTTGCGGTGTATACCGGTTAACAGGCTTAAATGGCTGTCTGTAACAGGCTTGCCGTTCATTCGAAAATCCTTGTCGCCAACTTCCACAAAAATTTTTTTCAATATATCTGTCAGATAAACATAGGTTATCCCTTTGGATAACATAAGTTTGACCAAAGGCCGCAATACTTTGCATATGGCTGATACTAGCACTGCGGAAACCGTTGTGACACCCGTATCTTTTTCTGAAGTAGGCATTCGCATTAATTGTTATTTCAACTTCTCTTATGATTCAGAAAGCTTGATTTTAGTATGCGTGGGAAATTTTTACAAATTATTGGAATTGCCGCCAGTGCATGTCGAATTGAATTAGATATTGTCTACAGGTAATACGCGATTGAGTATATCTTCCATCCAGTCCCTGGTCTGGATACCAATCAACGTTACTATACCGACAAGAATTGCATCTTTTATTAACGGTTTTATTTGGGCTCTCGGAAAATTCTACGGGAGACATATTCGTGTTAGTCTGGCGTGGTATTGAAGTGCGAAATTCCCTAAGTCGTTTATTGGAAAGACTGTGAGAGAATGCAGATAATTTTTTCGGATTGATAGAGTACTAGGGTGAGTTTGCTACCTGAGACTGTGTGCTTCTATACCATCGCTGATACAGTGTTAAAATGACTTCAAGAGGTAGAGATGACCCAATTCATTCGTTTTTTGTCACAAAATACGCTCGATCAGCTACCGCTTTCGACGCAGGCTATTGTGGCAAGTATTGAGCATTTGTTGTTGGGGCGGAATGGCACGAAAGTATGGAATGCGCCAAAATCGGTCATAACGCCACCGGACGGCAGGTATATGATGGCTACGCTTGCAGCTGCAGACGACCCACAAATTTTAGCTGTTAAATCATTGTTACTGAATCCCAAAAACTCCGGTCGGGGTATGCAGAGTATTTACGCGTTGGTGACGCTGCTTGACAGTGATACCGGCATGCCTTTGTCTGTATTAAATGGTGGCTGGGTTACTGCAGTTCGAACAGCCGGGTTAAGTGCGGTAGCTGCGAAACGTCTGGCGAGGATTGATTCATCGGTAGCAGCCTTTATTGGTTGCGGTGTTCAGGCACACAGTCATTTGGAAACATTTGCTGAATTGTTTCCGCTCACCGAAATACGTGTGTATGGCCGTGGCGCTGAAAGCCGAAACAGATTTTGTTTGCATGCAGAGAAACTGGGATTAAAAGTGATTGCATGCGATACAGCTCGGGAAGCGGTGTCGGTAGCTGACATCATTGTAACATCGGTCACTATTTCACCTGAGTTGAAGCCGTTTATTGAGGCACATTGGTTAAAGACAGGTGCTTTTGTTACCATGACTGATTTGGCAGCGCCTTGGCATGCCGAGAGCATGTCTGCTTTCGATTGTATTGTTATTGATGACCTTGAACAGGAAGCAAATATGCCGAATCCTTTGGTGAATCCGGCGCTGGTTGCGGGAGATCTGACAGCTCTGGTCAATGGAAAAATAACCGGTCGGGCGTGTAGCAAGTCACGGACTGCGTTCGTTTTTCGTGGTCTGGCATTGGGCGATTTGGCAGTTTCAGCACTGGCTTACCAATGTGCGTGCGACAATTCAAAAGGACTGCTGGTTGAAATTTGATATTTGGTTTATTTTCGGAAGTTGTTGTAAATGTGTGTCAATTTTTTAATTTAATCCAGTAATCTATTACGTGAAGAGTAAATTCATTTATAATCCCGTGTTCAGTTTCAAAAAAGTAAAGAAAAAATTTCCAAAAGTATTGTTCAAAAAAGTTAAATAAATAAATTCGAAGAAAGTTAAAAAATTTTGCTGACATGCTGGCAAAATTAGGGAGATAGGGGAGATCGGCAATGCATATAGGCATACCCGCAGAGATTCGCGGGGAAGAGACGCGTGTAGCAGCTACACCGGAAACCATTAAAAAATATACCGCAAAAGGAGTTCATGTCGTGTCTGTTCAAACAGGTGCAGGTGCGCGTGCGAGTATACCTGATTCAGAGTTTGAGGCGGCAGGCGCGAAAATTGTGGCAGATGCTGCAACCTTGTACAGTCAGTCGGACATAGTACTCAAGGTACGTGGTCCAGAAGCAGAAGAACTGGCAATGATGCGCAAGGATGCTGTGCTGATTGGTTTGCTGGCGCCAAGTAAATCCGAAAACATAGATATACTCGCCCGGCATGGCATTACAGCATTTGCAATGGAAAAACTGCCGCGAATTACACGCGCACAGAATATGGACGTATTGTCCTCCCAAGCAAATATTGCTGGTTACAAGGCGGTATTAATGGCCGCCAATGTTTATCAGCGTTTTTTTCCGATGTTGATGACAGCTGCTGGAACGGTAAAGGCAGCCCGCGTGCTGATTCTGGGTGCAGGAGTGGCAGGGTTGCAGGCAATTGCCACCGCAAAAAGGCTTGGTGCAGTAGTGGAGGCCTTTGATGTAAGGCCGGCAGCGAAAGAACAAGTTGAGAGCCTCGGCGCCAAATTTATTGAAGTCCCACTCAATGAAGAAGAAAAGGCAAATGCTGAAACTGCCGGTGGTTATGCGACTGAAATGTCAGAGGATTACAAACGCCGTCAGAGTGAATTGGTTCATGAAAGAGCCGTTGCCGCTGATATAGTGATTACTACGGCCTTGATTCCAGGTCGACCGGCCCCGGTTTTAATAAAAGAGGAAACAGTAAGAGCAATGAAACCAGGTTCAGTCATCGTTGATATGGCAGTCGAAGCAGGTGGAAATTGTGTTTTGTCCGAGTTGGACCAAACCGTTGTTAAACATGACGTACACCTGATAGGCATCGCAAATATACCTGGACTGGTTGCAGCCGATTCAAGCACATTGTATGCGCGGAATCTGATGAACTTTTTGAATCTGATAGTAGATGCTGAAAGCGGCCAGCTTCGCATTGATCGTGATGATGAGATTGTCGCAGGAACCCTGGTTTGCAGTGATGGCAATGTTGTTCAGGCATCTTAATAAAACAGCATAGGCATACAATTAACGATTTTAAAAGGAGTGAATATGATAGGTGATATTGATCCACTTATTATTAATTTAACAATCTTTGTGCTGGCGATATTTGTTGGCTATCATGTGGTATGGAATGTTACGCCGGCCTTACACACACCGTTGATGTCTGTAACCAATGCAATTTCAAGTATTATCATAGTCGGTGCCATGCTTGCGGCAGGACCTGCTGATACAGACTGGGGGGTATGGCTTGGTGCGGTTGCCGTGACACTTGCAGCCGTGAATGTATTTGGCGGGTTTCTGGTCAGCCAGCGCATGCTGGAAATGTTCAAGAAAAAAGATAAAAAAGGAAGCGCATAAATGTCAGCAAATATGGTAGCACTCGCATACCTGGTAGCTTCGGTATTTTTTATACTGGCGCTGAAAGGCCTAAGCTCACCGGAATCTGCGCGTCGTGGGAACGTATTCGGTATGCTCGGCATGCTTATTGCCGTTGCAACGACGATGACATTGACAGAAAACTGGTTGTTAATCATCGGTTGTATCGCTATCGGTGCCGTTATCGGTACTATTATAGCAAAACGTGTACAAATGACAGCAATGCCTGAGCTGGTTGCATTCATGCATTCACTCGTGGGCCTTGCGGCTGTTTTTATTGCGATTGCAGCAGTCAACAACCCTGTTTCTTTTGGACTTCCGGCAGTGTTGCCCGCTGGTAGTAAGCTGGAACTGTTTCTTGGTACATTTATCGGCGCGATGACGTGGTCTGGTTCGGTTATTGCTTTTTTGAAGTTATCAGGCCGTATGAGTGGAACGCCTGTGGTTTTTACCGGTCAGCATCTGTTGAATTTACTGCTGGCGATCGTAATGATTGGTTTTGGTTTGTGGTTCTTTTTCAGTGACACAACCAATTGGACGGCGTTTATCGCAATGACGGCAATTGCCTTCCTGCTGGGTTTCCTGATCATCATTCCGATTGGTGGCGCCGACATGCCCGTTGTTATATCAATGCTCAATTCATATTCCGGTTGGGCTGCTGCAGGTATCGGTTTTTCTCTCGGGAATCCGATGCTCATTATAGCTGGTTCGCTGGTTGGCAGTTCCGGTGCGATTCTGTCGTATATTATGTGTAAAGCAATGAACCGGCCATTTTTGTCGGTAATTTTAGGCGGATTTGGTAGTGACGGCGGTGCTTCGATTGCTGATGATGGAACGCAGAAAACCTACCGCAGCGGTAGTGCTGAAGATGCGGCATTCCTGATGGGAAATGCGGATAGCGTTGTTATTATTCCAGGCTACGGATTGGCTGTCGCGAGAGCGCAACATGCTGTTAAGGAATTGGCCGAAATGCTGCACGAGAAAGGTGTTAATGTGCGTTTTGCCATTCATCCTGTTGCCGGGCGTATGCCAGGTCATATGAATGTGCTTTTGGCGGAAGCGGAAATACCCTATGAGCAGGTTCTTGAAATGGAAGAAATCAACAGCGATTTCTCTAATACAGACGTGGTGCTGGTGCTTGGTGCAAACGATGTGGTAAATCCAGCGGCTAATGTGCCCGGAAGTCCGATTTATGGTATGCCCATTCTGGAGGCGCACAAAGCGCGTACAGTCATGGTAGTTAAACGGAGTATGGGGGTCGGTTATGCGGGGTTAGATAATGACCTGTTCTATATGGATAAAACAATGATGATTTTTGGGGATGCGAAGAAGGTTGTAGAACATATGGTCAAAGCTATCTGATTTGCACGCAGTGCATCGCGTCAATTGATTCAAGCGACAGTAATTCGGTAATTTCTGAATACTGTCGCTTTTGTTTCTTTAAGTTTATTTGTTTCGAGTTAAGGGAGTTGTGGCAACGGTTTTTTGTTTTACCGTTATCAGGTTATTCAACGGACAAGGTTTCTCGATCCCCAGTCCTTGAGCATAATGTATGCCGATGTCTCGCAATCTGGATATCGTTTCCTCGTTCTCCACCAGCTCTGCGATCGTTCTTATGTTGAATTGATGCGCGATTTGTTTGATGTTTTTCACCTGTATCAGGTCATCGTGTTCGTAAATCATATTGCAAACAATGATACCGTCAATTTTCAGGAAGTCTATCTTTATTTTTTTCAATAAATCCACAGATTGAGTGTCTTGACTAAACCCGCACAGGGTAATCAGGCAACCTAGTTCGCGAATTTTCTCCGTAAAGAGCATGGCGTCAATCAAATTAGCCTGTGCGTCTGTTTCCTCGATTTCAAAACACAATAGATTCGCCGGTATTTTCGATTTTTGTATTTTGTCTTGTATGAACTCGATAAACGTTTTGTCGCATAGCGTGTCTCTGGCAACATTCAGACTGAATATTGATTTAAATTCTTTTGCATTTGTTGATAACCATTTGACAACATAATTTGCAACCCATCGATCTAGCTGGGGCATCAGTTTTAGCTGATCAACAAGTGGTAAAAAAGAGCCTGGCGGCATCAGATTATTTTCCTCTTCGGCCATGCGAATCAGGATTTCATATTGTGCTGGAGACAGAGAGGCTGAATCGAGAGGTATGATTTTCTGACAATAAAGATAAAACTCTCCGCTTTTTATTGCTTGAATAATACGTTCTGCTGAAATTTCGGCTCGTTTTGGATTTTTGTCTGCATGTTGTTCAGTTTTTTTATTGCTGATTTCTGTCGTTGATTTTTCGGTCTGATCATTCTTTCTGACAGATGTGCGTTTTTTATCTTGAGCGCATGGTGTGTGCAGGGTGTAAAAACCAATCGTATTGCCTTTGCTGTCCATATGAGGAACGTATTGTTCTGTAAAAATATACGGAAATCCTTTTATTGATTTTAAAACGCGTTCTTCATGGATTGTCTTGCCGGACAGAATAGTATTGAAATGTCTCTTGATAGAGGAGGAAAAATCTTCATCAGCAAATTCTTCAAGTAATTTGCCATCGATTTGATCAGCTTTCAACCCGAACCATTTACGAAAAATACGATTATGGTATTTGCAGCGTTGATCAATATTGAAGTAAGCGAGGAGTACAGGAATATTTTCATCAACAATTTGCGATTTTATCTTTGCCTCTGCAGTTGTTTTTTCTGCCCATAGCCGATGTTTGATTTCATTGGCCAGTCTTTCTTTATTGGCAGATAACTGAAAAGAGTAGTTATGAATTTCTTTTTCCGCATGAATGAATTGGCCGAGCATGATTAAAATAGCAGAAAACAGCAGAATCCATAAAATTGCAAACCAGGTTATTCCGATATCATCGAAATACAGATCGCAGATGACCAGTAGTGTCGCTATAAATAAAGCGATACCGGCTGATGCAAATGATTTGAATGTATTTAGCATAGAGTTTAGTAATTATCGTGTTATATACAAAATGCGGTTTAACCGAGCACATCATCATGATTGTTTAACGGCATAAAACGACAATGGTTTTATAGTTATCCAGAATTTCCAAAGATTATTGCGAGTAACCACAAAATCAAAGGAAGTGTTTTCATTTGTCGTTGAAATCGTTAGTGTACTGATCTGATTATTTTTGAGTGCTGTATATAACGGCGTGAACCAGATTTTCTCCAGCTTTTTTAAGTTTTCGCGCCAGGCCAGGGCATTGTTGTACTTGTCGTGATTTAACAAGGAATTCAGGATAATAATTGGTTGATTTTCTGATTTATTTTGTTGCAGCCAGTGTGGAACATTTTCGGGTAATCGCGCAAAAGGTGTATCACAGAATTCAGCAAGGGCGTGCGAGAATGGGTCATTACTCCATACACCTGAGTAAGGGGAACAAACAGACTGCGGCACGTGACCTCCACCCCAAAACCAGATACTGTTAATCGCAACTTGATTGCGTGCTGTACGTTTTTGATTTAAGGGATGATCATGTAACAGCATTTGTATTTCGTTAAATATCCTGTGCCATTTAACACTGTCTTTTCCTGTTGGTAAAAGGTTGTTTATATTGCGACAGGTAACTTCGTCCAGTGTGCGTGTCTGCATTTCAGGCTTATCAGCTAGCCGGACGTACCACCGGTGCGGGTGAACCGGTATTAGAGAAAATGTTTCATCATTCAGATTCTGATTGATAAAAGATGTGTATTGTTTGGCCTCATCAGGAGAAAGCTCAAAAATATGACTGTTGGCCAGCATAATATGATTTTGTTCGATACGTAAATGAACCGGATCGGCACGTAACCAATAATTGTTATTAGTATAGGGCTGATTCGGGTAATCGGCTCTGAGTGTGATGGGTGCAACAGGCCAGTCAAGTTGTTTTTTTACATTGAATGATTGACACAGCCATGCACAAAAATCCGTCTCCTGTGCTTGAACAATGCTGCTTTTTGATAAAAGTTTTTCAAGTGAGGGAAGTTGAAGATCCTGGTAGATTTCGGGAGTGTTCATATCTGACCAGAACAGCGATGGAATATAAAGGTGTAAATTCATAACATATTCAAAAAGGAAATGAAAAGATTGTCGCTACAGTAATGTTTTATAATTGTATAAGATGCGATGATTTATAAGACCATCAAATATTTTATGAGTGTTTTAAAATACTTCAAAAAAAGTAATGATCTTTGTATATGGTGAAAGGATTTATCAGTGTACTGGTAATTTGGATAATTATTTTCTCGGCGGCTTATCTGTACTTTGATACAAGACTCGAGCCCAGAGTTTCAGCGGCTAGGGAATATCTGGAAAATGGATCGGTTATTATTCCCAGATCATGGGATGGTCATTATTATGTGCAGGGTTCAGTTAATGGTTTCCCAGTTAAATTCATGATTGATACCGGTGCGAGTGTTGTTTCTGTCGGTAAACAGTTTGCCCGATCGGCTAACCTGCCAGCTGGCAGACCGGCCAGTTTTGCGACGGCAGGTGGTGTGGTGCAGGGTGAGATGGTGTTTAATCAAACTATTGAAGCTGGTGGTATAGTAATGAGCGGGCTGCAGGTTTCTGTTGGGTTGCACGGTGACGTGGCTTTGCTTGGGCAAAATTTTTTGCGCAATATAGATGTGATTCAGTCTAACGACACTATGATATTGAAGTTCAGGACACGGTAAATGCAGGATATGTGTCGTATCAAAAAATAAAGATATATATTGAAGTGTGTTTTTGTTCCAAGAGGATAAAGCAGGAAAGCGAGCATAAGATATTGATAACAATTGTGAAAAAAACTGTTAGAGATAACTGTATGATTGTTTGAGAAAATTGGTTGATAATTATTAATAAATGGCTATATCGGAGATAGGATGTATCAGCATATCAAAATGCCTGAAAAAGGCGATAAAATTCAAGTAAATAATGATCTTACCCTGAGTGTTCCCGATAATCCCATTATCCCCTTCATTGAGGGCGATGGAATTGGAGCGGACATAACACCTGTGATGCAAAAGGTGGTCGATGCAGCCGTCGCAAAAGCATACAACAATCGGCGCAAAATAGCCTGGATGGAAATTTACGCTGGAGAAAAATCAACGCGGATATATGGTCAGGATGTCTGGTTACCGGATGAAACACTGACTGCTGCTAAAGAATTTGTCGTCTCAATCAAGGGTCCGTTAACTACACCGGTCGGAGGCGGTATTCGTTCAATAAATGTTGCATTGCGGCAGGAACTGGACTTGTATATCTGTTTAAGGCCTGTCAGATATTTTAAGGGTGTTCCCAGTCCGCTTAAAAATCCCGAAAAAACGGATATGATAATTTTCAGGGAGAATTCGGAAGACATTTATGCAGGTGTCGAGTGGGAGGCCGAGACTGTTGAAGCCAAAAAAGTCATCAATTTTCTGACCCGGGAAATGGGAGTAGAAAAGATACGTTTTCCGAACACATCGGGAATTGGTATTAAACCGGTCTCAAGGGAAGGTACGGAACGGTTTGTAAGAAAGGCTATCCAATATGCTGTCGACAATCAAAAAAAATCTGTGACCCTGGTGCATAAAGGCAATATCATGAAGTTCACCGAAGGAGCATTCAAAAACTGGGGTTACGCACTTGCCAGCAGGGAATTCGGGGCGGAGTTATTGGATGGTGGACCTTGGATGAAATTGCCTCAGGATAAAGGTGGTATTATCATAAAAGATGTCATTGCAGATGCTTTCTTACAGCAGATTTTGTTGCGTCCTGAGGAGTATGATGTCGTAACGACTATGAATCTGAACGGTGATTATATTTCCGATGCGCTGGCAGCTCAAGTCGGCGGTATTGGAATTGCGCCCGGGGCCAATTTAAGTGATTCCGTTGCTATTTTTGAAGCGACACATGGCACGGCCCCTAAATATGCAGGCAAGGATCAGGTTAATCCCGGTTCCATTATTTTGTCAGCAGAGATGATGTTAAGGCATTTGGGCTGGACGGAAGCGGCTGAAATGATTATTCGGGGTATGGAAATCACAATCCAGGATGAAATTGTGACCTATGATTTTGCAAGGTTGATGCCTGGCGCACGCAAAGTATCCTGTTCGCAATTTGGTGAAGCGTTGATAGAACGTCTGCGCTAAAACAGAGTAACGATGAAGGAAACGGACAATACCAAGAATTAAAGCATCAAAAGTATCAAAAACCCCTTGCTGCATGAATCAGTCAAGGGGTAATCATGTTGCATTAATTTTGTATTTTAATTTTGATTATGGTCTGGCCACTGACGCTGCACCAGAAACTTATACAAAAGAACAGTTATAGTTTATGTGGATTGAATATTTGCAGCCTGTTTTCCTTTAGGCCCCTGAGTAACGTCAAAACTTACTTTTTGACCTTCCTTAAGGGTTTTGAATCCAGACATGTTTATGGCTGAAAAGTGGGCGAACAAATCTTCACTGCCATCGTCGGGTGTAATAAAACCAAAACCTTTAGAGTCATTAAACCATTTTACTGTACCTGTTGCCATTTCTACTTCCTATAATACGTTTAAGAAACCGGGCCGGAAACCCTAATACTATTTGAATTTCAAGGCCGCAAACGGCTATTCTAGGTACCGCAGTGAACTTGAAGCCAAACACCACATAGAGTTTTACGCAAAACGGATACTAAAGTCAAGCGGTTAAACAATTTTTATAAATTAATGCAGGATTAATGGTCTTAGCCACTTGAAAAAAATGTCGTAATCGTCAACCATTATGTGAGTCAGATTTTGTTGCGGTTTTTACTGTTTCACGATTACTGATTAAAATTGTTAGGAAGTTTGTCATGACGGAAAAAGATTTGGAAACCGTTATAAATACAAAGGAAAAGAATGAAATTAAAGTTCCTCCGATGTATAAGATTTTGTTGTTGAATGATGACTTTACACCAATGGATTTTGTAGTTGAGGTATTAAGATTGTTTTTTTCGATGGATCGAGAGCAGGCAACACAGGTTATGTTAAAGGTTCATACAGAAGGTGCTGCTGTATGTGGAGTCTACCCAAGTGACATTGCCAGCACTAAGGTTAACCAGGTTATTGAATTTGCACGCAGTAATCAACATCCGCTGAGATGTGTGATGGAGGAAAATTAAGATGATTGCTCCGGATTTGGAAGTGAGCTTACATATGGCTTTTGTCGAATCAAGGCAGAAGCGACATGAATTTATTACAGTGGAGCATTTATTGCTGGCGATGCTGGACAACGCCAGTGCAGCAGAAGTTTTAAATGCCTGTTTGATTGATCTTGAAGATTTGCGAGCGATTCTGTTAGACCACATTGCGCGGCATACTCCAATTATCAGCAGTGATTCTGAGGTGGATACCCAGCCGACTCTGGGTTTTCAGCGAGTTATACAGCGAGCTATTCTGCATGTTCAATCGTCAGGCAAGAAGGAAGTGACGGGTGCGAACGTTCTTGTCGCAATTTTTGGCGAAAAGGATTCGCATGCGGTTTATTATCTGCAACAGCGGGGGGTTACCCGACTTGATGTGGTAAATTACATTTCTCACAATATACGTAAAACACCGCAGGAAAATGAAAACAAGTCGGCGGGTGAAAATGAACAGGAGCAGGTACAGCAGGATCAGGGGCCAATCAGCAGTAACATGCTGGAAAACTATACAGTGAATCTCAATGTGCTGGCCTTGACCAATAAAATCGACCCCCTGATAGGCCGCGATCAGGAAATCGAGCGCGTCATACAGACATTGTGTCGCAGGCGCAAAAACAACCCGTTGCTGGTTGGTGAAGCAGGGGTCGGTAAAACAGCTATTGCAGAAGGGCTGGCCAAACGGATTGTTGACGGTGATGTACCTGAACTCCTGATCAATCATCAAATTTATGCACTGGATATGGGTTCATTACTGGCGGGCACAAAATATCGCGGTGATTTCGAACAGCGATTAAAGGCTGTACTCAAACAGTTAACAGACAATAACGATACAATTCTTTTTGTCGATGAAATTCACACCCTGATTGGCGCTGGCGCTGCATCCGGCGGTGTTCTGGATGCATCAAATCTGTTGAAGCCTGTGTTAAGTTCCGGGCAGTTGCGCTGCATCGGAGCAACGACATATACTGAATTTCGCGGTATCTTTGAGAAAGACCATGCTTTGTCGCGTCGTTTTCAGCCAATTGATGTCAATGAACCAAGTGTCAATGAAACTGTTGCCATTTTGCGCGGCCTGAAATCCAGATACGAATTGCACCATGATGTCAAATATACCAACAATGCACTAAGCCTGGCTGCCGAGTTGTCGGAACGCTATATTAATGATAGGCATCTGCCGGACAAGGCAATTGATGTAATTGATGAGGCCGGCGCTGTTCAGCGGATTATGCCAAAATCGAAAAAAAGAAAGATTATCGGCAAGACCGAGATTGAAAATGTTGTTGCCAAAATTGCACGCATTCCACCTCAAAACATTTCCGCTAATGACCGTAACCGTTTAAAAACACTGGAGCGTGATATGAAAGCGGTAGTATTCGGTCAGGATAAGGCGATCAATTCTTTGTGCGCTGCAATCAAGATGTCCAGAAGCGGTTTGGGCAATCCTCGCAAGCCCGTTGGTTCGTTCCTGTTTTCAGGCCCGACCGGTGTTGGCAAAACTGAAGTTGCGCGACAGCTCGCCTATACACTCGGTATTCAATTGCACCGTTTTGACATGTCAGAATACATGGAACGACATGCTGTATCCCGTCTGATAGGCGCACCTCCGGGTTATGTGGGCTTTGATCAGGGCGGTCTTTTGACCGAGACAGTGGTCAAGCATCCTTATTCCGTTTTGTTACTCGATGAAATTGAAAAGGCGCATTCGGACATATTCAATATTCTGTTGCAGGTTCTAGATTATGGTACTTTGACCGACAACAATGGCCGCAAGGCGGATTTCCGCAATGTCATCATAATCATGACAACAAATGCAGGCGCTGAATCACTCACCAAATCGACGATTGGATTTACCAAGCCGAAGCAGGCCGGTGATGAAATGGTTGAAATCAAACGTTTGTTCACCCCGGAATTCAGAAATCGCATTGACGCCATCATTTCATTTTCGGCACTGAATGAAGACGTGATATTGCAGGTTACCGATAAATTCCTGATGCAACTAGAAGAACAGTTGCAGGAGAAAAAAGTGGAAGCAACATTCACTGAACGCTTGCGGCGCTTCCTTGCGAAAAATGGCTTTGATCCACTGATGGGCGCACGACCAATGGAACGTCTTATTCAGGACACTATACGCAGGGCACTGGCTGATGAACTTTTGTTTGGGCGACTGGTAAATGGTGGTAAAGTAACTGTCGATATCGAACGTGACGATAAAGTGCAACTGATTTTCGAGGAAGAAATTGTAGAAGCATAAAATTGTTTTCACGAATTACGTGCATGCAAAATATCTGGTTCCACGTTTAGGCTGACATGGATCTTCATCATTGGATCTGTTAATGTGAATCCGGCAGATCATCATACAATCATTCAAAAATCTGTGATCATGTGGCGGGTTTTGCTTTTCGGCATTTTAATTGTGCTGTGTTTTAGCACAGGTCCGCAACCTGCCCATGCGCAATCAGGAACTTATCAATGGCGTTTGGCGATGTCGTGGCCGGAAGGGACGCCAATGCTGCATCATGCTGCAGCACGTTTTGCCAGAAATGTTGAAGTCATGTCCGGTGGCCGTTTCAGCATTACTGTAGATGCGCCTGGCAAACATAAGGCACCCCTTGAAATTCTGAGCATGGTACGTTCAGGCGCATATGAAATGGGGCACAGCGCATCGTATTACTACAAAGGAAAAGATCCGGCAACGACCTTTTTTACCACCACACCATTTGGTATGACGCCAACTGAAATGAATGCCTGGTATTACTATGGTGGCGGGCTGGAATTACTGAAGAAAGTGTATGCGCGGCATAATGTCGTTGCGTTTCCGGCTGGCAATACGCATATCCAGATGGGCGGCTGGTTCAGAAAGGAAATCAAGTCAGTACAGGACTTGAAAGGTTTAAAAATCCGTATGCCGGGTCATGCCGGTGAAGTTGTCGGAAGGGTTGGTATGAAGCCGGTCAGCGTGCCTCCCGGTGAACTCTATACCGCGCTGGAACGCGGTACTATCGATGCAGTCGAGTGGGCGGGTCCGGCCAACGACATCAAAATGGGTTTTCATAAAATTGCACCCTTTTATTATACGGGCTGGCATGAGCCGGGCGCTGAGCTGCATGTGTTTGTCAACAAGCAGAAATTCGATGCATTGCCGGATGATTTGAAAGCGATCATTGCAGTTGCAGCCAAAGAAGTATCGATCGATATACTTTCGGAATCGTTTTATCGCAATGTGCTGGCCTGGGAGGAAATGAAGCAACACAGCAACATTGTGATTCGAACGCTGCCGGATGACGTGCTGGAATTGTTCAAACAGGCAAATGACGATCTGCTTGATGAAATCGCAAGAAAATCGCAGTTGGCTAAAGAAGTCATTACCAGTCAGCGTGAATTTCTCAACAAAGCAAAAAACTGGACCATGATAACCGACGCCGATTATTTGCGTCTGAGATAACCTTTCTGTTATCTCAATTACAGTTTTTCAACCGTTTATATCACCAGAATAATCGCTAATGCAGACATCGCTGCGGCCTGAAATCTTATATTCTGCGTGCGACATTAATAATGGTAATATATGCGGTTTAACGGTTTTTATAATTTAAAAGGTCTGATAACACCATGTTTTCGCAGAATCATACGATAGCACACGCTGATCCAGAATTATGGCAAGCCATGCAAGGCGAGGTGCAGCGGCAGGAAGAATACATTGAATTAATTGCATCAGAAAATTATGCCAGCCCAGCGGTCATGCAGGCGCAGGGGTCGGTGCTGACAAACAAATATGCTGAAGGCTATCCCGGCAAGCGCTATTACGGCGGTTGTAATTATGTAGATGTTGTTGAGCAATTGGCGATAGACCGGGTAAAAGCACTGTTCGGCGCCGAGTATGTCAACGTACAGCCACATTCCGGTTCCCAGGCAAATGCGGCGGTATATCTGTGTGCACTTAAACCGGGTGATACACTGCTGGGTATGTCACTTGCGCATGGTGGCCATCTGACGCATGGTGCGACGGTCAACATGAGCGGTAAAATTTTCAATTCCGTTTCCTATGGTTTGCACCCCGAGACCGAGGAACTCGATTACGAACAGGTTGAAAAGCTGGCACAAGAACATAAACCCAAGATGATTGTGGCCGGCGCGTCTTCGTATGCGCGGGTTATCGACTGGAAACGCTTTCGTAAAATAGCCGATTCCATTGATGCTTACCTGTTTGTGGATATGGCTCATTACGCCGGTCTGGTAGCCGCCGGTTTTTATCCGAATCCGGTTGGTATTGCCGATTTTGTGACCAGCACGACGCATAAAACCCTGCGCGGTCCGCGCGGCGGAATTATCATGGCCAAGCCCGAGCACGAGAAAGCGCTTAACTCTGCGATTTTTCCACAAACGCAAGGTGGACCGCTGATGCATGTCATCGCAGCCAAGGCTGTTGCTTTTAAAGAAGCGGCGAGTAAAGAGTTCAAAAAATATCAGGAACAGGTTATAGAAAATGCACGTGTCATGGCGAAAGTGTTGAAGCAGCGTGGTTTGCGCATAGTATCCGGTAAAACCGATTGTCATATGTTTCTTGTTGATTTGCAGGCGATTCAGCTCACTGGTAAAGAGGCGGAAGCGGCGCTCGAACATGCGCATATCACCGTGAACAAAAATGCAATTCCCAATGATCCGCAAAAACCCTTTGTTACCAGCGGTATCCGTATTGGCACACCGGCAATGACCACCCGCGGATTCAGGGAAATCGAATCGGAGCAACTTGCAAACATGATTGCCGACGTGCTTGAAGCACCTAAAGATTCGGAGGTCATCACACGCGTTGCCAAAGATGCAAAAGCGCTGTGTGCAAAATTTCCGGTGTATGGAAAATAACGGAGTGTTTCCTGACTGAATATCGTTGAAAATTTTCGATTGTTCGTCTGGTAGCATGCATAGCCGGTTATGAAATGTCCTTTTTGTAATGCGGAAGATACCAGTGTTATCGATTCGCGGGTGAGTGAGGAAGGCAGCCGTATCCGTCGCAGACGGCGCTGCCCTGCTTGTGATAAACGTTTTACCACGTATGAAACAGTCGAGCTGCGTTTGCCCCAGGTCGTCAAACACGATGGTACACGGGCAGAATTCGATCGCAACAAACTGCTTACAGGGTTCAAGCGCGCTCTGCACAAGCGTCCGGTACCCACTAGCTATGTCGATGCGGCGATCGACCGCATCGTGCAGAAATACCTGAGCCTGGGCGATCGGGAAGTCTCTTCACGAAGCATCGGTGAAAGCGTCATGCAGGAACTGTACAAGCTCGATAAGGTGGCTTATATCCGGTTTGCGTCGGTATATAAAAGCTTTCAGGATGTTGACGATTTCCGCGACGCGATCCGCGAGGTCAATAAGGTGGGTACAATCAAAGCAGACACGCGTGTCAAAAACACCGGACAGGACCAACAGACTTCTTCATCAGCTGAAGATGAATAGCAAAATACAGTAATTCGAAGTACAGCCGAACCAAAAAACGTCATGTTTTCTTCCGAAGATTATATGCATATGGCGCATGCTTTACAGTTTGCGGAAAAGGGATTGGATACGACAACGCCGAATCCGCGCGTTGGATGTGTAATCACCCGTTACAATCAGGTTGTCGGCAGCGGCTGGCATGAACAGGCCGGCGCGGCGCATGCGGAAATCAACGCTCTGGCAGTGGCCGGAGAAAAAGCACGCGGCGCAACAGTTTATGTGACGCTTGAGCCTTGTTGCCATCAAGGAAGGACACCGCCATGCGTCGAAGCGTTAATCCGGGCTGCAGTCGCCCGTGTGGTGATAGCCATGGAAGACCCCAATCCGCTCATGTCGGGTAGCGGTATTGAGACATTGAAGCAGGTTGGCATTGCGGTTCAGTCAGGGTTGTTGCAGGAGCAGGCACGGGCGTTGAATCCCGGTTTTGTGAAACGCATGCAGCATGGCAAGCCGTGGGTACGGCTGAAGACCGCTGTCAGTCTTGATGGTAAAACCGCGCTGAACAACGGGCAGAGTCAGTGGATAAGCTGTGAGGCGGCACGTATCGACGGTCATCGCTGGCGAGCGCGTTCCTGCGCCATTCTGACTGGCATCGGCACCATTCTCGCTGACGATGCGCAACTGACTGTGCGGCACATTTCCGCATCGCGTCAACCCAAAAAAATCATTGTCGATAACCGCCTCGACATACCGCTGAATGCGAGCGTACTGCAGGGTGAAGATGTTTTTATATTTACCGCATCGACGGAAGAAACCAGTAAGACAAACATTCTGGAAAAAATGGGCACTACCCAGGTCATCGTTTTCGAAGGGTCGGGTGCCCGGGTTAATCTGGACCGAATGATGACAACCCTCGCAAAACTGGGTATGAACGAGATTCTGGTCGAGGCCGGCAGCAGGCTCGGCGGCGCTTTGATACAGGATGGCCTCGTCGATGAACTGATTATCTATATGGCACCCAGTTTACTCGGCAGCAATGCAAAAGGTATGTTTCAATTGCCAGAACTGGCCAGCCTGCAGCATAAAACTGCGTTAAACATTGAAGACGTGCGCATGATTGGAAGCGATGTCAGGATAATAGCGCGACTGTAATGTACTTTCATGAGACGGCTTCTTGCTTTTAAGCATGGGCCGGCTCATGCATAATACAGCCTGGCAAAATGAAAAGGGCTGTCATGAGCTGGAAGCAGCAATTAATCGATGTCGTATTTTTCAGCGGTCTGGGAACCGTGCTGGCAAAAGCTCTGCCGCAGCACTGGCAACGCCGTGCCAATGAGCGGCTGGGCGATTTTAATCCCTATTCTGTTATCGCAGGCAATCATGATTTGTTGCGTGCGGCGCGGCTGGCGTGGGTCATGGCAGCGCTGGAAGTGCTGGATACGGCCAAAGATAACGCACAGTCCAGTGGCAGAGAATTTGACCAAAAGAATGTAATCCTGCGTTTTGAGTCGGTAGCACGCCAAAGCCTGATTAAAATTAGATCCGATGCACTTGACCGGCGTACACATCCCGGTGACAGTCCGATTGACCATCACCTGGAAACAACCATCAATGGCACATCCGAATTCATATCACCGGGTGAGAGCCGTTCATTGGTTCAACCGTTAACCCTGGGCTTTGATCAAACAATTGCAGCGATAACCGGTTGGCCGGTAAATGAAATACCCGTCATGTTCAGACAGATTGCGCGAGACGGCCTTCCTACGGTGGATCAAGGTGCGAAGCGACCATTTGGCGAACTGGTGTTTGCCGCATTTGCGGAAATATTGAAAAGCCCGGATCAATACCCGGAAGCCTACCCTGCGTTTACTATCGCCACGCTGGATGCCACCCGCAAGCTTTCAGAGGAAATACTGATAGCTACACGGGGTATAGACGAGAAAGTGGATCAACTGATTGTACAGACCGACGCGTTGACTGTTTTTCAAACCGGCGCACAAACGTATCTCGAAGTGCTGCCACGGTTGCTGACCGGACAGGACCGGCTCGAAGCGCTGGCATTGTCAACGCAGCATGATGTTCAGGCGATCAAAGCAGATGCGGAAGAAATCAAGGATGTTTTATATCGTATCGAGCAAACCGCAAAATCGAATCCTGCCTCCAGCGAGGAAGTATTGCTGGCCGAATATTCAAAGCTGCTCGGCCGGCTTGATCGACGTGAATTCAGTCAAATACTTGATGAAGTCCCCAAAAGCCTGGAAGTTTATCGTGCACAGTGTATTGCCCGCTGGGCGCAACCCCGTTTCGCCTTGGACAAACAGTTTACACCGCTGACGCTGCTGCTTGACCGGGGTGACGGACAAGAAAACGAACGTTACCGGAGAAGTCAGTCATACCATGACCTGCGCGATATTCTGAGCGTATTGGATGCACGCAATGAGCCGGTAGTTGTCGTGACCGGCGGGCCGGGCAGTGGCAAAAGCACATTGCTGCGCCGTCTGGAGCTCGATCTGGCAAGCCAGGCGCTGCGTTTGGTGGATGGTGCTGCAGAAGCAGCACCATTGACACTTTTTCTGTCGTTGAATACTTATGGTCAACGCGGACGTGAAATTCCTGATCCTGCCGGCTGGGTTGCGGCGTACTGGTCGAAGAAGACAGGCGGCCTGCTCGATTTTGATATGTTGTTGCGTCGGCCGCTGGTTTTGCTGCTCGATGGCCTGAACGAGATGCCGCATGCGGATCGGGCGGATTATGATGCGCGGCTGGCGGCCTGGAAGGGTTTCTTGAACGATATGGCGCTCAGTCATCCAAGTGTGCGCGTCATTTTCAGTTGCCGCACGCTCGATTACGGCAGTAAATTGACCACCAAAGACCTGCCACGGGTGCCGCAGGTGGAAATCATGCCGTTAGACGATTCGCGGGTTGATAAGTTTCTGAAAAAATACGCGCCGGGCACTGCTGCTCACATATGGGAACAACTCAGGAATTCGGCACAGCTCGATTTGTACCGATCGCCTTACTATCTCAGACTGCTGATCGACCAGACGGATGACGGTCAAATACCCGAAGGCCGGGCCGCCTTGTTTACCGGATTTGTGCGCGCCATGCTCAAGCGTGAAATGGATACCGACAATGTCCGTTTGCGCAGCGGTGAATGGCTGCTGACGGCGCGCGATCTGAGACGCGTCGGACAATGGCGCAGCGCCTATGAGCTGCCCGATCGTGGCATCCTGTTTAGAGCGCTGGCAGACCTGGCGTTTCGATTGCAGACGCGGCGCAACGATGGCGACACGGGCAATACCGGTAACAAAATGCAGGTGCGCGTCGATATTGACGATGCGCTCGACTGCTTATCGACTTTGATAGCCGATGAGCGGCAGCAGGAACATCTGCTCACCGCCGCGGTTGATCTGCAGATCCTCGATATGCCCAATGACGATGTGCTGTTTGTTCACCAGTTGCTGCAGGAATATTTTGCAGCACGGCATCTGGCTGTGGCAGTGAATCAGGCAGGACATGCTGCAGCGCTGGCCGCATTCACCGATCTCGCCAGGATCGCATGGCGTGAGACCGATATTTCGCCGACTGTGCGTGAACAACTCGCAACCCTGCCGCGCTCGGGTAAATTGCCCGATCTGCCGACGACCGGCTGGGAGGAGACTTTTATGCTCGCGGCGGCAATGGTGGACGCGCCCGATGGTTTTCTGCAAGCGCTGGCCGCAGTCAATCTGCCACTCGCAGGGCGGTGCGCGGCGCAGCCGGATGTGACAGTTTCTGACGATGTATGCGGCGATTTGCAGCAACGGCTGGTTGCTCGCAGCCGTGATCCGGTTGCCGATTTGCGCGCGCGTATTCATGCCGGTGATGCGCTCGGACGGCTGGGCGATCCGCGTTTTGAGTCGGGGCAAGATGCGTATGGCCGATATTTGCTGCCGCCGATGGTTGAGGTCAAAGGCGGAATTTATAGCATCGGCAGCGATGAAGGAATCAAAACCGACGAAGCGCCGCGGCATGAAGTCGAGCTGGCGGCATTTGCATTGGGACAGTTTCCGGTCACCAACGCGGAGTTCAAATGTTTTATCGACGCCGGGGGTTATGACGATGAACGCTGGTGGGACACGCCGCAGGCGCAGCGCTGGCAGCGCGGCGACGGCACTGGTGAGGGAAATCGAGAAAACTGGCGTACATGGCGTGACCGGTTTAAAAACGATACGACATTTTTTACACAGGTTACTAATGAACAGGCCTGGACTGAAGAACAGGTTCGGCAATGGAAGGGTTATATAGAGATGACCGACGAAGCGTTTGAAGCTGTGATAAAGAATAATTTGCCGGACCAGCGGTATACGCTGCCTGCGTATTGGAACAATTCCGGACTTAATGCGCCCGGTCAACCGGTTGTGGGTATATGCTGGTTTGAAGCGCGCGCGTATTGCGCGTGGTTGCGCGCGCAAACGGGACAAAACTATCGGCTGCCGACCGAAGCGCACTGGGAAGCCGCTGCAAGCGGTATGGCGGGCAGGCGTTATCCGTGGGGTGAAACGTTCGAGGCAACACTCTGCAATACGGTTGAAACCCGGTTGCGACGTGTGACACCGGTCGGCGTATTTCCATGCGGCGACACGCCGCCGTCAGCTTCAGGAAGCGGTATTGCGGATTTGTCGGGCAATGTGTGGGAATGGACTGACAGTGGTTATCAGGCTTATCCGTACCGCACTGATGACGGACGCGAAGCGGCCGATAGCGGTGCGGCGCGTGTTATTCGCGGTGGTTCGTGGCTCAACGGCGGCAGGGTCGTCCGTTCTGCTAGCCGCCTCAGGAGCCACCCTGCCGAGCGTAACCCCGATCTTGGCTTCCGTCTTGCCCTGGGTCATTGAGCCGGGCAGGACAGGCAGGACCTGCCGTCAGCCACCATTTGGCAGTCGCGCGACGGCGTGCGCGAGGGACAAATGGAGGATGGTGGCGTGGCGCGGTGCAATAAGCGGGTTCGTTGCCGGTTTGACGTTGGTGTTCCGCTTGTTTTTTTATGCAGCCTGTTTTTTCTCGTACACGAACCGGCCTTCGCCCTTGACGATGTTGCGTACAAACGATTCGAACATCAGCAGCGTCCACAGCGGCGCGCTGTAGTCGCGTCTGCCGGACTGGTGGTGCTCGACCAGTTCTTCAAGATAGGTCCGGTTGAAGATGCCGGTTTCTGCAAGTACCGGGCCCAGAACGGCGTCGCGTACACGCTGGCGCAAAGGGCCGCGGAACCAGTCGGCGAGCGGTACCGAAAATCCCATTTTGTTGCGGTAAAGAATATTGTCGGACAGGTACGGCTCCAGCGCTTTTTTGAAAATATACTTGCCTTCGCCGTCCTTGAGCTTGATCGAAGCGGGCAGGGTGGAGATCCACTCGACCAGTTCATGGTCGAGTAGCGGCACCCGGACTTCGAGTGCGTGTGCCATGCTTGCGCGGTCGACTTTGGTGAGGATATCGCCGACCAGATAGGTTTTCATGTCGAGATACTGCACGCGCGACAGCGCATCGTCGGTCGGGCATTGTTCGGCATAAGACCGCAAGACATTGACCGCCTGATACGCTTGCAGGTCGTTTCTGAACGCGGGTGCGAACAAGCGTTGGCGCATGGCGTCGCTCATGATTGAAACGCTGTGGAAATAGCCCTCGACGGCATCGCGTGCGAGTGCTTCAAATGTGGCCTTGGCGCGAAACATGCGCGGCGCCCAGTCGGCCTTGGGATAGACATGGCCAAGAAAACCGAACAGCGGCTTGCGGATTGACAGCGGCAGTGTGGCACGCATTTTTTCTTCGAGCATATGCCAGCGGTAACGGCGGTAGCCGGCAAAATTTTCATCGCCGCCGTCGCCGGACAATACCACGGTGACGCGTTCACGGGCCAGTTCGCAGACGCGGTAAGTGGGCAGCGCGGAACTGTCGGCATACGGCTCGTCATACAGCAGCGCCAGCTTGTCGATCAGGTCGAAATCGTCATGTTCGACCTGTTTAACATGATGATTGGTACGGTAGCGGTCGGCGACTTCCTGCGCGTAGCGCGATTCGTTGAATGCGGGATCACCAAACGATATCGAACAGGTGTTGACAGGCTCGTTCATGATACCGCTCATCATTGCCACTACCGCGCTTGAATCGACACCGCCGGACAAAAATGCGCCAAGCGGCACTTCCGTCATCAGGTGAATGTCGACCGATTCGCGCAGTTTGGCAATCAGTGACTCCTGAACCTCGGATTCGTCGATGGTGTCCTGCCGGTTAAACGGCACGTCCCAGTATTGCTTCGGCTGCAGCTGTGTTTGTCCGCGCTGTACGGTGAGCATGAATCCCGGCGACAGTTTTCGCGCCTGCCTGAAGATGGTTTTCGGTTCCGGAATATAACCATAGGCGAAATAGTCTTCAACCGCGCAGGGATCCATTTCCCGGCTCAGTGCCGGGTGTGCGACCAGCGCCTTGAGTTCGGACGAGAAAATGAGTTGTCCGTTATCCAGCAGCGCGTAATAAAGCGGTTTGATGCCGAGACGGTCGCGTGCCAGAAACAGGGTCTGGCGATTTCTGTCCCAAAGCCCGAAAGCGAACATGCCACGGAAATGGTTGACGCACTGTTCACCCCATTCCTCCCAGGCATGCACGATCACTTCAGTGTCGCAATGGGTCTTGAACTGATGCCCGGCTTCGGTCAGCTGTTTGGCAAGCATCCGGTAGTTGTAGATTTCACCGTTGAAGACGACAACCACGCTGTCGTCTTCATTAAACAGCGGTTGCTGCCCGCTGGCGACATCCATGATAGACAGGCGGCGATGCCCCAGTCCGAGTCCGGGCTCGATATACACCTCGCCTTCGTCCGGACCGCGGTGTACCTGGGTCTGGTTCATTTGAACCAGTTGTTGCCGGTCGATTGTGCCGTTGCCGTGCGTATCAAACAGACCTACTATTCCACACATGTCGTTAACTCGCTTAAAATCATTTTTGTAAAGGGTATCAGTCGCAATTCCCGAATAGCCATGTGTTAATCCCGGAATTGTTGCAAGCCGCGTATTCTACGCAAGATTTTATCTGTCCTCCAGATCATTTTTGTCCGGCGGCAGCTGAAATGATAGCCGCTGACAGATAACTTTAAGAACCAAATAATGATGGTTTTTGTGGCTATATCCCTGTTTCGGATGGTTTTTTCTGCCTCGCGGTGCACTGTAAACGGCGTATCATTTATTGTGATTGTCATGCAAGGAGAAAGAACCGTGAATATTCATGTGATTGGCCAACGTATTGCAAAAATACTCAATTAGGCTTTGCTGCTATTCCAAAGCAGTTTGCTTGACGTCCGTTAAGCGCCAGTTTCAATGTTGTTTCCCGGCAGGAACTGATTTTTAGATCAGAGTATTATTGTAGTTTAGTCAATGGTGCGGATTCTGTGTCTTAAATGGTTGGAACAATCGGATATATAATAATATCGATAATAATTATTATTTGTAATCAATAAGTTAATTTTGTATTTATTGTAATAGGTGATTATAATGTGGCTTGTTTCCGGTTTTAACCTGTTTATTTTGTGATGTTGCAGTTCTTGTTTTCGTGTCTGCCGTGCGGCTTTTGCAACAATGTAGAACCGAGAGTGAACGGCTAGCAGCTGTGCCGCCGTGAACCGTAAATGGAAAGCGTTATTTGCAGTTAATTTGTTTTTTTGAAGGAGAATTGCATGAAAGGAAATGCCAGAATCATCGATACGCTAAATACGTTGCTGGCAGCTGAGTTGACAGCCATGGATCAATATTTTACGCATTCGCGCATGTATGAAGACTGGGGATTCAGCAAGCTTTATGAACGTATCGATCATGAAATGGACGATGAGAAACAGCATGCGGACCAGTTGATTAAACGAATTCTTTTTCTTGAGGGAGTGCCTGCGGTAGGCAACCGCAGTGCGTTAAGAATAGGGAACGACGTGCCGGCAATGCTGAAAAACGACCTGGAACTTGAGCGCGAGGTTATTGTTGCGCTGCGCGATGCTATCGCTGCCTGCGAGCAGGAACAGGATTACCAGACCAGGGAAATCCTGGAAACGCTACTGGCCGAGACTGAAGAGGATCATGCCTATTGGCTGGAGAAACAACTCGGTCTGATTGAAAAAATCGGATTGCACAATTATTTACAATCGCAAATGTAGTCGCCCGTACGTGAACTGACAATGGGTGTGACCGGATTTTGCGCAGCGTAGGCGCATTGAGTATGGTTACAGTATACCGTTTTCTTCAGTGTTCGGTTTGGCGCATGAAAAAAAGAATGGGAACCAACCCTGCCAGTACCAGTGTCAGTGCGGGTAAGGCGGCCTGTTCCCATTCTCCCTCGGAAGTCATTTCAAAGATTCGTACAGCCAGCGTATCCCACCCAAAAGGGCGAGTCATCAGCGTTATTGGCATTTCCTTCATAACGTCAACGAATACCAGCGCCGCGCCGGTGAAAATACCAGATTTGAGCATGGGTATATGAATTTTTCGAATCATGGCCCAGCCATGCAGACCCATGCACATGGCGGCTTCTTCTATACTGGGTGTGATCCGCTGCATGGCGCCGTTAATCGGATAGTGACTGACGGCCATAAAGCGGATCAGATACGCCAGCAGCATGATGATGAATGTACCCTGAATCAAGAGGCCCGTTTCCACCTCGAACAATGCAGAAGCCAGATCACTGAGACGGGCATCGAGCCAGCTCAGCGGTATGAAAATTCCAATGGCAAGTACCGCGCCGGGTAACGCATAGCCGATGGTAGCGGTACGTACGGCCAGTTGCATGGTGTGTCCGGGAAAACGGCGCGCAGCGTAAACAATCATGATAACGGTGCAACAGGTAATCAGGGCTGCCATGCTGGAAAGTGATACCGAATGCCAGAGAAACTCTAGATAGCGATTCAGGTCAAAGTCCGTTGCGAACGATTGTATTGTCCAGTGTAACAGCTGCCCGACTGGCAGCACGAAAGCAAGAAACCAGACCGCCGCAATTACACCGGTAATGCACCAGCGGTAGCGTTTGGCTGGATAAATGCGGTTCGCCCGTTCGCTTTTTCTGGTTTCTGCATAACGCATGCGTGAACGGAACTGCTGCTCGAGAACGACAATGACAAAAACGATTAATATCAGCAAAGATGCCAGTTGGGAGGCCGCCGTCAATGAAAACAGGCTGAACCACGCTTTATAGATAGCAGTGGTGAACGTATCGTAATTGAACACCGCAACGGTGCCGAAATCGGCCAGCGTTTCCATTAGGACCAGCATCAGCCCGCCGGCAATCCACGGACGTGCCATAGGCAGCGCGACTTTATAAAAACCGGCGCGCTGTGTATGGCCCAATGACTGCGCTACTTCCAGCGACCGCTTTCCCTGACTGATGAATGCATTGCGCGCTAGCAGATACACATAGGGATAAAACGCAAGCGACATGACTATTATAACGCCGCCGGTGCTGCGAATGTCCGGAAACCATCTCAGATCGGAATCCAGCCAGCTGCGCAGCAAGGTCTGAACGGGACCGGTAAAATCAAACAATCCCAGCGCAACAAAGGCGGTGACATAGGCCGGAATTGCCAGCGGCAGCAGCAGTGCCCAGGTGAAAAAACTACGACCGGGAAATTCATAAACCGCTGTAAACCAGGCCAGGCTGACGCCCAGTAAGCCCGTACCAGTCAGAACACCCAGTGCCAGCCAGAAGGTATTTGTCAACAGTAGCGGTAGAGTATTTTCTACCAGATGTTCCCAGATATCACCCGTTGGTGTGAGCAGGGACGACATGACCACGCCAACTGGAATGATGACCAGCACTGCGGCCAGAAACGGAATCAGTCGCCAGCCAGCAATCACATGTTCATCAGATTAAACATTTTAAAATGATAGGCTACGCTTATCGGTAACCTGCACGATCCATCAGTTTGACTGCCGCGGCTTGCAGTTCACCGGCCTTGACCAGATTAATGCTGCTTTGTACAAAGCGTCCCCAGGATGCGACAATGGGGTCGGGTGCAATATTTGGGTTGACCGGATATTCCATGTTAACTTCGGCAAACAGTTTTTGTGCTTGAATGGACGATAAAAACTCAAGCAACTGTTCCGCTGCTTGCGGATTTTTACCGTAACGCGTCAGACCTGCACCTGAAATATTTACGTGAACACCGCCACTATGTTCACTCTTCTGGTTGGGCCAGAAAATAGCCAGTGGCAAATCCGGATTTTTTTGAAGCAGGCGTCCGAGGTAATACGAATTGACAATCGTCAAGTCGCACCGGCCTCCCGCGACAAATTCCATGGCGCGCGTATCGTCGGATAGCGGGTCTGTTGCCAGATTGGATACCCAGCCTTTCACAATTTTCTCGGCTTCAGCTTCACCATGTTCGGCGATCATCATCGCAACCAGGGATTGATTATAGACTTTTTTGGATGTGCGCAGGCAAAGGCGGTTTTTCCATTTGGGATCGGCAAGGTTCTCATAAGTGGACAATTCGTCGGGATCGACTTTATCGGTATTGTAAACAATCGTACGTGCTCGTATGGATAACCCGAACCACTCGTTATCTGGATCGCGCAAATGCAGAGGTATGTTGGATTTGAGTATTTGCGAATCAAACGGCCTGAGGACACCAGCCTGTGCCGCAGCCCACAAGTTTCCGGCATCTGCCGTGATCAACATGTCAGCGGGTGTATTCTTGCCTTCCGCTTGAAGACGGGCGAGTAAGGCGCCTTCTTTGTCTGTGGTAAATTTGACCTTGATCCCGGTTTTTTCGGTAAACACGTCAAACATGGGTTTGATAAGTTGCTCTATTCTGGCCGAGTAAACGACGACTTGCTCGGCGTGGACCGGGTTGGTTATAAACAAAGAGAGCGCGGCGAATACAGTCAGTAAAATATATTGAAATTTAAGATTTGGAATTTGCATAAGGTTTCCAAAATGAACAAAATGAAGTTGCATAGCTTGTTATCAATGGGTGTAACTATATTACGGATAGGAGCAATTATCAATCAGCCTTGTTTAAAGCTGTCTCTGGGAGTGAAGAGGGGTTTGAATTTCGCCGAAAGATAACGTCCCAGACCGCGTGTCCCAGTTTAATACCACGTTTCTCGAATTTGGTTACAGGCCTGTACGCCGGCCGGTTTGCATATTGGCTGGCAGTATTATACAGCAGACGTTCGTTATTCAGTACTGCGATCATATGCTGGGCGTATTCTTCCCAGTCAGTTGCCAGATGCACGTACGCCCCTTGCTTAAGAAGTTTGCAAAGATGGTTGACAAATGACGGTTGAATTAATCGACGTTTGTGATGTTTTGCCTTGGGCCATGGATCGGGGAAAAAAATATGCACGCCGTCAAGAGACATGGGTGACAGCATATGTTGCATGACTTCTACGGCATCGTGTTGAATAATGCGCAGATTGGTAAGTCCGCGTGTTTCGATCTGGTTTAGCAGGCTGCCAACGCCGGGTGTATGTACCTCAACCGCCAGATAATCCCGGTCGGGGTGGGTATAGGCAATGTCAGCCGTTGTTTCACCCATACCGAAGCCGATTTCGAGTATTTTGGGTGCTTGTCTGCCGAACACACTTTCCAGTTTGATTTGTTCACGTTTGAAAGGAATGCCGTACTTGGGCAGCAGTGTTTCACAGGCGCGGCGCTGTGCGTTAGAAATTCTACCCTGGCGCAGAACAAAACTGCGAATGGTGTGAATCATAATCAGATGCGATTGTTCTGAGGCTACTGTGATGGTGCGCTGGCAATCACGCCTTCAACCGGTGAACTCGGGCTGGCGGTATACATTTTTTTTGCCATGCGACCGGCAAGATAGGCCTCGCGACCGGCTTCGACGGCTTTGCGCATTGCTGACGCCATCAATACCGGATTATGTGCAGCGGCAATGGCTGTATTCATCAGCACGCCGTCGCAACCAAGTTCCAGCGCTATGGCTGCATCGGATGCTGTGCCGACACCAGCATCTACGAGCACCGGGACTCTGGCGTTATCGATTATGATTTGCAGATTCCACGGATTCAGTATTCCCATACCGGATCCGATTAATGAAGCCAGTGGCATAATGGCAACGCAGCCGATTTCTTCCAGCTGTCTGGCTGCAATCGGGTCGTCGGATGTATAAACCATTACATCAAAGCCTTCCTTGACCAGTATTTCCGCTGCTTTGATCGTCTCCACGATATTTGGATATAGCGTCCTAGGGTCTCCTAGCACTTCCAGTTTGACCAGTGCGTGGCCGTCGAGCAATTCTCTGGCCAGACGTAATGTGCGGACTGCGTCATCGACCGTGTAGCAACCTGCCGTGTTGGGCAGCAGTGTATATTTAGACGGGGGGACGCTGTCCAGCAGGTTGGGTTCGTCGGCATGTTGGCCGATATTGGTGCGGCGGATCGCAACGGTGATGATTTCCGCGCCGCTGGCTTCAATGGCGGCACGTGTTTCTGAAAAATCTTTATATTTGCCTGTGCCGACCAGGAGTCTTGAAGAATAGGTTTTTCCGGCAATGATTAGGTTATCCATGAAATACTGTATTGAGCTGAATCATAATTGAGTGGACTAACAGTTATTCGCGCGATACGAAAACTTTCAGGTTTTGAATGGTCACCCGGTACGGGAAAAGGTACATACAGACAGGTAACACGGTGAGTTATACAGTGTTAGCCGCCACCGACAGCAACGACAACTTCAAGACGGTCACCGTCAGTCAGAAACTGTTCGGCAAACTGGCTGCGTGGCACGATTTCGCCGTTTCGCTCAATGGCGATGCGCTTGCCTTTTAAGTTGTTTTCGTCAACAAACTGCTCAATATTTATCGGCTGGTTGAACTGGCGGGTTTCGCCATTGATTGTGATATGTATCATTTCGAAAAAATTTCAGAATCAATCGACTGAATGTAGAATTCACGTAACGCGATGTATTTTATCATGAGGGATAAAAGTGGTGAAAGTTCAGTGCATGGTTTGTCGTTTATGTTGCTGCTGGGACGGGCGCCAGTCTTAAAATCTGTGGAAATAAACAATGATTATGTCATGATTTGTTGTAATTGCGGATAAATCCAGTCAATTTCCTGGCTGGACCGTCTGGGACCGGCAGGCTGAAAGCTACTGTAGCCGGACAGTTCTTTCGGAGGAATGTAACCCGCAACCGTTTCAAGTTCTGCAAGACGGATGCCCTGTCTGGCCAGATAAACCAGGTAAGTATGCCGCAATGCACCGGCGCTGATTTCGCCGTTTTCAGACAAATCTGCATCAGCAATCGCACAAGTAAGCAAAGCAGTCAGGTCTTCTACAGACAACGGATCTCCGGATGAGTGAGTCAATTTACAGGCGGTGTTTTCAAAAAGCGATTTTAAGGCAGGGCTCAATGGTAGCGTTCTGGGCGTTATGCCGCGGATTGTCAGTCTTTTCTTGTCAAAATCGATATCCTCCTGTTTAATTGCTGCAATTTCCTCCAAAGTTGCGCCGCTGAGCAGCAGTGCAATCAACAGTTTTTCCCTGTGACCGGCACTGTGAAGTAACATGCTGATTTGCTGCGTGGAAATTTCCTGTGGCAGCGGTCTGTTCAGGGCAGGGTTCTGCTGCGGTAGGGCATCAAAAGGTTGTCGCTGCATTTCCAGGGAATCCGGATTGATACGACGGTCGTACAAATGTACGCCTGACAGATTGACGATCGGTTTCGGCTCGGTTTTCCGAGTAAGAAATTCGGCAATCCAGACGCAAAACAGACCAAAAATAATCGACGCGATTACGGCGATTCCCGTATCGCGCAAATAATCAGGACGTATGGGTGTACCGGGTAAAAAAGCGCGTTCGATGACATCGACCTGGGGATATTTGCCTGCGTATTTGGTTTCAATCTGAACCAGTCGTTCCTGCGTTTCACGATAAAGTGCTTCCAGCGCTTCAAGATCTCCTTTTAACGCTTCATGTTCTGTGAAACGGGTCGAAAAAACGGTCGCCTTTTTTTTATGTACATTGAGTTGCTGACGTATTTCATCGGCAGTCTGCTTGGCCGCTGTATATTCCTGCTGCGCGTCGGATTGAACGACCGTCTGGCCGTGCTGACGCATGCGCTTGATTTCTGCTTCAAGCGCACCGAGTTGCTCGGGAATGACTTTGAGCGCAGGCGATAAGTTTAGATATTCCTGTGTGTAGCGGAGATTCAACTCTGCCAGTTGCTGCCGCAATTCCTGTGCCCGGTCTTCAAGCAGGCTCAGAGTGCGCGTGTCTTCCTGCGGTACCACGGCTTGTCCGCGTTCAATCGCTTTATTGATTGCATCCAGCTTTGCTTTGGCCTTGACTTCATCTTCGCTGGCATCGTTTAACGCCTCGTTCAGTCCTTTCAATCGTGCCAGTGCTTCGTTTTCTTCACGCTCAATGGAAGCAATATCATGCTCATGTCTGAATTGGTCAAGTTCGACGCGTTTTACCTGGATTTTTTTGGCCAACCCGTCAAGCTCGTCCTGAATAATTTGAGTGGTGTCACCCAACAAACGGGAGACCTCTGCTGCTCTGGCATCCAGATATACGTCTATCCATGTGTTAATCAGTAGGGGTAATGTCTTCGCGTCGGCACCCTCGGCCACCATTTCTATCAGATTGGTTTCGGCGACTGGCCTGACATCAAGCATCTGCCGAATATCACCTGTATTTAGATTGATCTGATTGCCAGTATTATTGACAGTCTTCAAACGTCTTGACGTTTCAGCCAGCAATTCGGAGCCCAGCAGTATCTGTTTTTGGATGGCAACATGTTGAATATCGGCATCGCTGCTTGGTGAATCTATTGCAGTTTTGGCAACCGTCAAGAGTGTCGCATAACTTTGATAAACAGGTGAGCGTAAAAATACATAACCTAGCGATAAACCGATACTGATCAAAAAGGCAATGGTAAAAATAATAAATCGACGGGATTTATGCCACGGTTTTGTGTCATGCCGGGGTGATTGCCAGTATTCGCTGGCTTCATTGGCGGAAAATACTGTTTCCTGAGGTAAGCGGTTAGACATGTTCTGCAAGGCAATACGCTTTTTCTGGATTATTTATATTCTAACAGGGTTTAACAGTTTCACGTTTGCTTGGTAAGCGAAAGCTTTTCATTGTTTACTGGAACAAAATAGTAAAACGAACACCGCTCGCTGTTTGTTCCGACCAAAAGTCAAAGGGTTGATCATTCACTCCGGTAAATCAAAATCAACGAAATTCGGCTTTTTCGCACGTGCATATTTAATCCAGTCAGCCTTCACAGTGTAAATATTATGACTTGTATCATGAAGTATAACAGACTAAACTTGTTAGCAGTGAAGCGCATCTGGATTGCTTTGCACCAATCACAATAGGGTTTCATGCATGGAAGCGAAACTTTTAAAAAAACAACGCCCCAAGCATCTCAATCTGTTCAAAATCAGTCAACCATTACCGGCCATCGTTTCGATCATGCATCGTATCAGTGGTGTATTGCTTTTTTTTCCGGGTATACCGCTGTTGCTCTATGGTCTGCAGATGTTGCTTGAGTCAACAGATAGTTTTGAGGCATTACACGCGTTTATACAGAACCCGCTTGTAAAAGGCCTGATTCTTATGTTTGTCTGGTTTGGCTTGCATCATCTGTGTGCGGGTATACGCTATCTTGCGTTGGATTTGCATTATGGCATCGCACTTACCCATGCGCGAGCAAGCAGCAAATGGGTGCTGGCTGTAAGTGTTACGCTGACGCTGGCTGTAGGAATTTCCTTATGGTAAAACGGAATGACCGTATTGTTACGGGTGCGCACTACGGCATAAAAGATTGGCTGGTGCAGCGTGTGACAGCCGTACTGATGACAGCCTATATAATTTTGTTTGCTGTGGTTGTCTGGATTTCATCACCGCTGGATCAGGCAAAGTGGGTGGCTATTTTCGGTCATCAATGGATGCGTATCGCTTCTTTTCTCTTTCTGGTCTCGTTAATGTGGCATGCCTGGGTGGGTGTTCGCAATGTGCTGATGGATTATATCAAGCCAGTGTCAGTCCGTCTGACACTGCAGATTCTGGTAATTGTCTCCCTGCTGGTATACCTAGTGTGGGCTGTTGAAATTTTATGGAGCTGATGTGGCGGTTGTAACAAGAAAATTCGATGTTGTAATTGTTGGCGCAGGCGGAGCGGGTATGCGTGCAGCATTGCAATTATCCGAGGCCGGACTTAAGGTTGCCGTGTTATCCAAGGTTTTCCCAACCCGGTCGCATACCGTATCAGCGCAGGGTGGTATAGCGGCTTCACTGGGTAATGTGACAGACGATCACTGGCATTGGCATATGTATGATACCGTTAAGGGCTCTGATTATCTCGGAGATCAGGATGCGATTGAATTCATGTGTCGTCAGGCCAGTGAAGTAGTGTACGAGCTGGAGCATTTTGGCATGCCGTTTGATCGCCTGGAGAACGGAAAAATTTACCAACGCCCATTTGGAGGTCAATCCCAGCATTTTGGTGGTGCGCAGGCCACGCGCTCCTGCGCAGCTGCGGATCGTACCGGTCATGCGCTTCTCCATACACTTTATCAGCGCAATGTCAGTGCCAATACCCAGTTTTTTGTCGAATGGATGTGTCTTGATCTGGTTCGTGACCTTATTGGAGATGTGCTGGGCGTTGTGGCGATGGAAATGGAAACCGGCGAGGTCATGGTTTTGCAGGCAAAAGCCACTTTATTCGCCACCGGTGGTGGCGGGCGCATTTTTCAGGCCAATACCAATGCGCTGACGAATACCGGTGACGGGTTGGGTATCGCGGCTCGTGCAGGCATTCCGCTCGAAGATATGGAATTCTGGCAGTTTCATCCAACCGGTATTCATGGTGTTGGAGTATTGATCAGCGAAGCGGTAAGAGGGGAAGGCGGTTACCTGATCAACCGGAATGGTGAGCGTTTTATGGAACGTTACGCTCCCAATGCCAAGGATCTTGCCAGTCGTGATGTAGTTGCACGGGCAATGACGATTGAGATCAAGGAAGGACACGGCTGCGGCGACGAAAACGATCATTTGCTGCTGAAGCTTGATCATTTGGGTGCAGATATCATCAAGACTCGATTGCCTGGAATTCGAGAACTCGCAATGAAATTCGCACACGCCGACCCGATTCATGATCCCATCCCCGTGGTGCCGACAGCACATTATATGATGGGTGGCATTCCGACAAATTTTTTTGGGCAGGTAGTTGCCCCTTACAAAACAGGACCGGAAGAAATCGTGACAGGTTTCTATGCAGTAGGTGAGTGTGCTTGTGTCTCGGTCCACGGGGCCAATCGACTCGGCACGAATTCCCTGCTGGATATTATCGTTTTTGGGCGCGCAGCAGCCAATCAGATTATTGAGGACCTGAAAAGAAATACGCACCACAAGCCTCTGCCTGCCGATGCTGCCGAAATGACGATGGCCAGACTTGAACGCCTGGAAACCCAAACGGATGGTGAAAATGTTGCGCAGGTAACTGATGCATTATGCAAGACAATGCAAACTTATTGTGGCGTATTTCGTTTTGAGGATACATTGAAACAGGGCGTACAAAAAATCAGGGAAGTGGCGGACCGTGTGAATTGTACAGAGATCAAAGATAAGAGCAAAATATTCAATACAGCCCGTATCGAGGCATTGGAACTCGATAATATGAAAGAGGTTGCAATGGCGACAATGGTATCCGCCGAAGCGCGGTGTGAAAGCCGAGGTGCGCATGCACGCAACGATTATCCGGATCGTGATGATGACAACTGGCTGAAACACTCGCTGTTCTTTAGTGAAGGTAGTCGCCTAGATTACAAACCTGTTCGTCTCAAGCCGCTGACAGTGGATTCGTTTCCTCCCAAAAAAAGAACTTACTAGCGCTGTATAATCGCTGATATCCATCCCCTGACTCTTCGGGTCTGAAAATCAACTCTTCAATGCTTTATATCAATCAACGATGAAAATAAGTTATCTCGCCATACTGTTTGTTTTTTTTACTGGTAGCGTAATTTTTTCTGTGCCGGTTGCAGCCGAGCAGCGTTATGTTACTGATCGTTTTGAAATTACGCTGCGTAGTGGCCCGAGCGGCAAACACGCTATTCAACGCATGGTGAAAAGTGGCACATCACTTGAACTGCTGGAACAGGACATGGAAAACGGATACTCAAAAGTCAGGACGCATGGCGGTGCAGAAGGCTGGGTGTTGAGCCGCTATCTCATGCGCGAACCGGCAGCCAGGATACAACTGGAGAAACTGGTCAAGTACATATCCAATACGGAATCTCAAAACGGCAGTATTCGTAGCCAGGCGAATCTGATTAAAACTGAGTATGAGAAGATTAATAAGCGGGTTACTCATCTGGAAGAAGAAAAACAGCAGCTGGAAGAGCAGTTGCACGATATCAAAAATACTGCGGCAAATGTGTTGGCGATTGACGCGGAGAACAAGCAACTGCATCAGAAATTTGTTGAAACGAAATCACGGCTGGAAACACTGCAGGCGGAATACAGTGCGCTTAGCAGTAATAACGATAAAGACTGGTTTATCACCGGAGCGCTGGTGATGCTGGGCGGTTTGCTACTGGGGATGATTATTCCCAAAATCAGTTGGGGCAGACGCTCACGTTACGGCAGTTTCTGACTGCCAGCTAACAGATGCAGCAGGATTTTAAAGTCGTATCAGTGCACTCGGGTGGCGAATTTGTATTGAATATTTTTTACTTCTCCTGGAAACCCAGCCGCGGACCTCCACCGTTTTTCCCAGATAATCTGTTAAATCATGAAAATGATCAATATGATTATTGTCTATACGAATACTGAACTCGTCGGTAAAAACCAGATAAGTAAATTTTTTTTTCTGTTGAATGGTTCGAGGTACTCCAGTGTAGCGCCGCCAGCCGCGGTTGTCAGTTGCAATTGTTGACAGTGCCCGGGCGCGATACCGCGCCATACCCCAAATTCCCAGATTATGTTGTTCTGCGAGATTCTGGGCGCGCTCAAATTGCGCGGCATGCCTTAAATTCGGGGGTATAATATTCACAAAAGCTAGGCCATTTTTGATCAATTCAAGGTTGATATGCGTACCGTCGGACATAAACAAATGGGCAAGCAGCCGTTTGTATTTGTCCTGTTTCTCCAGGTCGTATTCCAAATATACTTTCCGTCCCTGTAGACGTTCCTGCAGCCATACTTTGGCCATTTTTCCACCAGGCTCGCCTGCGCGATAACGACTTTCAATTTCGGGCGTATTGATGCCTAATAACCTGACACGTTTACCGTTCTCAAGAATGATAGTGTCGCCGTCATAGACTTTTTTTACCTGGTGAAGGTGGCGGTAAGTACGGTCTGGCAGCTGAACTGGCCTTGCGCCATCCGTTGCTTTGTCAGAATAGGTGACTTTCCCGGAGGCATCTTCACTGCGAAAGATTTCCGCGCCAAGGGCAGTCGGGATTTTCAGGCAGAGTATGACCAGCAGTGCGCATGAAAAAAGCAGAGCGCGTTTAAAGTTCATCATAAGCTTGAATCATTCTTTTGTAGTTTATTGTAGTTGATTGCCAACTGATAATTACAGTGTCAAAGATTTATGTGTAACTGTTGGCAGCAAATATGCTTAAACTTAAAAATATGGCACAATAGCAAAATTTTATATCGACTGAATGCATGCGTTTTGGTATGCCTGGTGGCTACTATAGCAATTGATTTCATCGAGTCCGGGCCGTTACCAGTATGAAGCATTTTAGCTGCTGGATCTAAACAACAATTACCCGGTAAGTGTTATAAACGGTTTTCTGTTTTACTTTTTAATGATCACAAAAATAATAATGTTTGAGAATGCGAATCGATTGATGCACTGCAGCCACCGTGGGTCGCTCGGCAATATATCTCTATCAGCAGCACACAGGGCAGCGTGATCGGCGCCAGGCCACAGGAGTAAAATCTACATGGAAATCGATAAAATCATCGATACGGCTGTTGAACCGATTTCAAATTCCGTTGCTGCGGTTATTTTCTATAGCATTCCTTTTCTTGATTCTGAAATCAAACTGGTTCTGGTGTGGCTGGTCGCAGCAGCACTTTTTTTTACAGTGTATTTTGGTTTTATTAATATTCGCTGTTTTCGTCACGGTATCGATGTGCTGCGTGGCAAATACGATCGGGACGATGTGGATGGTCAAATCAATCGATTCCAGGCCTTGATGACTTCGCTTTCAGGAACGGTTGGTTTGGGCAATATTGCCGGTGTGGCCGTAGCTATTTCTGTGGGTGGCCCAGGTGCGGCATTATGGATGGCGATCATGGGCATATTCGCTATGTCTACCAAGTTCATAGAAGTCACACTGGGTGTCAAATACCGGCAGCACGGGTCTAAGCGACATCCGGAGGCGATCTCGGGCGGTCCCATGTATTACCTCAGAGCAGCCTTTGATCAGTTTCACAAACCCAGATTGGGCAGATTTATGGCTGGTTTTTTTGCGCTGTGTTGTGTTGGCGGCACGATTGGAGCCGGTGGGTTGTTTCAGGCAAATCAGGCATACCAGCAGGCCTTGGTTGTCAGCGGCGGTGAATCCGGTTTTCTGGCCGAACGCGGCTGGTTGTTTGGAATTTTTATGGCGTTACTGGTCGGCCTGGTGATTCTGGGCGGTATTAAATGGATTGCGGCGGTGGCAAGCAATGTCGTGCCGGTAATGGCGATGATCTACATTGTAGCGGGTCTGGTGGTGATTGGAGTGCATTATGAAGCGATACCGGATGCGTTGCAGACTATCGTAGAAATGGCATTATATCCTGAGGCAGGGATTGGAGCATTGATGGGTGCCTTGCTGATGGGCGTGCAACGCGCCACTTTTTCTAATGAGGCAGGCCTGGGGTCGTCCGCAATTGCGCACAGTGCTGTGAAGACGGATGTGCCAGTCAGTCAGGGTATGGTGGGTATGCTGGGGCCCTTTATAGATACAGTGGTTATCTGTATGATCACGGCGCTTGTTATCGTAATTTCTGGGGCTTATATCGAAGGCAGCGGCATCGAAGGCGTAGAGCTGACATCCCGCGCTTTTGCAGCAGGGATTTCGTGGTTTCCCTACGTGTTGTCGGTGACGGTTTTCCTGTTTGCTTACTCTACAATGATCTCATGGTCTTATTATGGCTTGAAGTGTACGACCTATCTGTTCGGTGAATATGACATTGTCGAAAATATTTATAAGGTTTTATATTGCGTGTTCATCGTGATTGGATCAGCAACACAGTTGTCAAACATCATTTTATTTACCGATTCCATGGTTTTTGCTATGGCGGTACCGAACATTATCGGTTTGTACCTGTTGGCGCCAGAGATCAAGAAAGACCTGCAGACATATCTGAAAAATGTACGAATGCAGTAGACAGGTTGATGAAATCTGCAGCGAATGATCCTGGTGCAACAGCTCCCATCGCCTGCTAAAATCACGCCGATACAATAATCATCTCAATACGTATCTTAGCCACTTTAATGATGACAGCCGAAACACTCGTAGAAATCAGCGATTTGAACTTTTCATACGATACGCGCGCCATTTTGAATGGTGTTAACATGACTATGAAACGCGGTCAGGTGATTGCTATTATGGGTGGTAGTGGGTCAGGAAAAACAACGCTGCTGAAATTAATCGGTGGAGAGGTGACCCCATCATCCGGTTACGTTAAGGTTTCGGGGCAGATCATACATGAGCTCAATCGGGATGCCCTGTTTGCCATGCGTCGTAAAATGGGTATGCTGTTTCAGTTTGGCGCGTTGTTTACCGATTTATCCGTATTTGACAATGTGGCATTTCAAATGCGCGAGCATAGTGACTTGCCAGAATCCATGATACGTGATCTGGTCCTGATGAAACTGCATGCAGTCGGTTTGCGTGGGGCGCATCGTCTAATGCCGGCTCAATTATCGGGTGGTATGTCACGACGTGTTGCTTTGGCACGGTCGATTGCACTTGATCCTATGCTGATGATGTTTGACGAGCCTTTTACCGGTCTGGACCCGATTTCATTGAGCGTGATCGGAAGTCTGATTCGTCGTTTGACAGATGCTTTGGAAATGACGTCGGTTATTGTTACGCATGATGTACAGGAATCTTTGAGTATCGTTGATTATGTGTACTTTATTGCGGACGGTGTGATTGCTGCACATGGCACACCGGAAGAAGTGAAAGTTTCCAAAGCGCCCTTTGTACACCAGTTCGTTCATGGCGAGACTGACGGGCCTGTGCCTTTTCACTATCCGGCGCAAACATACCTGAAAGATTTGCAACTGGAGAAAACTGTTGCCTAAACGTATCATTGCTGGCATTCAAAAGATCGGCCACCGTACCATAGAAGGTATCCGCAGACTCGGACATGCCACACTTTTTTTTCTGCTGGTGTTGTTAAAATCGGGTACCAGTTTGCAGCGCTTCAATCTGGTAGTGCGGGAATTATATTACGTCGGTGTTCTGTCGCTGATCATTATTGTTGTTTCCGGCCTATTCGTGGGTATGGTACTTGGTCTGCAGGGATATGAGACGCTACAGAAGTATGGTTCGGAATCGGCAGTCGGCACGTTGGTGGCATTATCACTGGTACGCGAGCTTGGGCCGGTGGTGGCTGCATTGCTGTTTGCCAGTAGAGCCGGTTCGGCAATCACTGCCGAGATCGGCTTGATGAAAGCGACTGAACAGCTGTCCGCAATGGGCATGATGGCAGTCGATCCTGTCGCCAGGGTTGTAGCACCGCGTTTCTGGGCGGGTGTGATATCCATGCCACTGCTGGCAGCCATATTTTCGGTTATGGGTGTATTTGGCGGGTATCTGGTTGCAGTTGTGTTTATCGGCGTTGATGCGGGCTCGTTCTGGTCACAAATGCAGAGTAACGTTGATTTTCGCATCGATATCTTGAATGGATTTATTAAAAGCTGTTTTTTTGGCGTCGCGGTAACGGCGATTGCGGTGTTTGAAGGTTATGATTCCCCTCCTACGGCCGAAGGTGTTTCAGGCGCGACAACGCGTACAGTTGTGACTTCATCACTGGCCATACTGGGGCTTGATTTTATATTGACAGCTTTCATGTTTAGAGGACTGTAAGTAAATGCAACGAGCAACGCTGGATTTATGGGTTGGGCTGTTTGTTTTGGCCGGAATTGGTGCACTCATGATTTTGAGCCTTAAAGTGGGAAATCTGGATACCTATAACGGATCGGGCACTTACGTTATTAAAGGAAATTTTGAAAATATCGGGGGATTGAAGATCAGGGCCCCCGTTAAAAGCTCCGGTGTTGTGGTTGGGCGTGTCGCAGATATTCGGTTCAGCACGAAAACATACGATGCAATTGTAACAATGAATATCGAGCAGCGTTATCAGTTTCCCAAGGATACATTTGCAAGTATTCTGACATCCGGTTTGCTGGGTGAACAGTATATCGGGCTGGATGCGGGTGGTGATGAAGCGATGCTCAAGGAAGGTGATACAATCATGAAAACAAATTCAGCCATGGTCCTCGAGGAAATGATCGGACGTTTTTTGTTTGATAAGGCTTCTGAAGATGATGCATTTTAAACAGATAGTATAGAATTTTTGTTACATGAGTTTTGTATGATTAATCGAATATTGAATCAATTTGTGAGGGAACAATGAAAAAACTGCTTGGCGTAATGATATTTTTGCTTTCATATCTGTTCGTGTTCCCAGCGTGGTCAATGATGGAACCGGACCGGCTTGTTGATAAGACCGTTCAAGAAGTTCTCGATATTATCGGTAAAGACGATAAAATTGGTGAAGACAAGGAGAGAATGCTGGATTTGATTGAAAATAAAATCCTGCCGCATTTTAATTTCATGCGCATGACAAGCCTGGCGATGGGTAAACACTGGTCATCTGCAGCGCCAGAACAGAAAAATGTGTTGGTGGAGGAATTCAAAACGTTGCTGGTCAGAACCTATTCCAATGCATTGACGACCTATCGCGACGAAACGGTAAAAGTCAATCCTATCAGGGATCTGGGCAATAAGGCCGATGCCACGGTCAGAACAATCGTCCACCAGGGCGGCGGCAAGCAGCCTGTTCCGATCGATTACAGCATGGAAAAAGGGTCAGACGGCTGGAAAGTCTATGATGTGACAGTTGCAGGCGTCAGTTTGGTCACCAACTACCGAGGGTCGTTTAACAGTCAGATTCGTAAAGGTGGAATTGATGGACTGATCAAAGCCTTGTCCGACAAGAATCGATCGCTGGAAGGCAAATAATAACCGATGACTGATTAATTTAGTCGAAGAAAGCCATTTTGTAATGGTATATCGTGAAGGCAATACAATTGTAGTCAAAGGTGCCGTCACCATTCGCAATGTCGTTGAATTGATGCGGCAAGGTGTCGCATACATTGAAGATAATGATGCCGGGAGTCATCTTCAGATTGATTTGCATCAGATTTCTGAAGTGGATTCAACTGCGATCAGTATGCTGTTTGAGTGGTTTCGGGCAGCAAATAACAAAGGCTGCGAACTCGAAGTAACGCATATGCCAGCAAGTCTTGAGAGCCTGGTGCAACTGTATGATGTGACCGATATTGTTACACCGGGCGCCGGTAGATAGTAACCGGCATTTCTTCTAGATTCAGATTTTCGATTTAGTATTTACATAACGATTCAGCCGAAAGATCAAATCAATGACTGCAGCGATAGTCGTACAAAACGTATGTAAGTATTTTGGTGCGTTTTGTGCGCTTGATCACGTGCATTTGGAAATTCAGGCAGGTGAATTTTTTGCTTTACTTGGGCCCAATGGTGCCGGTAAAACTACTTTGATTCATACCATAGCCGGACTGTCCGTTGCAGATAGTGGCTCGATTCATGTGATGGGTAATCATGTGACCAAGCAATATCGGCAAGCCCGCATGAGATTGGGAATAGTACCGCAGGAGCTTGTGTTCGATCCTTTTTTTACCGTACGCGAAACACTGAAAATTCAGTCGGGTTATTATGGTATTTCAGATAATGGTGCGTGGATCGATGAGATTATTGCCCGGCTAGGTCTTGCTGATAAAGCGGATACCAATATGCGTGCGCTTTCCGGCGGCATGAAGAGACGAGTCATGGTAGCGCAGGCGCTGGTGCACAAACCGCCGGTCATCATTCTGGACGAGCCGACTGCTGGTGTGGATGTCGAATTGCGCCAGTCACTCTGGGATTTTATTCGTGAGCTTAATGTTGCAGGACATACCATTGTTCTGACAACACATTATCTTGAAGAGGCAGAGGCATTATGTAACCGGATTGCCATGTTGAAACAGGGTAAGGTCATTGCTTTGAACAGCATGCAAAACTTCATCAGTACGATGTCTGTAGGTTATACCTTGCGTTTGAGACTGTTGCCGGACACATTGCCTTCGATGCTGCAGGAAATACAGACTGGTTATCGGAATGGATACATTGAATTGAAACTGGATAATTATACGCAGATTGAACCGGTACTTGCCCAGTTGAGGCTGTCTGATATCCAGATACTGGAAATGCAGTTGCTGCAACCTGATCTGGAAGACGTGTTTGTCAGTTTAATGAACAATCCATTGACGCAAACTCAATGACAGGATTTTTTACATTATTATACAAAGAGTTGCTTAGATTCTGGAAGGTGGGGTTTCAGACCATACTGGCACCCATTGTGTCGACGCTGCTGTATCTGTTGATTTTCCTTCACGTGCTGGAAGCGCATGTTGAAGTGTATCAGGGTGTTTCATACACGGTCTTTTTGATACCGGGCCTGGTGATGATGGCAGTAATGCAGAATGCGTTTGCCAATGCATCGTCAAGTATGATCCAGTCCAAAATCAGCGGCAATATTGTTTTTGTGTTACTGTCGCCATTAACTTATCGCGACATTTTCTTTGCTTATATACTGGCTTCGGTTGTACGTGGGTTATTGGTAGGGGCGGGGGTGTTTCTGGTAACCGCATTGTTTTTTAATACGCCCATGTACTGGCCACTGTGGATAGGGGTTTTTGCAATACTGGGCAGTGGATTGCTTGGGGCACTTGGTGTTATCGCCGGAATCTGGGCGGACAAGTTCGACCAGTTGGCTGCTTTTCAAAATTTTATCATTATTCCATTGACTTTTCTTTCCGGGGTGTTTTATTCAATTCACTCGCTGCCGCCTGTCTGGCAGTTCTTGTCACACCTCAATCCCTTTTTTTATATGATAGATGGGTTTCGGTACGGATTTTTTGGCGCTTCGGATTTTTCTCCATATTTAAGTCTTTGTATCGTCATTGCGTGTTTTGCAGCCATTTCCCTGCTGGCGATACAAATGCTCAGAAGCGGTTATAAATTACGGCATTAATTGAAATTTGGTTATGTTATGTCCGGCATCTTTGCAAATGAGCAAAGAAATATTATTTTCAATATTCGTATATTTTTATTCTATTTCAGGATAGGGGTACAGCATATTCATGGCAATGCTCTTGCCGGCCGTTTCCACGATGCGAACATGCTCCCGTCTGAATTCACGCGCGTGTCGCAGACCGCAAGAGTGAGCAATCATAGCGACTTCTTTATTGTAATTTCTGGCGTAATTGGCAACGCGGACACATTTTTCTTCAACGACCAGACCGCTTTGCAGTCGCGGGTTGTGCGTCGTGACGCCAGTCGGGCAGGTGTTCTTGTGACAGCGCATTGCCTGAATACAACCGAGTGAGAACATAAATCCACGTGCGGTATTGACGAAATCTGCACCAGCGCACAGCGCCCAGGCACCTTGAGTTGAAGTGACGAGCTTTCCTGCTGCAACAACGCGTATACGGTCTTTTAGCCGGGATTCGATTAATGAATCGACGACGCGTGGCAGTGCTTCCATAATGGGAAGGCTAACGCTGTCCATGAGTGTCTGCGGCGCAGCACCGCTGCCGCCTTCCCCGCCGTCGATGGTGATAAAGTCGGGCGCATAGTGCAGGCCTTTGCGGACAATACAGTCGCACAGTTCATTAATAAAATGCCAGCCCCCAATGGCGGTTTTTATGCCGACGGGACGACCTGTAACTTCCCGTATATAATTGATTTTTTCGAGTAGTTCGTCAATATTGTTAATGTCCTTGTGCCGGTTTGGGCTGATTGAGTCCCTGAATGCGGGTATACCTCTTATAATTGAGATTTCTTCCGTGATTTTACCGCCGGGAAGCAACCCGCCTTTGCCAGGTTTTGCGCCTTGAGAAAGCTTGATCTCGAATGCTTTGACAAGTTCACCCAGTTCCTCGGCGCGTTGCGCTGAAAAATTACCGTGTTCATCGCGAATACCGTATTTGGCGGTGCCTATCTGCATGATTACGTCACATTTACCTTCAAGGTGATATGGTGCGAGACCGCCTTCGCCGGTGTTAAGCCAGCATCCGGCCTGAACAGCACCCAGAGACAGTGCGCGTACAGCAGGTTTGGAAATTGCACCGTAACTCATGCCGCTGATGTTGATAATGGACTTGGCTACGAACGGATGTTTGGCATATCCTTCACCGATCAGCAATGGCGGAGTTGGTAACTGGTTTTCTTCAAGAATCGGGAAAGCGGCATTGACAAAAATGATCGCTCCCGGGTCCCGCAGATCAATGGTTGAACCAAAGCCGATCAGGCCTCCTTTGTCTTTGGAATGACGGTATACCCAGTTGCGGGTAGCCCGGTTAAAGGGCATTTCCTCCCTGTCGTTGGAAAAAAAATATTGCCGAAAATATTTTCCCTGCTCTTCAAAGAAAAAGCGTAACCGCCCGATAATCGGGTAGTTGCGCAGTATAGAGTGTTTTTTCTGGGTAATGTCTTGAATGAACCAGAATACGATCAGACCGATCACGACAAGACCGAACATCGTTGAAAAGATATAAGTGAGCAGATCCATCGCGTTTGACATAAATTCTCCTGTTACTCAATGGTTATATCTTATCTGTTTAAACAGAGTTTTTCATGTAGATGATGCATATTGTTCGGCAACGCTGAGTTTGCAATCGTGCTGATGAAAATCGGTATACTACGGTTTTAACCAACGTATAAACAAATCGCAGGAATGCCGTACAATTTGATCGAAGAAGTAACAAACAATGTTACCCGTGCACTGACTGAAGATATCGGAGCAGGGGACTTGTCAGCGCAGCTGGTTTCCGAACACCAGCAGTCTGCTGCTGTTGTAGTGAGCAGGGAACCGGCCGTGTTGTGCGGTACGCAATGGTTTGACCTTTGTTTCAACAGGTTGACATCGGACGTTCGTATACGGTGGTTTGCAGAGGACGGTGATGCCATAGCAGCACAGCAGAAACTATGTGAAATTGCCGGCAATTCCCGCGCATTATTGTCAGCAGAACGCACAGCACTGAATTTTTTGCAGATGCTGTCGGCCGTGGCTACACAGACCAGACGTTACGTCGATGCAATTGCCGGTACAAATACGATCATCGTCGATACGCGCAAGACGCTGCCCGGTTTGCGGCTGGCACAGAAATATGCCGTTACTTGCGGTGGTGGCGTCAATCACCGTACCGGTCTGTATGACGGTATCCTTATCAAGGAGAATCATATTGCCGCTGCAGGCGGTATTTCGCACGCGCTGGAACAGGCCCGCTCGATTGCTGTAGACGGTGTATTTGTTCAGATTGAAGTCGAGTCCCTGGGGCAGTTGCAAGCCGCACTGAACGCCGGTGCCACCATGGTTCTGCTGGATAATTTCACTGTTGCTCAACTGAAAGAAGCTGTAGAGGTCAGCCGCAATCACAGCCGAAGTTCCGATCAAACGGTGCTGCTGGAAGCTTCCGGCAATGTTGGCTTGCACAACGTTCGGCGTATCGCCGAGACAGGTGTTGACAGAATTTCAATTGGTGGGCTGACCAAAAGCATTCAAGCTGTGGATTTGTCGATGCGTTTCGTGTGATATAAATGAGATTGAAAAAATGGTTTGCCTGATGTTCCAGGACGTTATAGCTTAACGACATAGTAGTATTGAAGCTACTTCACAGATACTCTAATAGACCTGTATCTAACGTATCGTGTTGCCAATACAAATATTAACCTCAAAAAATTAACAGGGACTAAAATGGGTTACTGGTATCTTGCAATTGCGATCGTCGCCGAAGTGATCGCAACAAACGCCTTGAAGGCTTCGGTTGAGTTTACGCGATTGGTGCCGAGCTTGATTGTTGTCGTCGGTTATGGCGTGGCCTTTTATTGCCTAACGCTTGCTCTCAGAACGATTTCCATTGGTGTTGCGTATGCGATCTGGGCGGGTGTCGGCATTGTTCTGGTAGCGCTGGTTGCTGCAGCAGTATTCAAACAAATACCCGATATGCCTGCGATTATCGGTATGACTCTAATTGTGTGTGGCGTCGTGGTGATTCATGTTTTTTCCAGAACAGCCGGCCATTGATTGGTTATTCCGGTTGATTTTGCTGCAATTGGACTCTTTGAAACTTTACATGCACATAAAGAATAATTTCTCTTTGTTTCAAATGATTTTTTCTATTAGTGGGATAAATACTGCTTTAATCTGTTTATGACAGATTCTGAGATTTTAGTACTCTGCAACCTGGAAAAATCAAAGAAAGCAGCGAATGATCAATCGAATAGATACCGGGTTTCTTATTATGGGCCTGTTAATGTTTGCATCAGCTTCGGCCAGCCCGGTTAGCTGGAATACAGATTCGGACTCAGCAGCATGCACCAGCGGAGTAGGCAACAGTTGTATTTTTACTGAAAGCGGTTATACGCTTACGGCACGCGCTTATTCTACAGCCAGAAACAGCCGTTCGGACGTTTTTGAAAAAGCCACGCTGATTTCGTGGGGCAGCGGTCTAGGTGTTCGGAACCCCGATCAGATCAATGAAATCCTGAGTCCGAATCATGCACTTGATGACAGTGGCAGGAGAGAATTAATAATATTTGAAAGTAATTATCCCGGTAATGCCTTTACCGGATTTGAGATCGGCTGGCGCCGAAATGATTCAGATATCAGCGCATGGGTCGGGTCACGTATTTCAGGTTATGATTTCACGGGAGTCAGATTCTCCGATTTGGCAGGTCTTGGATTTATCAAAAATAATTTCAGCAATGTACCTGTTGACACGCAGCGCTTATTGAGACCAGGAAGGTTCGATGGAAATTATCTGATTTTAGCTCCGAAACATGATTCAAACGCTGAATATATCAAAATCAGCCGCATTAATGGCGATATACCCAATCAGATTCCCCAGCCAGGCATACTGGCGTTGTTCGTTGCATCGGGGCTCGGCCTGTGGGTGAGCAGAAGGAGAAATATCTGCTAACAGCAATCTGGTCGTGCGTTGCTTACGATTTTCTTTGGGGAGCGTTCAATAATGCCGGTGTGGAAAGCCGGTTCCCCCAGTTTGCGTTCGCGCATATAGCGTTTTAACGGATCATGAATAACCCGGAATGCCATTTCATCCCAGGGTATTTCCGATTCTGACAACAATTTGACTTCGCTGCTTTCTATGCCTGGACTGTAATCCAGGTCAATCAGGCGTGCACGAAACAATACATAAACCTGACTGATATGCGGCAAGCTGTAGATTGCGTAAAGATCGCCGATTTCTACACGGGCATTGGCTTCTTCCAGTGTTTCCCGAGCCGCCGCTTCGGCAAGAGTTTCGTTATTTTCCATAAATCCTGCCGGCAGCGTCCACCAGCCACAGCGTGGCTCGATAGCTCGGCGGCAAAGTAGGATCTTATCTTCCCATTCGGGTATGCAGCCTACAACAACTTTGGGGTTCTGATAGTGAATTTCGTGGCATTGGGTACAGATATATCTGGGAAGTGTATCTCCTTCCGGTATTCGGAATTCAACAACCGCGCTACAACTGCTACAAAAATTCATAAAAAATCCATGGATTTACATGCTGTTACTAACAATAAAGTGCCTTTCCACAAGTTGCTCGCCAGCTTCGTCAGTCAACGTGACTCGCCAGGCTCCAATACTTTTTTTATTCAGTAGCTTGTTGGCATAGGTTCGCCAATTCTGGCCGTTTACATCAAGCGTCGTTTCCGCCATATGTTGCTCATTAAAATACCAGTTGACGGTAACCTGCTGCCCTGCCAGATCGTGCAACTCTACAAAAAAATAAATATTCCGGGGAATATTTTGTTCAAGCTGGATTTTATCGATTTCGTCGACAGGTTCACGTTTGTTGACAGCTCGTGTCAATTGGGCCCGGATAATCTGATCGTGGTCGATTGTGTCCAGTAAAGATGCCGAGCCTAGTGTGCTGGAATCGTGTTGTATCTGTGGCTGCTGGCGGTCTGCCAGCGCATAATCAGGTTTTGGGTTCGGTCTGAGTGAGGCCGTTTTTTTGTCGTGACCCGGTTTGGAGCCGGGTATAATAGTCAAGTCTGTACCAGATTCAGTACGAATGCTGTCGTCAGCCGCTACAAGTTGATCGGATAAATCGGGTAAATCTTTTTTATTTGTTTTTGTTTCTTCGTTTGCTGCTGTATTTTCCAATACTGTTGTGCCGGATAGGTTCTCAGGTGACGTATCTGCAATGTTGCTCGAAAAATTGTTATATAAAGCTGACGGGTCACTGAAATGAACTGCTTCTGAATCTGTATTGTCTGGTTGCGTATCGGTGATGTCCTGTTTGAACATCAGGTAAGCCAGATAACCGATAACTGCAACTACTATCATGAACAATACGACCGCCAAAGCGATTTTATTCCAATCGAGCGGCGGTTTGTCCAGAATGGACTGCGCATCAATATCCGGAGCGGTTGCTTCAAATGATTCAATTTCGTCCGATTGTTGTGAAGCTTTGGGCTGCTGGATGTGTATGCGAATTTTCAGTTTGTTATCAGACATATTAGGCTTAACCCCGGTTTTGCAAAATAAATCGTAGGGTAAAATTATACAGGAGAATGTATAGACTTACGGTTGTCATAAGTAACTATATCTACAGTACACGCTATATATTTTACAATATGGTAATCGTCACAAAAAACAGTTAGGCAGGAGATAACGGTAACGTCAGTCCGATGGGTCAGTCTTTAGAAAATATTCAGCAACAAGTCGATCAGTTGCGTCAGCAGATTGAAGAATATAATTATCAGTACTACGTGCTGGACGCACCGACAGTTCCTGATGCAGAATATGATCGTCTGTTTAGAAAATTACAGCACATTGAAGAGAATTATCCGACGTTGATAACAGAGGAATCTCCGACTCAGCGCGTTGGTGCAGCTCCTTTAAAATCATTTTCACAGGTAACGCACAATTCGCCAATGCTGTCGCTGGCAAATGCCTTTGAGCAGACTGAGGTAGAAGCGTTCGATCGGCGGGTTCGTGAAGGATTGAGCGTCTCGGAAGTCGATTACGCAGTGGAACCCAAATTTGATGGCCTGGCTGTCAGTCTGCGCTATGAAAAAGGGATACTCAAAACAGGATCGACACGTGGAGATGGATACACAGGTGAGGATATCACACTTAATTTACGCACGATTAAAACCATACCGTTAGCATTATCAGTAGGAAATGTGCCGGATTTGTTGGAGGTACGCGGTGAGGTGTTGATGCTCAGAGCTGATTTTATTCGACTTAACAAACATCACCTGGAAAAAGGCGAAAAAATCTTTGCCAATCCTCGTAATGCTGCGGCCGGATCGTTGCGTCAGTTGGATTCTGCCGTTACGGCTGCGCGAAACCTTGTGTTTTTTGCTTATGGTATTGTAGCGAATGAAGATCCGTGTGTGCCACAGGATACTCATAGTGCTATTATTCAATATCTCAGCGACCTTCATTTTCCGGTTGCGCGTGAATGTGCTGTGGTCAGAAGTTGCGCAGGTCTACTGTCATATTATCGAGAAATCAGTGCGCAGCGCGAGCAACTCCCATATGACATCGACGGCGTTGTATACAAGGTTAACTCATTGGCTCAACAGGCCAGGCTTGGTTACGTGGCCCGTGCACCCCGTTTTGCGCTTGCGCATAAATTTCCTGCACAGGAAACTGTTACCCGGCTGCTGGATATTCATGTTCAAGTCGGACGGACAGGCGCATTGACGCCGGTTGCCAGACTTGAGCCTGTTTTTGTTGGTGGCGTCACTGTGACCAATGCCACATTGCACAATATTGATGAAATTAATCGCAAGGATGTGCGCATTGGTGATACTGTAATTGTTCGCCGGGCCGGCGATGTTATTCCAGAGATCGTATCAGTTATTCTGGCGCAGAGACCTGAAAATACAAAACCTTTTGTCATGCCCAGACACTGTCCTGTGTGCGGTGCAAAAGCGATACGGGCAACGGGAGAAGCGGTTTCCCGGTGTACGGGCGGACTTTTTTGTCCGGCGCAGCGTAAGCAGGCCATTTTGCATTTTGCGTCACGCCGCGCAATGGATATTCAAGGTCTGGGGGAAAAGCTGGTTGATCAGTTAGTTGATAATGCCATAGTCAGAAACCCGGCCGATCTGTATCAATTGGGTATTCTCGCGCTTGCCAATCTGGACAGGATGGCAGAAAAATCGGCCGGTAATATTCTTGCAGCGATCGAAAAAAGCAAACAGACTACACTGGCGCGATTTATCTATGCACTGGGAATCCGCAATGTCGGTGAAGCGACTGCCAAGGATCTCGCACATCATTTTGGCAGTCTGGACAGTCTCATGGATACCGATATGGAAAACCTTGTGAACGTACCAGATGTTGGTCCTGTAGTCGCGCAAAGCATTCTGGATTTCTTTGCAGAAAAGCATAATCGGGAGGTTATTGAACGGCTGCGGGCCAGCGGTGTATCCTGGAAAGAAAATGTGGCATCATCGAAAAGTTCTGCTAAAGACCACGCCGTTAGTGGAAAGACTTTCGTGTTGACCGGGACACTGTCTGACATGTCGCGGGATGAGGCCAAGGAGAAAATTGAATTGCGAGGTGGTAAAGTGACCGGCAGTGTTTCCAAAAATACCGATTATGTTGTCGTTGGTGAAGACCCTGGCAGCAAATATCAGAAAGCGGTTAATCTGGGGATTGTGCTGCTCGATGAAAAACAGTTTAAAGCGCTTCTTTAGTTTGTCTGAAATTTATGTTGACCCGTGAAAAAACTGAGCAGATCCTTGAAAATGCCGAGTTGATCTATTCTGCAGAGGCGATTGCTGAAACAATACAGCGTCTGGCCGATGAAATTGCGGCACAATTATCTAATCAATACCCGCTGGTGCTGTGTGTTATGAAAGGCGCTGTAGTATTTGCCGGCCACTTGTTGCCGAAATTGGCGTTCCCATTGAATTTTGAGTATTTGCAGGTTACGCGCTACCATAACGCCACGCGCGGAGGAGCGCTGGATTGGCTGGTGTTTCCTCAAAACGCTATAAAAGACAGGGCCGTGTTGGTGATTGACGATATTTTGGATGAAGGTGTGACGTTGGCGGAAATACGAACAAAAATTCTTGATTGTGGTGCGCGCTCGTTTCATAGTGTGGTGCTTGCAGACAAGGATATCGGCAAGAACAAACCTTTTCATGCGGATTTTGTCGGATTTGTATTGCCGGACCGTTATGTGTTTGGCTTTGGCATGGATGTTCACAGCGCATGGCGGAATCTGCCGGCGATATACGCATTGCAGTCCGGGGCGGAACGGTAAATTATGCTGGCTATCATAGGCGGCAGTGGCATGACACAGCTCTCGTGCCTTAAAATATCGCACCGGCAGATCATACGAACGCCTTTTGGCGAACCGTCCGGTCCGTTTACGTTTGGTACAGTCAACGGACATGACATTGTTTTTCTGGCGCGCCACGGTCACGGGCACACGATACCGCCGCACCGTATTAATTATCGCGCTAATATCTGGGCCTTGCACTCGCTTAACCCGGTACATATCGTGGCGGTTGCCGCTGTCGGCGGTATTCGTGAGAACCTTACACCTGGTGCGCTGATAATTCCGGATCAGATCATCGATTATACCTATGAACGTGATTTCACTTATTTCGATAGTTCGGAAGAACCGGTAACCCATGTCGATTTTACTCACCCATACAGTTCCGTGACTCGAGCACAGCTTTTGAATGCGGCGCATCTGGCAGCCGAATCTGTATTTGACGGTGGCGTTTATGCTGCCGTCCAGGGGCCGCGTCTTGAGACAGCTGCAGAGATAAACCGTCTGGAGCGTGATGGTTGTGACATGGTTGGCATGACAGGTATGCCCGAGGCTGGACTGGCCAGGGAACTTGGAATGAATTATGCAACCCTGGCCGTAGTGGCGAATTATGCTGCCGGACGTGGGTCGAATATTACAGCTATTCCGCTAAAGGAAATCTATGCCGTTCTGGATAAGTCAATGGTTCGTGTACGAAAAATCATAGAACATTTGGTGCAGTGCAATGACAATTAAACAAGTGCTTAAAATGGGCGACCCGAAGTTGCTGGAGGTGGCGAATCCGGTGGAACAGTTCAGTACCTCGGCACTCGATAAACTGATTCAAGACATGAAGGACACTATGAATTCGCTTGATGGTGCAGGTCTCGCTGCGCCACAGATCGGCGTTGGATTGCAGGTGGTCATTTTCGGTTTTAAAGAAAACCAGCGATATCCCGATGCAGATGAAATCCCATTTACCGTATTAATCAATCCGCATCTTACGCCATTGTCAGATGAAATGGAGGAGGGATGGGAAGGATGCTTGAGCGTTCCTGGCCTGCGTGGCAAAGTACCGCGCTACACGCACTTGCGTTATCAGGGATTTGATCAGTATGGCCAGGTGATTGATAGACAGGTAGAAAGTTTTCATGCGCGCGTGGTACAGCATGAGTGTGATCATTTACAAGGCATACTTTACCCCATGCGCATCAGGGATTTTCGTACGTTTGGTTTTACAGAGGTTCTGTTTCCCGAGCTGGTGGCTGCGGACAGAGCTTCAGGTGGTAATATGGGGTAATATCGTTTTACAGGTAACAGCGGAACCTGGATCAACGGCAACGAAACCGGCATTAGCCAATGGGAACAGTTTTAAACATGCTGTTCTGCATACTGACTACATTAACCATGCTGCTTCAATTCATGCAAATGCAATGCGCGAACGTTATCATGGTTAGCTTGTCATTGGCTCTACAACATTACAATATTGGTACACATCTTAGGTTTTATTACACAATCACCTGCAAACTATAAATTACCCATATTAGCAACGTATTTATTGATAATTATTATCGTTTGTTTTATTATTTGTCGCTTGATCAGAATTATCTTTTTGGATGTGTGCCGGATCTGGTACTCGTCAATGAATAGAGTGTGTCACTGTCCAGTTTCGGTACAGAAAACGATGCAGAGCTCAAATGTGCAAGTGTGTTAAGGGTGATGATTATCCCAAGTCTTCACATAGAGCACATTATCAGATCAATAGTTATCTTTTTTACTCTGTTATAACAATCGAAAGAAAGGTTAATAATATCGCTATAGTTTATCCTGCAATGCAGTCACTGACACGGAAAAATGCTGATTACCTCGGATCGAAGCAAAATTTTATTTCGTTGCCGGGTTTGTTGTTTGTACTTGTTGCACATGGGGCGTTGGCATATATTTTATGGAATCAACGCCTTGTTCCACAGCCAGAACAAATGGTGACTCTGTTTGCCGAGATCATTTCACAGCCTGCACCTGAATCTGCTCCGGAACCTAAACAGCAGGAGCCAGTACCTGTAAAATTAAAGCCCGTCAAAAAACCCGAGATCAAACCGAAAATCAAACGTCTGGCAACCAAGGCGCCTGAACTGCCAGAACCAGTACCCGTTGTGCAACCGGATCCTGAGCCAGAGCCCGTCATAGAACAGGAAGTTTTTTCGGAGCCGGTTACCAAGGTGCCGCCGCGCCAAATGGAAACAGGACCGGTCACGTTGTCTTCCGAATTGTCAGTTTCGTGCCCGAAACTGACGGCGCCGACGTATCCTGCAATTTCGCGCCGAATGGGCGAAGAGGGCAAGCTGGTGTTGCGGGTCGAGTTGGATGAGAGTGGTCATATTGACGAAGCGCAGGTTGTCGACAGCAGTGGATATACACGCCTTGATAATGCTGCGCTGGAGGCGGTTAGAAACTGGCAATGCAGGCCATCAATGCGTAATGGTCAACCGGTTCGCGCGATTGCGCTGCAACCTTTCAATTTTGTACTGCAAGGAAATTAATTTAAATGGAACAAGGACTTGGTTTTTCTCATTTTCTAGCCCAGATCGATGGTGTTGGTATCAGCGTATTGGTATTGCTGGTTTCGCTTTCGATTGCCAGCTGGTATCTGATTATTACAAAAAGTATTGCCAATTTTATAGCAAAAAAGCGCGCTACAGTTTTCTTGAATCATTTCTGGAACGTTGAATCACTGGATGAAGTAAAAAATTCCTTTAATAGCTCAAATCCAAACAATGCGTTTGCTGAATTGGCCAAATTGGGTATTGAAGCTGCTGCTGATTCCAAATTGCACGACTCACACAAACTGGTTGCAGCCGGTGGTACCAGTGAGTTTCTGACGCGTGCTTTACGTAATGGAATTGATCAGGAAGCAGCACGAGTAGAAAACGGTTTGACATTGATTGCATCGGCGGGATCGGCTGCACCGTACATTGGTTTGCTGGGAACAGTCTGGGGTATCTACCATGCTCTGATCCAAATCGGTTTGTCCGGACAGGGAACACTCGATAAGGTTGCGGGTCCGGTCGGTGAGGCATTGATTATGACGGCGCTGGGACTGGCAGTTGCGATTCCGGCAGTATTGGCCTATAACGCATTTGTACGACGTAACCGGATTTGGCTAGCCCGGTTGGATGCATTTGCGCACGATCTTTTCGTTTTAATTACGATAGGTAATGGTACTGCCAATGGGAATAATGCTGCCATACAGCATTCTCAACCACCTGTACCACAAACTATTGCACCAGCAACCACGTACTCCAATCTTGAAGAAAGAGGTCAGTGATGGGATTTGGCAGCATGAACAGTGGAAAGCAGCAAGCACCTATGTCTGAGATCAATGTGGTGCCATTGGTTGATGTCATGCTGGTATTGTTGATTATTTTTATTATTACTGCGCCATTATTGACACATTCCGTCAAAATTGATTTGCCCAAGGCCGAAAGCACCCCCAATTTTACGCAACCTGAACATGTCGAGCTGGCGATTCGGGCTGATGGCGATTTTTTCTGGAATGGAGAACCGGTACAGTTCGATCAGTTGTCTGAACGATTTGCATCGGCAGTGTTACAGGATCCCAAGACAGAGCTGCATATTCGCGCAGATAAAACCACACAATATGAGCACGTTGCACGAGCCATGAGTGTCGCCGCAAATGCAGGGATGGCAAGAATCGGTTTTATCACTGATCCGACACTGGCGCAGCAATAGTCATTTTTGCGCAGTATCATGATGAGGAAGGTGCACTGTTTCAAGCATGCCCGCTGAGGGGTCGTTGAAAACGATCATTGAGAGGCTGTTTTCACTGCGCGCCACAATCATGGTGACAACGGCATCCCCTGTTACATTGACAGCTGTTCGAACCATATCGAGCAGACGATCGACGCCCATAATCAGGGCAATACCTTCAACGGGAAGCCCGACTTGATTAAACACCATGGCAAGCATGATCAGGCCTACACCCGGCACACCCGCAGTGCCGATAGATGCCAGAACAGACATTCCGATAACGGTTAGGTAGCCGACAATGCCGATTTCTATACCATAAACATTGGCAATGAACACTGTCGCGACACCTTGCATAATGGCGGTGCCGTCCATATTGATTGTGGCGCCAAATGGCACGATAAATGCTGCGGTTGAGTTATCAACGCCCATTCGCTTCTCGACCGTTCTGAGCGTTACAGGAATGGTTGCGTTTGAACTGGCAGTGCTAAAGGCGAAAATCTGGGCCGTTCGCATTTTTCTCATAAACTTAGCCGGGCTGATTTTCCCAAGAAATTTAAGTAACAGCATCAGCGTACCCGTCGCGTGGCAGACTAGCACGCCTACAACCACGCCAAAATAGCCAATCATTGGCATAATCAGGCCGATTCCCTGTTGTGCAAAGGTTTTCGCCATTAATGCAAATACACCATATGGTGCGATGGACATCACGACATTTACTACCTGCATCATGACATCATTAATGCGTTCCGCAGTCTGTATCAGTGGTCGCCCGCGTTCGCCGATCATGAGCAGTGAAATTGCAAACAGTATCGTAAAAAAGATAATCTGCAGCATGTTACCTTCTGCCAGTGCGTTGACCGGGTTGTCTGGCACCAGATTGATGAAGACCTGGGTAATTGGCGGCGCTTCCGGTACGGTAAACGTATCTGGCAAACCTTCCGCTAAGTTAAAGCTTTTACCGGGTGCAACGTTCTTTGCCACCAGGATCGCTAATGAAATAGCCAGTGCCGTAGACAGCAAAAATAAAGCAAACGCTTTTATGCCGACACGTCCCAGTTTGTTAATATCGCCAATACCGCAAACGCCGCAGATCAGTGAAAATGTGACCAGTGGAACCACCAGCATTTTCAATAAATTGATGAATATGGCACCTGCAACATGGAACAGTCCGTCGACAAAATAGACCTGGATAATAGAATTGTCTGTAGCAAAATAGTTGATCAGGCTGCCAGTGACCAATCCAGCAGCCATCCAGATAAGAATTTTGGTTGTTATGTTCATGATGCCTGATCAGCCGTCCCGCGGTCGGCATTCTGTTATGAATGGATGATGGGGCGTTATTTATTCACCCGGCTGTAACGTAACAGGTATATCCATCTCCTGCTCATTACGTATTATTCTGACTTGTATGGTATCACCAACGCGGTATCCATCAATAATTGACAGCAGCTTCTCAACCGAGTCGACCTGTTCGCCATTGATGGCGATTATGATATCCCTTGGTGTGATTTCACCATCAGGCGAAATCACGGCACCTTTGAGTCCTGCGGCCTCTGCAGCCGAGCCTCGACCGACGCCAAGTATCACAATTCCATTAATATTGATAGTGCTGGTTAAACGTTCATTAAACTTGCCATCGACAGTTATGCCCAATGCCGGCCGAATATATTTGCCACGGCTGATGAGTTGCGGTACAACTCGATTAACGGTGTTGACTGGCACGGCAAATCCGATACCTGCGCTTGCGCCGCTGGGACTGTAAATCGCTGTATTAATGCCGATTAGCCGGCCTGCAGAATCCAGCAAAGGGCCGCCAGAATTGCCAGGATTAATGGCGGCGTCTGTCTGAATCAGATTACTGATTATACGTCCGTTTTCGCCTGGAAGTGAACGGTCGAGAGCGGACACGATACCGGTTGTTAATGTCCAGTCCAGACCGAAAGGGTTGCCGATGGCAAACACTTTTTGTCCTACCTTAAGATCATCACTGGTACCGAGTGGAACAGGCGCGGGACGTTGAAAGCCGATACCGATGCGTAGAACAGCAATATCATGTGCAGGACTTGCGCCAACCAGCGCCGCTTTATAGTCCCGTCCGTCAACCAAGCGTACCATGGCTTCGCTGGCACCTTTGATGACATGAAAATTGGTTATAATATGGCCGTGATCATCCCAGATAAAACCGGAACCTGTTCCACTGGGTACGGAGAAGATATTTCGCGTCCAGGCGTCCATGACGCGCTGGCGGGTCGTAATAAAAACTACCGAGTCGCGTGAGTTCTCAAACAATTCAATTGTGCTGAGTTCGTCTTCGGCAAGATTTCCACGCGCTTCGACAATACGCGGTTCGGCGTATTCGCGTTTGTCTCCGAATATAAAGAAATCGGACATATCGCGAAACAGAAGAATAAGCAGCATGACCGCGAGTGTGATCCAGATCAAACGGGACAGAAAACGGCCGTTATCGGGCATATGGAATAACTCCTTAATAAGATTTGGGTATCTTTAATAATTTCGGTGCTGTCAAAAAGGCCCGGTTATTTCAAAAGTCATGCCGTTTTCTGATTTGCCCGTCGTGCCACGTTGCGAACTGAAATACAAACGCGTCCCGTCCGGACTGAAGGAGGGACCGGTTATTTCCGACCGGTCATGGCTAACAACTTGAAGCAACGGCATGACGGTGTCCGAAGAGACGATAACTATCTGCATATCGCCGCCGTCTTCGGCCACCAGTAATTCGCCAGACGCATTGACCGTAATATTGTCTACACCGGTCAATACAGGATTTTGATAGCTTTTAGCATTATAAATGATGGAGAGCCGTTTGCTCAGCGTGTCGTATGCCCAAACCCGATCGTTCCCCTTGGTGGTGAAGTAAACAATGCCTGCATGGAACCAGATACCTTCACCACCGTCAAATGGCGTACATTGCTTTATTTGATAGCGCGTCGGTGTGTGTTTAGCAAGTGGATCGTGAATTAAATGCCAGCGTACCGCGCCTACGTGGTCGTCGACAACCTCGGCCACTTCCAGAAAACCGTTATCAAGATCGGGTCGGCCTGTAGCATCAATTGTTCTGGCAGTGTAGCGGTATAAACATCCATCGGGTTTATCTTCAGTCAAGTACAATTGTTTACTTTGCACATCGACTGCTACAGCTTCGTGGCTGAAAGTACCCAGTGCAGGCCTCAAACGCGCGGATTCTATACCGAAAGGGTCGCATTCCCATACTTGGCCATTGTCATATTCCTCGCAGGAGAACCAGGTCTGCCATGGTGTATGGCCACCCGCGCAATTTCGCGTGGTATTGTTCAGTATGGAGTAGGCGTCAATTGCTTCACCAAGGCGGTCAAAACGAATGGCGCCGACACCACCCTTTTGGGAATCAAGCTCGCTGTTGGATACATATATCCATCCGCCGTCCGGTGAGGCAAATGTTGCACCACCATCTGGCGCTGCATGCCAGTCATAACCGAAGATTGTCTGCCCTGAGTGCGCTATGATGCGTGAACGGAATCCTTCAGGCAAACGTATGCCATTAGCATCCGGCGGCAGCAGGCCATTTTGCGCAACCCTGGCTAACGATGCGGCCTGACTCGACGCAGAGAGCCAATGGTTTGAAATAAATACACCCACACCACCAAGCAGGCCGAACTTAAGTAATTTTCTGCGCTGTTGCTCAAATATTTTCATAGTGATTGAAGTGCAAATTCAGCTGAAAAAGCTAAAAACGCGGTAATATTTTGAATCGAATATCGTATTCTTTTCAGTAGTAGTTAGTAATGACATATTTTATTTATTGTATGTCCTACAAATTTTTCGATTCAAGGAAAAAAATATCGCTTGGAAGACAGTTTGATTATACACAGCCTGAGATATGATTTTCTTTGTTTCCAATCAAGCTGGCATGCCTGGAACAATTTTTTTGCTGGTATCCAGAAAAACAGCAGATTTCTGGGAAAACGTTATTCACAATTTCTGTGGATAAAACTGTGAATTTCAGCCTTAAATAGACGATTCATATACCGGCAGGTCCACTGCCCGAAGATTAAGCACATTTGTTTTATTGACACTAGAGTTTAGAGCGAGCTTACTCCTCCAGGCTAATATTTTTTAGCCTGTTTTAGTTCTACTTTGTCAGATTAGAAGGCCTTCTCTGCGGCAATGATTTATTGTATAGTAACACTTTGTTTAATAACTATTAATCACGATCATGTCGTGA
>NZ_FOIA01000050.1 GCF_900111605.1 Nitrosomonas marina | reverse complement strand
TTATCCAGATTTGCCACACTAATATCAATGGGTTATTCTCAATAACACCATCATAACATGGCTTTTTTTGACTCCTCGTCAGCCAGCTGACAAGGGTTTAACAGACTCACCCAAATAAAAAGCTAAAATTGCAACTTAAACGGCTTGTCGCCACTTACAAGTTGATTGTAATGGAAGTTTCTTGTCGTGGTGAAAATTCAAAATTCTAGTGCCCAAAAAACCTGTCAAGTGTTTTTTTATTTTTTTTGGGGGGTGTCAGCAGTTACAATTAAACAAAGCACGTAAAAAGCGCATGGATAAATTGGCATAGGCTTCGCCATGTTCAGCGCCGATTTTGCTGTGACGTTTGGCAACCAGGTCTTTATTGATTTTCAGCATGGCTTTGTTTTGCCAGTCGGCCAATACGGTTTTCATGATGCGCTGATAATCATAGAGCGTGCGGGTTTTCAGTTTTTTTCTAACGGCAACGAAATCATCAAAAGCCTGTTGCAATGTTGTGCCCTGCAATGCTTCAGATTTCTTTTCAGCGGGAGGGTTGCGTCCTATAGCAATTTGACCAAGCAACTTATGCGCTTCTTTTCTGGCCTGCTCGACGGTCAATTCAGGATAGCGGCCTAACGTCAAACGCTTAACCCTGCCATCAATTCTTTTTTCCAGAATAAATGATTTTGCGCCGGTTGAAGTAATACGAACGGCAAAACCTTTTAACTCGGAATCCCGCACAAAAGTCTGGCCGGTTTCTGGTGTAGACAGTTTGTCTACATAGGACTTGGTAATTTTATGTGATAGCGGCTGCGTGCGAGGTGTGGTCATTGTTTCAGTCTCCTTTCATGTAGACGCCATGTAGACGCTATGTAGACAGTAGGCGTAAAACTATGGAATGGAGTGTAAAACAATGTAACAGTAAAAATCAATACAAAACAACGACTTTAAAGCAACTTCAAAAATGTTAAAACACCTTAAAACGGTATATTTTAGAATTTGTAATCAGAAGGTCCCGAGTTCGATTTATGGTGTCGGCGCAACTCGTATTTTCTTATTAAATACAGTTAGTTATATGTCTCGTTATGTGGGTTTTTGAGATTTGTATTATGTTAATCATATTCGTTGCGGAATTTTGCTTCAAATAAATTTAAACTATTATAATCAATCAGTTAATAGATGATTTCTAGGTATTTAGTTTGATAGCTAGCACCCCTGACTAAAAATCAGATCATCTTTCGAGACTTTTGCGCGGTAAAAATGGTATCAGCCAGAGCTGAATCTTGTGGTGAATAGCAGGGTTAATCGCAGCATAATATGCGGCGAAACATCTTGACCTTGCGGTTAATATCGCCTATGATCACCTCAAATAATGCGGTGATTGATATGTGGATTCATGAACATCAAAACTGGCCAAACTTTACATGGGATGTGGAATCCCTTGCATCCAAGTTGGCTGATATACGCCATCGACAAGGGCGTTTGCTCGGTCGCATGGAAGGACTGGGCTTTGAGTTCAAGTGCGAAGCCAGCCTAAGCACACTCACCAATGACGTAGTCAAATCCTCTGCTATTGAGGGCGAGAACCTAAACCCGGATGAAGTACGCTCCTCTATTGCCCGAAGGCTTGGGATTGATATTGCCGGTCTAATTCCCGCAAGCCGAGATGTGGAAGGCATCGTTGAGATGATGCTGGATGCCACGCAGCAGTTTTCTAAGCCGCTGACCAAGGACCGTCTTTTTGATTGGCATGCTGCGCTATTCCCTACAGGGCGAAGCGGCATGCATAAAATCACAGTTGGCGGCTGGCGTACCATCGACACAGGCCCTATGCAGGTTGTTTCTGGTCCGATTGGCAAAGAGAAGGTTCACTTTGAAGCCCCTGATGCCGACCGTTTGGAAAAAGAAATGCAGGCGTTTCTCAAATGGTTTGGAAACGGCAATGACATTGATCCAGTTATTAAAGCAGGTATTGCTCACCTTTGGTTTGTCACCATTCACCCGTTTGAAGATGGGAATGGACGAATTGCCAGAGCCATTGGCGATATGGCCTTGGCGCGAGCAGATGGCACGCAAGACCGTTTTTACAGCCTTTCATCCCAAATTGAGGCAGAGCGGAAGCATTATTACGCTCAGCTTGAGAAACAGCAACGCGCAACACCCGATATCACAGACTGGCTGTCATGGTTCTTGGATTGCCTTGGCCGAGCGATTTTCAATGCCGAAACGACACTTGGCAATGTTCTCTTCAAGGCGCAGCTCTGGAATACTATTAATCAGAGGCCCGTAAATGACCGTCAGCGTTTGGTTATTAATCTTATGTTTGAAGATGATTTTGAGGGCTTCATGAACACCTCGAAATACGCCAAGCTGGCCAAGTGCTCAAACGATACAGCCCTTCGGGATATTCAGGAATTAAAGGAGAGAGGCATCTTTATTCAAAACCCCGGTAGAGGGCGTAGCACCAGTTACAGACTGCCGGATCGAGAAAAAACGTAGCATTTTAGCTTATCCGTTTTGTTAGGACTTTAGATGAATGATTACATTAACGAGATTGAGGAGATCAGACGACGCATCGATTCACTGGACGCTGAGCGTAGGGACTTGCTCGGCAGATTGAGTATTCTTGAAAGCAAACATCAGGAACAACAACGGGAGGCATTACAGCAATTTTCATCGCAAGAGAAAATTCATATATTTCGTCAGCTGTTTCGAGGTCGAGAGGATGTTTTTCCAAAACGCTGGGATAATAGAAAAACAGGCCGTTCTGGGTATAGTCCGGCATGCTCAAATGAATGGGTGAGAGGTATCTGCGAGAAACCCAGAATCAAATGCACCGAATGCCCCAACCAGGGATTCATCAAAGTGTCCGATGATGTAATCCGACAGCATCTTACTGGCAAAGATGCTCAAAATAACGACGCCACCATTGGCGTATATCCGTTGCTGCCTGATGAAACGTGTTGGTTTTTAGCTGCTGATTTTGACAAGGAGTATTGGCAAAAGGATATTGCTGCATTTATGAAAACCTGTAGCAACAAGGCTGTCCCGGCATATGTGGAAAGATCACGATCTGGAAATGGTGGTCATGTATGGATTTTCTTCTCGAGTCCTGTTGCGGCATCGGACGCTCGTAAAATGGGATCATACTTGTTAACTGAGACAATGGAACACCACCCTGATTTGGGTTTTTCTTCTTATGATCGTTTCTTTCCTAATCAAGACAATATGCCTGCAGGGGGCTTCGGTAACTTAATTGCTTTGCCGCTACAGCGTGATCCTCGCCAACAAGGCAACAGTGTTTTTTTGGATGAAAATTTTGAGCCTTACCCTGATCAATGGTCTTTCTTATCTGCTGTAAGAAAGATGACATCACAAGAAGTCGAAATGCATGTACTTGAGGCAATTGGTCGTGGAAGAGTAACCGGCCTACATATCCCGGTTGATGACGAAGATGCTGACGAGCCATGGAAAGCAAGGCCGTCCGGAAAGCCCCGTCCTCTTGAAATTACAACGCCCATACCTGATGCCATAAAACTTGTGGCAGGTAATCAGCTATACATTGAGAAAAACAGATTACCGCCACAGCTTATCAATCGGCTAATACGCACAGCCGCATTTCAGAACCCAGAATTTTACAAAGCACAGGCCATGCGGTTGCCAATATTTGACAAGCCTCGTATCATCGCATGCGCTGAAAACTTCCCAAACCACATTGGACTGCCGAGAGGCTGTTTAGATGACGTCCTTGAGCTATTGGCAGAGATAAACATAACGCACAAAATTGTTGATGAAAGAAATGCGGGCAAAGCAATACGTACAAAATTTCTTGGAACGCTTAGCAAGGATCAAAAATCAGCGGTTAAGGCCCTTTTGGCTCACGATACGGGAGTTCTTTCTGCAACAACGGGTTTTGGTAAAACCGTTTTGGCAGCCCACATTATTGCAAAACGCAAACGGAACACTATGATTCTGGTTCACAGAAAACAGCTTCTTGAGCAATGGGTTGCCCGGCTTCAAACTTTCTTGGATCTTGAACATATCAATGTTGGCCAAATAGGCGGTGGTAAAAGAAAACCAACAGGTCAAATTGATATTGCGCTGATACAGAGTCTAGTTCGCAAGGGAGAAGTTGATGATTGTGTTGCAGATTACGGACAGCTTATCGTAGATGAATGCCACCATCTTTCCGCTGTGAGTTTTGAAGCTGTTGCAAGACAAAGCAAGGCAAAATACGTTCTTGGACTGACCGCGACACCGATACGGAAAGATGGTCAGCAGCCAATTATATTTATGCAATGCGGCCCTATAAGGCACCATGTTGATGCAAAGAAACAGGCAAAAAAGCGTCCGTTTAGCCATTTTGTCGTGCCACGCTACACGGAATTCAGACTGCCACTAAGTTTGACGGAACAGTATGAGCGCCCGCCGATTCAGACAGTATATGCCGAGCTGGCAAATAATAGTGCTCGTAATGAAATGATTGTGAGTGATGTTGTGTCAGCTTTGAAGGACGGACGATCACCAATCATTTTAACTGAGCGAAAAGAACATGTCGCCTTTTTTGCAGATTGCCTTTCTGGTTTTTCAAAGCACATCATAACCCTTCAAGGGGGGATGGGCAAAAAAGCCCATAAGCAAATGCTTGAGGAATTTGAAAGCATCGGCGATCATGAAGAACGAATTTTGATAGCAACAGGCCGCTACATTGGTGAGGGTTTTGATGATGCCAGGCTGGACGCATTGTTTCTTGCGATGCCCATATCTTGGAAAGGCACTCTTGCTCAATATGCAGGAAGGCTGCACAGAATTCATCACAACAAAACAAAGGTGCAGGTATATGATTATATCGATCATCAGGTGCCAGTCTTGCAGCGTATGAGTGAGAAACGCATGTCTGGTTATAGAAGTCTGGGATATGAGATTCAGTCAACCGGCATTGCAAGAAGTAGCAACATACTACCCGGATTATAGCGTTTTCAATGAATCGTTATTTTTCAATGCGTTGGTGAAGGCTGGGTGTAGACAGGCTCTTTTAATTTCTACAATTGGAAGACGGGAGCCCCGATTGTAATAGTACAAACAGATGGATATCATATGCAATATCATGATAAAGCTTGTTCTGGATACGGATGTTATTGTAGCAGCAATGCGAAGCCCAACAGGGGCATCAGCTGCATTATTAGGAGAAGCGCTCAAGAAAAGGCTTATTCTGTTATAGCAAAACGTGATGGAACAAGCCTTAATCAATTTATTTCGATGGCTGTGGCGGAAAAAATATCTGCATTGGAAACCGAAGAATTTTTTAGAGAACGCGCCAAGCGAGCTGATTTAAAAATGTTTGAAGAAATTCTTTATCGTCGAGGTGGAGAAGCGCCACGAGAAGGTGATGAAGTAGAGAAATAATTGAGCGACAACATCTAAGCAAAAAAATTGATTGTGCCAAATTTGTGTCAGACTGTGGCTGAAATACCACCAACAGCGGCCTGCTGTTTCAAAGACTGTATGACTGTTAGATGGATATTGCGTTTTATCATCCTTGCACATTAAAACTTTTATTTTCAATTTGCAAGGATAAAATTCCTGTAATCTAGTACTCTATCAATATGATATTGCCGGGTACAGTGAGCTTGCCAGTGTTCATGGCAAGGCGTGTCTTGCAGGAAATAGTCGCTCTATTACCAAAAGACACAACGCAGCCCATGGACGCTGAAAAGCTCACCCACAGGGCGTTACCGTGGTGTCCTGCAGCCGTGTTACAGTACTTGAAAAGGGAACAACCCTTTCCGGCGTACTGTGTCTTGCTCCATAACACTACTGCAACGTTGTACTTGGCAATATCATATTGATAGAGTACCAGGCTCAGGACCAATAAACAGGACTCCATAGAGGTTTAGTGTCTGTTCGCAGAAACAACCGGCAACATTCAGTTGCCGGTTGTCGGTTCAGACTCAGTAGAGAGCACCGCCCTGGATTAGGGTTCTTCTCCCGGGGCTGGTTCGTTGTCTTGCGTTTCCTCGAAGGGACTTAGATCGCCGCTCTCGAGCAGGGCCTTGCGGCGCTGGATTTCAAGCTGCAGTAATTCCGCTTCGAGGCACAGCTTGCGAGACTTGCCCTTTGCTTTCTCGAGCTTGATCTCCGCTTCGACGATCTTCATTGGCTCGCATGACGAGCAGTGTGCAAGTTCGGGTTCGTAGATCGTACCGTCGGTTGGCAGCGTGATCGTGGTGCCCTGGTTTATCGTATCACCCACCGTCGGCAAGGTGAGGAGGCATTCACGAATAGCCTGCTGAATCACCTCGTCCAGCTCGCCAAGTTCATCCAGACCAAGCCAACCACTGAATTCCTTACCATTGGCATCCAGAAATCTGACTTCGATGGATTTCACTCTTGTGACCAGATTGTAGACCTCGTTGACTCGTCTGACGAAGTAGGTGACTGCGTAACATTCGTTCCTGTTTTCAAGCATGCGTGAAGTCGTATCGATGTTTTCCTGATCCTCATAGGTGCTGATGACCGTCGCACGTTCTGCTTCCACATGCTGCGAGGCAGTTCTAAGCGTTTGCCCGAACTCCTCGGACACGGTGGAGGTATTCGCCTGAATATCCAGCGTGAAGTTCAGATCGGGATTGTCGATGTCCCAACTGAAGTCGAACAGCGCGCCGCCCAGAGTAATCTCGTGATCGTCGTCACTTCTTATCTGAACCAGTGCTTCCGTAAATCTCGACTCGGACTGCGTCCTTTTCACTTGGTGTAGTGCTGAAACCGTCTGCCGGAATGATGCATGCAGGGTCAGTCGCTGCGATTCGGACCGCACCTTACGATAGCGATCGTGCTGGTAGAGTCGGACTTTCTCACCCGGTAGCAAAGTGGTGGTATAGATCAGCGCACCCTGTTGTTTGCCGCAGAAGCTCAGGCAATGTTCGAAGATGATCCTGAACTGCAGCCGCAGATTTCTGACGTGGGTGAACTCTCCATTCTGATTTGTAATTGGTACGGTCTTCTCGACGATACGCGGTTCGTAGAAGAAAATGCAATTGTCGTAAGGCTTCCAGGGTGGTGAGGCTGGTGACACGCATTGGTCCGGACGCCGTGGAAACTTCAGTGAAGTTTCGTGGCAATCGCAGCATTCCTTGTCTTTTTCTTCCACGGCCATGAGGCGCATCGCGATGTTGTTGTCGAATGGTACCAGATGGTGCGGGGAAACATTCGCGCCCAGCAACAGATTGTTGATGTTGCTGTCATCGCCGGTAGCTTGCACCGACATCAGGATGCACTCGTTCTCGCCTTCCGGTACCCATTCGAACGGACCGATGATCGCGTCCGATCCGGACAGCAAGGATCCGCCGGACAGCTGTGGCGTAGATAGCGGTTTCCAGTCGATAGGGAACAGCAACGACGCTCCTTGCTTGCACTTGAATCCCTTGACGATGATGTCGTTGGCGATCTGGGTACCGCGGTTTCTGATGGTGACGTAGATGTAGTTGATTTCACCGAGTATCGGTGTCTGGTGTGCGAGAACGCCGTCCGCCACATTGCGGTTGACGATGTCCGTGGTGTTGGAATAATTCGCGAGGTACTGATACTCACCGTGGCGGCCGTCGTTAATGTATACGTCGACGTCCGGTGGCGCACCTTCCGTTACAACCGGCGTGGGCGCGCCGGGCAGCTGGTAGGCGCCCTGCTTCTCGAACGCCCAACGAATAACCTTGTGCGTCAGTCCACCTGGCTGACCTTCGAAGTTGATGGTGCCGAGATCGAAATTTTTCATCGCGGACGCAAATCCGGTGCTCACTGACGGGTTGGTCACCGGCGTCAATAGCCCCGTGCCACCGATGATCAGGTACAATACGTAACGTGCCGCCCATTCCTGTTCAGCCAGTTCAGATGCATCTCCGCCAAGTGCGCGGTAGGCACGGAACAGCGTTGTCGATAGAATCTGCTCACTGGAATAACCGCCGAAATCCAGCACACCTCCCCATGCCCAGCCTGCGGCGACCGATCGGTCATGACGTCGGTCGATGAACGGGTTTGCCGCGGTTACGAAGGGGAACGTTGCGAAACGGTCCGGGGCATGCGAGCCCGGATCGGCATAGATGCAAGCCATACTGTCGCCGGCACTGTGCGCAAAGCCGAAGTTTGGTGAGTGAACATTGTCCCAGAGAATGGCATGGCCAAATTCATGCAGCACGACTCGAACCGTATCTGCGATTCCCAGCGGCTGACCGGCCTGGACCACGCCGTAACGATAACCATCGGAACCGTTGCCACCCGGATTGCCCGGTGCCTGTGCATTGACACCACCGAAGAAGCCACGGTGATCGACCCTGACTGGAAACGTTGTGCCGTCAAAATAGGTGGCCATGTTAAAGCCCATACCTTCAACCATGCGGAACGTGAAGTCGCTGTGGTGATAGGCATTGACGGCGGTGAAATTGTCCGTATCCGCGTCGTAGAAGAAATCGCCCGCCGAGGTTGGCGGTGCAATCGCGGGCAGATTGATGTCCTGCAGCTCAACGTAATTGCCGCTCAGCGCCTGCGGTGCGGACGGCGTCAGGCCCTGCAGGGTGACCTGTGAACGGACCGAGTTGAGTACGGCTGTGGATGACGTGGGTGTAATGCTGGCATTTCCGGTGGTGGTAAGTGGATCTTGTCGGTACACATAGCCTTCGATATTGGAAATGAAAGGCCGAACGTACAGGACCGAACTGGACTGCGGCTCGATGATCACACGCCAGTGCACTTCGCCTCTGTCGGAACTACTGGTAAACAGGATTTCATTGGTATAGTAGTAGCCGTTTTCCTTGATAGACTTGTCGACCGGTCTCAGCTCAGGCACATTACCCTCCAGGGGAACGAAAGCAGCCTCATGTTTGTTGATCCGCTCGTCCGCCCGATAGTGATAGACGATCAGGTTGTTTTCGTTGATCTTGATCTTCGCTTTCTTAACATCCTGATCAACGACCTGGGCCATGATCTGTTCAACGAACTGCCCGGGATTGAGAATGCGTTCGACCATCGATGTCGCCGTCTTGGCGGTGGTGTCCAGCTTCTCTGCTGCCGCTTCGTTGGCAATGGAAATACTCCCTAGCGTAGTATTGGCGGAACCGATCACACGCAGCGGCGACGAATGGATGAGTACGGAGACGCCGCTCCGGAACACCGGCAAGCCGTTGTAGGACTGCTCATACTCAACGACGATGAGATCCCTGATGTTCTTCTCGGAAGAAAACTTCAACTCTCTCTTTTTTTTATCCAGCTTGTGCCGAACGCCAGAATCTATGTCTTTGATTTCACCGGGGCCGAAACCGTAAATCTCGGCGACTTCGGCAACGTACTGGGCTGCCAGCTTGCGGGCCTCGATTACGCCATCCGATGGAGTGAAGGGCTGTTTGAAGTGGTTGAGGCCGACAGTATTCCCAGCGGAATCCGTCAGCACTTCAACATTGGGATTGGTGATATTCATAGTCATCGATGTGTCCCTCGTTCCATTGTCCGGTATAGCCTGCTTTGATATGCAGCGTAACTACACCAGTATTAAAAATTACATCCTGTTACTTCCAGTATGTCATCCACGATGTATAGAAAAAAACGCACTTTTTCATTAAACTGAAAAATACTTTAGGCGAAAAAATATAAAGATGATGTGAGATATGCCACATCCAGGATGTCTCAATGATGAGTAATGCGGTTCAGCAGTGCAGTGGCCATTCTGGCATCACCAAAAACCTGCACCCATTCACTGAATTTCAGGTTGGTTGTTATGATGAGTGAAGTACGCTCATGTAGCTGGCTGATCAAGTGAAACAAACGCGCTGCCTGATTCCGGGAAACGGTCATTTCGTACCTCTGTTAGGTGATCCGTAAAGGTGGGTTTTATTAGTGCGGCCTGCTTGTTTCCAGACTGTCCGTAGGCTTATGTTTTATGCGGTTCTTGAAAAAATTTTGAAGAAATTTGATACATCTCGTTATAGATCTTGAGCGAGCGACCGCAACGGCTCAATTTTTCCTGAATCACAAGTTTCCGGCTTTGCAATTCATCTATCCGTTTTTCGAGCGCCTCCTTGCGTAACTCGGACTTTAACCGCTCTTCGGCTACATCTATCGACGGTTCTCTTCCTCAAGCGCTTTGAGCCGCGCTATCATCGATGTATCCATACCGCTGTATTTGCTGCGCCATTTGTAAAATAAAATGTCGCATAACCATACCATGTTCACGGCACAATTCAGGCACCGGTACGCCTGCTTCAGCCTGTTTGAGTATCGTCATAATCTGACTGTTACTTAATCTCGATTTCTTTATTGCAGAACCTCTTGACTATAAATTACAAGAAAATTCTACTTTTGACTCCTGGTATATTCCGGGGTGAATACCATTTTTAAAAACCCTGTTCTTTGTGTCCACTTGTCTGTTTATTGTAGGGCTAGTCAGTACTGTTTTATTCAAGGAAAGCGTAAAACACTCCGATTACATTGATGAGTCCGTTATTGTTGTGCCATAGGAAAGAAAATAACGTTTTAAGATTAGATCGATTGAGTCTATGCGAAATTAATTTTTGACGAAATTTAGTAAGAACGAATTAGATAGCGTCGTCACAAGTTAGAAATTACTGTATAATTATGCTGCAAGTGATTATTATACATGGTAATAGTATGTCAGAAGCTTATCGTAGACATGATCTTTCAGATCATGTGTGGTCGTTACTGGAACCCCATTTGCCAGGGCGATCAGGCAAGTGGGGAGGTGTTGCAAAAGATAATCGCCAGTTTATCAACGCGGTGTTCTGGATTTTACGCACAGGCGCACCCTGGCGGGA
>NZ_FOIA01000004.1 GCF_900111605.1 Nitrosomonas marina | reverse complement strand
GGTTTGCTGGCCTGGGTGATCAGCAACAAATACCTCAATCACCTGCCGCTCTACCGCCTGGAACAGATTGCAGCACGAGAACAGGTCACGCTTTCACGCTCGACACTGGCTGAATGGGTAGGCCGTACCGGGGTCGCGTTGCAACCTTTGGCAGACCAGCTGAAATGGCATCTTTTGCAGGGAAACACTCTTCACGCGGATGAATCGCCGGTGGCGCAACTTGAGCCCGGCAACGGCAAAACCCGCAAAGCCTATCTGTGGGCCTACCGCAGCAATGATCTCGACCCCGGGCCGCGCATTGTTGTGTTCGACTATCAAACCAGTCGCAGTGGCCGGCATGCGCAAGATTTTTTGCAAAATTGGCAAGGCCATCTGCTGGTTGATGATTATGCCGGATACAAAGCCTTGTTCTTTCGAGAACAGTCGCCTTGTATTGAACTGGCGTGCTGGGCACACGCCAGGCGTAAATTCTTCGACCTGCACCAGGCCAATGGCAGCCCGATGGCATTCGAAGCATTGCAACGTATCGGTGAACTCTATGCAATCGAGACAGAAGGCAAACAACTGACCATCGAAGCGCGTCAGCAACTACGAAAACAAAAAAGCCTGCCGACACTTGATGCTTTACATGATTGGCTGATGCAAACCCGTATGCAAACTGCAAATGGCGGCGCATCCGCCAAAGCACTCGACTATACGCTCAAACGCTGGCCTAGTCTGGTGCGCTATGCACACACCGGCCACCTGCCGATCGACAATAACCCGGTAGAAAATGTAATCCGCCCTATAGCCGTCGGCAAAAAGAACTGGCTCTTTGTCGGATCAGAACGCGCCGGTCAACGTGCTGCCGCCATTCAAACCCTGCTTGGCACCGCACAACTCAATGGCATTGACCCGGCCGCGTGGCTCAAAGATACGCTTACAAAACTCCCAACCTGGCCTAACAGCCGTATCGATGAGTTGTTGCCACTCGCTCCGAAATTTATCGAAGCATTAAAACTATAAAAATTCTAGACGGACGTAACGGACGCATACGATTCAGGTGAGTATTGCCTTGAAAAATTGAATCAGACCAGAAGCTGCTGCCTGCTGGTTCAAGCTCCAAATTTTAATTCGACATATGAAGTTGATATTCGAAATGAAATCTTATGTACTAAGTTATCCAAAAGCAAGTGAGGCTACACGCAAATTCTGCTTCATATTCTGAACAAGAGCAAGGGTAGAACACGCTTTGATAAAGGATTTACACATGATGAATCTTGCAGTTACATTCTTGATTATAGCCATCATTGCCGGTGTTTTGGGCTTCGGGGGAATTGCCGGTGCTGCCGTGGAAATGGCAAAAATTGCGTTTTTTGTCGGATTAGTACTTGCGCTTGTGTTCTGGCTATTAGGCAGAAGAGGCCCCCGGCCGTAGAACAACTGGTCCAGTGGGCCAGTAACAGATAACTGGCCGATTCGTATCCGCCACGCTTCTCGCAACAATACCAGGTACGGTATCGTGCTCCGAAGAATATTCATTTTCGTTGGACCGGATAGCACCGGATGCTCAAAACGAGCACGTACCGTATGTCCGGATGGAAACATCGTCAATGCATGCACCGAAAGTTTGACAGGCCCGATCAAATACCGGGTACGACAATTTATCTTTTGAATACTGCCGGCAAAGCCGCGGAATGACTGTAAATATCTGAAATGCGTGCAGCACCAATTCAGAACTGCCGGATTATTCCTGAGCAGCGTTTTTATCGAGCAAGTTCTCGGTATCGCCGCCTTCATTCTCGTCCTCGACTATTTTCTCGATGGTATCGTCATTACTGATATCGATTGAAACATCCGCAATTACCCCAGGTTGACGACTGATCGCGTATGGCGTTTGCTGTTCACCGGTTTCTTTCTGAATAACATCAGCATAAGCTTCATATCCGACCATTTTGATTTGATAAATAGGCTCCGGCATCACAATGTTTTCCTGGTCAAAAGCCTGTTTTATCTGCCGAATGGCTTCGCTACGCACTTTTGGAAAACTGTATTTTTCCTGATTGGTCCAGCCATATATTCGCAAAACAATGCTGGAATCACCCAGTTTTTCAATGGTAACCATCGGCTGGGGATCATCCAGTACGCCTTCGATGGAATGCAATGTCTTCAAGGCGAGCGTCTGTGCATTCAGCAGGTCCTGATTAGTATCTATACACACGTCAAACTGAAAACGCCGTTCCATACTACGCGTATAGTTGATAATAACGGCTTTAAAGACACTTGAATTGGGAATACGAATATGGTTACCATCAGGAGATATTAAGATGGTTGCGCGCGTGGTCAGACGCACTACATTGCCTTCAATACCGTCGATATCGACAAGATCATTGACTTCAAATGGATTTCTTAAACTCAATAATATACTGGCAATATAATTTTCTACAGTATCCCTGACGGCAAAACCGACCGCCAGCCCAATAATACCCGCGGCCCCAAGTATTGAACCCAGTAAAGCGGTAAGTTCGAGCAGCGATAATGCGAGAACCAATCCAAGCAATATGAAAAACAGCTGCGTAATTTGTCCAAGCAAGTTTGCAACAAAGTAATTGGGCGCGATTCTACGATAAAGACGCTGACGTCGAGAAATCCACCGACCAAAAAGCCAGGATAGTATAAAAATGATAACTGCCAGCAAGAAAACAGGAAAGCTTGTCAATACTTCTTTCGCGGCTCTTTCAAGCTTCAGCCATGTACTTTCCAGACGCTCTTTTATATCATGCGTGATCACCAGTTCATTCTTTACCTCGACGACGCCTTTGACCTGCTGAGACAGTTGTATTGCTTTATTTTCAGCTGCAACAGAATTAACCGTGCCTTGCAATGTGACAATTCCGTTGCTAACTCGAATGGTAATATTTTTTAAGGTATCAATTTCAGAGAAAATTTTTTGCAGACGCTGCTGAATCTTCTTATCGTCTTGCACGGAAGCATTAACTTCAATTACCTTTTGGCTGACAGCAGCCTGTTCCGATTCAGTTTTACCCGCAATTATGTCGGCTAACTGATCGGCATATAATGGGCTTGCGACACACATCAGGCTAAGAATCAGTGCCGCGAATGTTGTATTCATACTCTGAATCTGGCCGATGATTCAAATACTGGTGTCCTGTCAGCCTGAAATTTGGACCTGGCATGCTCATATATGATTTGGCATTTCTCAAATCGTTTGATAATTTCCTGCGTGTCCGAGGGATTGCGAAAGCTTTCTTTCGATGATTCCATAATCAATTTGGCATGGTTGTATAGTGCTTCTGAATACTGAGGTTTTCTTGAAACCTGCAGGATTCTCGAGATCGTTTCGAGTAGATGAATCATGACCATTTCATTATTTGTGACATTCTGCCTCAATGGATGAAACATGGTATCAACCGCATCTACAAAACAGAATTCGCGTTTCTTGATGCGTACCACACCGTTGGAATCTTCAAGATATTCCAATGGAAATTCTCTGTTTGCCATGCGGCCCAGTGACGAACTGAGCCAATCTATACAGGCAGTCGCTGTCAAGGAATCGTTGACACCTGGTGACATGGCACGCAATGCAATCTGCAGTAGTTGCATAATTGCAAATTCTATATCACTAAATGGCGTTCTTTTCCGACCAAGGGATATACACAATCTTAGCCTGCCAAAACAGTCTTCGTTGATTCCGCCTTCTTGAAATACTCGCAGGATTGGCAAATTTTCGATAACAAAATCGCCAGGCCGCAGAAACAATTCAATATGCTGATTCTCATTTTCAGCGATTTTCCTGAGTTGTTCTATATCAACAAATTCCACGTAACCACTCACTGAAGCCACCATCGTTTCCGATGGCATTGCATGCACGGTGATATCCCACCGTTGCTTGACAGAATCCGTAGTGACCTGTTCGTCCAAATCGAGTAACGATTCATCAATTGCCTGATTCAGTTCCTCGCCTATTAATGAGATAATTTGATCTGCCTGAATTGTGGTAGAAATGTAGTGAATGAAATATATCAGACCGATGATAGACAGCACTGTCAACAGCAGATTAATGGCAACAGAAATAATAGGCATCTGCTGGGAGGTTGTCGCATGCGTATCAATAAATGACAGCAGTGCAAGACCGTATAGAAAACTTCCAATAAGTAATCCCAGCACCATTTTGGTTTTGTTATCACGCAAAAAGTTATGCAGGATTTTTGATCCAAACTGGTTTGCAGCCAGCGTCAATGCAACTACAGAAATTGAAAAAACAACACCCGTCACCGATATGATTGCACTAGTCGTAACCGCAAGCACCTGCCGAACACCTGAGGTGCCAATTTGTAGCGTATTTATCCAGGGCCAGTTACGAATATCAACATGCTGGTCTAGATTCAGAAACCCGATAGATGACATAACAAGACCTGTAGCTATGACAGCAGGCACAAACCAGATTGTTGTAAGCAGTTTTTCCCAGAATAACTTGAGCATCATCAATAGTATCTACCTGATTCTGGTTATGCATATCATGTCGACATAATCGGGGCAACAGCCACCTAAACTCAGCAAATGTGTCTTATCATGCTGAAAACGCGTCGATAATGCAGTACTAAAATATTTTGGTTAAATTTAGAGCTGTACCTGCAGGGATATCACAATTTTCACTGTCATTTGACGAATCGTCATCGTCGTCACTGCAAGCTATGATAACCGCCGTTCCTGTTGCGTTATCCCCGTTGAAGGTTACATCGATCACTAGATTGACTGTGCCAAAAATGGAATTCAAACGGACAACGTTACCATTACGCGTTCCCGCAATTGCCTCCCAGGTCGAATCAGACGGAGAGGGCTCCAAAACCACCGCAATAATCACACCATTATTCTCATGAATGGATGCATAACCGGCTAAAAAGCCACTAAAATTCAGGGCATATATTCCGTCATACGGCCCCGCTGCGTTGACCGTATTCGTCGTACAAAGTATTAAAGCGAATGCTGTCAGTATCCGTTTCATTTTAACCCCTCCCTATTCAACAATAGCTTTACCAGAATCCTAGTACTCAATCAATATCATATTGATTGAGTACTAGCTATTTAATCAGTCACAAAACCGCATCGGCAAATCTGCACAATACCACAGAACACCATTTATTGATGGATTATCGATAGGTTCCGGATACAACATTACAGAAATAAAAAATTAACGGCTAAAAGCAATGAAAGATATGCGTAGCCATGGTATTGCATGTACAAAGAGGGAATCGCTTTCAGTAGTCTGCTTCTTCATCTTATCGTTTATTTTAAAAACGATAGAGGCAACCTTAACTCAACTCGATCCAGACAGGTTGATGGTCTGACGCCTGAGTTTCAGAGTCAGTTTGAAAGGATTTTAAATGACCTTTCAGCCCTTCGGTTATAAAAATATAATCAAAGCATTCTGGTTGATCAACAAAATCAACAGGATGTATGCCAACAGTCGGTGTATGCGGCACATCAGGGTATAATAAAGTGCGGGTATCGTAAAAAGCCGGCACATCGTTTTCGAATGGTGCCAGTAACTGCAAACGCTCGTCTGACGATACAGGAAAATTCATGTCTCCGCATAAGATCGCTTCGGAAGGCCGTTGATGGGCCTTAAAGGGTCCATTTTTTTCAGCAGATTCGAATATACGACCGGCCATGCTATGCGCCTCAACATGCAGGCGGCGAATTGCCTCAATCTGAATTTCACGCTGGCGTCTTGAGTAGTATTCAAGATGTGTAGTAAGCACACGAACCGGGCCAGAAGCTGTAAAAATAACGACTTCTATCAAGGTCCGTTGCATACTGGGGGTTTCCGGTTCAGCATTCCAGGGAAGCAAATGCCGCCAGACCTGACCAATTGGCAGACGGGAGAGAATCATGTTGCCAAACTGACTTCGTTTGCCATGCCCGTCGGGAATATCCGTTGCCGGGCTATAAACTGCCGTGTAACCCTGCAAAAGCGATAATAATATCTCGAGCTGATTTTCTCCCTGACTGCCAGGCAATTCCGGAAAATTGACAGCTACTTCCTGAAGACAAATGATATCAAAATGGTCCAGTCGGCAAATGGTTTCCACGATACGCTGCAGGTCAACCCTGCCGTCCATACCGCGCCCCCACTGAATATTCCAGCTCAATAGCTTCATATCCGCTTTTTTAATGTGATATGTTCAGGCTGAAAAAACACTTTGTCATCTGTTCGATCCAGCATACCGGCAAAAATCACACTTTATTGCGCCTGCGACTTCTAAAAAAGCCGGTTCGAGAAATTTTCATAATAGTATTGATCAATTTCGTCACGCGTGAATTGATGATTCTGCCCACCACGCTGCGCAATTTTTAGCGCTCCCATCAATGATCCAAGCTGTCCTGCCGTTTGCCAATCCATATTGTTGATAATACCGTATAACAATCCTGCGCGGTATGCGTCACCACAACCGGTCGGATCAACAATTTCAACAGGCTTGACGCAGGGTATTCGAATTTGCCTGCCATCAGCATAGATGATCGACCCTTCGGCTCCAAGTGTCACGATCAGCGCTTTGACTCTTTCCGCCATTTCCGTCAATGTGATTCCGGTTCGTTCCTGCAATAGCTGGCCTTCGTAATCATTGACCGCAATATAATCGGCTTTATTAATAAAATCTGTCAGTTCATCGCCATTATACATAGGCAATCCTTGACCCGGATCAAAGATAAACGGAATACCCGCTGCATGAAGCTCCTGTGCATGCAGCAACATACCGTCGCGACCATCGGGCGCAATAATGCCGAGTTTGATCTGTGATGCATCATTGACTGAGTTTAAATGAGAAAAATTCATTGCACCGGGATGAAATGCAGTAATCTGATTATCATCCAGATCAGTGGTTATGAATGCTTGTGCAGTAAAGGTATCTTTGACATGCAGAATACACGACTGATCAAGTCCCAGTGTTTCAAACCGCTCCATATAAGGTTGTATATCGTCGCCCACAGTTGCCATCATGATAGGTTCCCCGCCGAGCATTTTCAGATTATAGGCAATATTACCAGCGCATCCACCGAATTCTCGGCGCATTTCCGGAACCAAAAAGGCAACATTCAAAACGTGTATTTTTTCAGGAAGAATATGGTTTTTGAAGTGATCGGGAAAAACCATAATATTATCGTAAGCGATAGAACCGCATATCAGTATTCGCATAACATTGAATTAAATGGATTATTTAAAGGACACCTGATTGTGCATCAAGGCAAATCAGTCTAATAGTTATCGGTTTTGTTCTGATGGTTGATGATACTCAATTGCTGTTTTAATTAACAAAAGAGGATCATCAACTAGCTGCTTGTTTATTTCCAGGAAATAGAAATATCAATCAATCCGAAAAAAAAGAATAGTTGATACCGGTCTAAGCGTCCGGTTTCCAGCATAGATCAAGCTCACGCGCCGCCTTGACATCGTCAAGTTTGCGGAGCGGCATGGTATGCGGCGCATTCTTGACCAGATCCGGTTGCTCTTTAATTTCAGCAAGAATCTCCTTCATAGCGGTAACAAAGGCATCCAGCGTCTGTTTGGATTCGGTTTCAGCTGGTTCGATTAGCAGGCACTCTGGAACCAGAATCGGGAAATACGTTGTTGGCGCATGAAATCCCTTATCTAACAGACGCTTGGCGAGATTCATCGCGGTAACGCCCGTTTTATCCTTGATATCTTTTAGAGTAACGATAAACTCATGGCTGGCACGCCGCGTCGGAAAGGCAATCTCGAATCCGGCTTTTTTTAGCTCCGCCATCAAATAATTCGCATTCAGTGTAGCAAATTCGGCCACACGATTCATGCCATCTCTACCCAGCAAACGCACATAAATGTATGCCCGCAGTAAAACGCCTGCATTTCCCATATGTGCGGAAAGGCGACCGATTGATTGCGGTCTTTCTTTTTCGGTAACCCAGCTGTATGTTCCGTTCTCGGATGACACAAAAGGTACCGGAAGAAAGGGCAGCAATCGTTTGGCCACACCGACAGGCGCCGATCCAGGTCCGCCACCGCCATGTGGCGTTGAAAAAGTCTTATGCAGGTTTATATGAATAACATCAAACCCCATATCGCCAGGCTTGACCTTACCCAGTACAGCATTCAGGTTGGCGCCGTCATAATATAACAGTCCACCGGCTTCATGCACGATGCGACTCATTTCGGTGACATTTTCTTCAAAAACACCCAGCGTTGAAGGATTTGTCAGCATTAACCCCGCCGTTTTCGGGCCAACTGCCGCTTTCAAGGCATTGAGATCGACATTACCTTCCTTGTCAGTGGCAATTTCAACTACTTTAAATCCACACATGACGGCTGTTGCTGGGTTGGTTCCGTGCGCCGCATCGGGGACGATAATTTCCGTTCGATCATGATCGCCACGAGATTCATGATAGGCACGAATCATCATGACGCCAATTAATTCACCTTGCGCCCCAGCCATCGGTGCCAGGCTGATACCGGCCATACCGGTTACGTCTTTTAAAATTTCCTGCAAATCATACATACAGGCAAGAAAACCCTGACCAGTGTCTTCCGGTGCAAGCGGATGCCTGCCTAAGAATTGCGGCAGCATGGCCAGCGCATTGCACGCGCGCGGATTGTATTTCATAGTGCACGAACCGAGTGGATAGAACTCGGTGTCAATTGAAAAGTTTTTTTGTGACAACCGCGTATAATGCCGGACTGTATCCATTTCGGATACTTCTGGCAACAATGGCTGTTTCTTGCGCAGAAATTGATCCGGAATACCCTCTGTACTTGCGGTTGTTGTTGGCGCTTGTGAATAATTTCGACGCCCTGGGCGTGCATGTTCAAATATCAGCATCTTGGTAACAGCGTATAAAAGTTATTTCAATGCAGCTAATGCGGCATCATAATTGGGTTCATCTGCAATCTCCGGAACAAGTTCAGCATGAACGACTGTATTTGTTTCGTCCAGAACGATAACAGCTCTAGCAGTAATGCCTGCAAACGGTCCTTCTGCGATAGCCACGCCATAGTCTTCCATGAAGTTGGCACCACGCATGGTTGACAGCGTAATCACTTTGTCCAGGTGTTCTGTGTCGCAAAAACGACTCATAGCAAAAGGTAAATCAGCGGCAATAATAAGTACAACCGTATTGTCCATATTACTGGCTTTTTCATTAAATTTGCGCGTGGAAAGCGCACAAACGGGTGTATCCAGACTTGGAACAATATTCAGCACTTTCTTCTTGCCAACGAAACGATCAAGCGTAACGTCTTCCAGATCCCGATTAACCAGGGAAAAATCCGGCGCTTTCTGACCGACTGCCGGGAAAGTGCCTTCAATACGAATTGGATTACCTAAGTGTGTGACCATAATCATTCCTTCTTTATTAAGGTTTCAATGGATTTGTGTGTCAGGTGCCAGGATAACGTGCAATATGCACGTTATCCCATTGATTATTTAAGCGCCTGTTCAAATTGCGTAACGTAGTTCTGGATATCCGCAGCAGTTTTTGTTTCAGTTGCGCATACCAGTAATGTATCGCCCATCTCTGGATAAAACGCCTGAAGATCAAAACCGGCCAGTATACCTTTCTCTTTCATCCTTGCCAGAACCAAATTGACCGGTTTAGGGAGTTTCAGAGCTGCTTCGTGAAAAAATGGGCTATTGAAAACTTTTTTTACACCGGATATTTTCTCCAGCTGCTGCAGCAGATCCATAGTGTTGGCATGTGAGTGTTCCGCAACGCGGCGCAGACCATCCGGGCCGAGCAGGGACATATAAATTGTCGCGGCAGTAACCATTAAACCCTGATTGGTACAAATATTTGAAGTTGCTTTGGATCTTCGAATATGTTGCTCACGGGCTTGGAGCGTCAGGACAAAACCCTGTTTGCCATCAAGATCGTTAGTACGACCGATAATCCTGCCGGGAATCTGACGAATCAGATTATTCTTGCATGCCATGAAGCCAAAATACGGACCACCGCTTGAAAGAGGTATGCCCAAAGGCTGTCCCTCGCCAACCGCAATATCAGCACCGTTACTTCCCCATTCTCCGGGTGGCGTTAACAAGGCCAGGGAAACTGGATTAACAACGCCGATCGCCAGCGTTTTTTTTCTGTGTGCCCAGTCAGTAAGCTCGTTGACCTGTTCCAGCACACCAAAAAAATTCGGCTGAGGTATAACAATTGCGGCAAACTCCTCATCGTCAAATTTTTCCAGTGATTCCGGCAAAACCCGCCCGGATTCTGCACAGAAAGGTGCCTCAACAATATCAATTTTCTGATTACTAACAATGGCTCGCACAACTTTCTTGTATACCGGGTGTACAGTTTGCGGCATCAGAATGCGCCGGGAGGATCTATGTGATCGAACAGCCATCAGCACAGCTTCAGCCAGCGCAGTTGCTCCATCATACAGACTGGCATTGGAGGCATCCATACCCGTCAGTGAGGCCATCATCGTCTGATATTCATACAGTAACTGCAGGGTCCCCTGACTGGCTTCAGCCTGGTAAGGCGTATACGAGGAATAAAATTCACCACGGGTTGTGATTTGCCAGACAGCGGCGGGTATATGATGATCATAAGCACCAGCACCGATAAAATTCTGGTAAAAACCATCCTGAGCGGCGCGTTCCATCATTAACCGGCTGATTTCCATTTCGCTCAGCCCGGGCGGAACATTGTTTAACCGACCGCTCCTCAAATCATCGGGAATTTCATCAAAAAGTGTTTCAATAGAGTCTGAACCAATGCTTGCCAGCATTTCAGCAATATCATCTTGTGTGTGTGGAATAAACGGCATGGTGGATTATGAAAAACCTCTTAATAGAATGATGGTGTAAATAGATGTTCAGCTGGATAATAAAAATTTCCTGCTAGTGCTCTTCACTGTCCAGCAATGCCTGATACCCATCTGCGTCAAGTAATTCATCAATTTCTGCTGGATTGCTGGGCTTTAATTTGAAAAGCCAGGAGCCAAAGGCGTCTTGATTGATATTCTCGGGATTGTCGACCAGTGCTGAATTAACCTCGATTACTTCACCCGAAACCGGTGAATAGACATCCGCCGCTGCCTTAACGGACTCAGCTACAGCACATTCCTGTTTTTGTGCAAATGTATCACCGACCTGCGGCAACTCAACAAAAACCATGTCTCCCAGCAACTCCTGGGCATGATCTGTAATGCCGACGCTGACATTCCCGTCTGCTTCAGGCTTCACCCATTCATGTGACTTGGTATATTTCAGATCTGTTGGAATACTCATATATTTACTCCGGATTTGATATTGATTGATGATCCCAAATTAAACCAGAACTTTTCCGTTCCGTACAAATGGGTATTTTACCACTTTGGCGCGCAATTTCTTATCTCTGACCAACACATTCACTTCTTCATCCGGAGCAATTTCGACAGCAATACGAGCCAGAGCGATAGACTGATTGATGGTCGGCGAAAACCCGCCGCTGGTGATTTCTCCTTCGTATTCGTTGCCGTCACGTTGCGCAACCACTTTCTGATGACTTCTGAGCACACCACGATCAAGCAATACCAGCCCGACCAGATGTTGAGTAACTTCTGAATCGAGCAGTGCCTGTTTGCCGATAAAATCACGATCACTCTTCAGATCGACCGTCCAGCCGAGCCCTGACTCCATTGGCGATATTGTTTCATCCATATCCTGTCCATAGAGATTCATACCGGCCTCAAGACGCAGCGTATCGCGTGCGCCAAGCCCGGCAGGTGCCACACCAACACCATGCAGTGCTTTCCAAAATGCCGGCGACTCCTCTCCGGGCAGCATAATTTCAAAACCGTCTTCACCGGTATAGCCGGTGCGCGCGATGAAAAAATGGTTCTGCGTAACGGATTGAAACAGTTTCAATTCTTCCGTTGCAGCTTTTGCTTCCGGAAGCACCTGCCATACCTTAGAGCGTGCATTGGGTCCCTGCACCGCGATCATGGCCAGATCACGTCGCGGTAAAACCTCAAGATCAGGAGCAATTATATTCCGCTGCTTAAGGATCCAGTCTACATCCTTGTCGGCAGTGCCTGCGTTGACAACGATACGAAACCAGGTGTCAGATAAAAAATAGATAATAAGGTCGTCTATGACCCCACCTTGCGGTGTCAGCATGCAAGTGTATAGCGCTTTTCCGGGAATGGTCAGCTTGTCAACATTATTGGCAACCAGTCTTCGCAGAAAATCTCGTGTATTCTCGCCTTTAATGTCAATCGGCAGCATATGAGAGACATCAAACATGCCCGCATCCTGACGAACTTTGTGATGTTCATCCAATTGAGATCCGTAGTGCAACGGCATGTCCCAACCGCCAAAATCAACCATTTTGGCGTTCATTTCACGATGCGTCTGATTCAGGGGTGTTTTTTTCAGCACGGATTATTCTCCCGGTATAAAAAATAAGTCATCATACACACATGATGTCCTCTAACACACCCCTCTGTCCTTTTACCTGAGAGATTTACGGATATTAAACCGCGTGCCCCTTCGGTGGCCAGGCTCGATTGCCTGGCACTCTCCAGATTGCCTGTTTCAAGCGGTTCCCAGGGAGAAACAATGTCTGACCATGCCTGAGCGATTCCGGGGAGTTACGCCTTCGGCGGCGCTCTGAATATTTGGCTCCTGAGCGCGCTCTCCTGCTTGAACATATGTTTGGCTGAGCCCGAACTATACCCTAGCAACGACAGGTTAGACAAGACCTGAAAAAATTTTCACATATATATAGGTTTTCATCTGACGATATGTTTTGAATTTAATCCGTTGATTGATAAAATTAAATTTTCACAACCCCGTAATCCCTGTACTGGGAGCATTTTTTTGATATGCTTTACTATAAACTGGCCCGGTTGGGGAAGCGTCTTTTGAATTCAAAAAAGAAAACCAGAATTAAATATCTACTACGTGTTGTTTAAGAAATTATAGATAGGAACCACAAATCGCATGAAAACAGTTTTGATTACCGGCACAAACCGGGGTATCGGTCTGGAATTTGTACGCCAGTATGCGCATGACGGCTGGCTCGTTCACGCCTGTACACGGAATCCTTCGACTTCAGATGAACTGAACCGACTGGCTTCACAGAATCCGGATGCAATTAAGATACACGCACTCGATGCAAATAATCATTCGCAAATTGAACAATTGTCCCAAACACTGTCGACAGAAGCGATTGATATTCTTATCAATAATGCGGGCGTCTATCCGGTAACCCGCGATACCAGTTTTCATCAGATAGACTACGAGGCATGGGCTTATGCATTCCGAATCAATACAATGGCACCATTAAAGATGGCGGACGCATTCTATCCACAGATCGCAAAAAGCGAACTAAAAAAGATTGTAACAATAACCAGCAAAATGGGCAGCGTTTCCGACAATCGTGGCGGCGGCAGCTATGTGTATCGCTCAAGCAAGTCGGCTGTCAATATCGTTATGAAAAGCTTGGCGATTGATCTGGAATCAAAAGGAATAATTGTGGGATTATTACATCCCGGCTGGGTAAGAACAGACATGGGTGGTCCGAATGCATTAATATCGACCGAAAAGAGCGTATCGGGAATGCGCCATGTCATTGATGAATTGACACACACCGATTCCGGCAGGTTTTTCGCCTACGATGGTCAGACCATACCATGGTGAGATTTATAACGATTCAATACCGATCAATCCATACACTGGTTGACCTAAATAAAACAATCTAAAGCATATGGGCACTGACACATTCAATTTTGATAAAAAAGAATTGATCAAGCAATCCTTCGATCAGATGGACATTCACCTGCAAGGCACGCAATACAGCCTGGCTCAAAAAGTTGCGTTAACATGCCGTATCCTCTTCGATAATGGACACGACTCCGCTCTCGCCGGTCAAATAACTGCGCGCTCTGAAAAACCAGGAACTTACCTGACTCAACGATTGGGTCTGGGTTTTGATGAAATATGCGCTGGCAATTTACTGCTCGTAAACGAAAATCTGGAGGTATTGCAGGGCGATGGCATGGCCAATCCAGCAAATCGTTTTCATTCCTGGTTGTACCGTGCTCGCCCGGACGTTCAGTGCATCATTCACACCCATGCTGTCCATACTGCTGCGCTGAGCATGCTTGAAGTCCCATTGGAAATCTCGCATATGGACAACTGCGTGCTCTACGATGATGTGGCATTTTTGCCGGAATGGCCAGGCGTCCCCGTCGGCAACGAGGAAGGCGAACTGATCGCTCAGGCAATCGGTAAAAAGCGCGCAATTCTACTGGCGCATCATGGACTGCTAGTTGCCTGTTCCAGCATAGAAGAATCATGTCTTTTGGCAATAGCTTTCGAGCGAGCCGCAAAAATGCAATTGCTCGCCCGTGCCGCCGGCGCAATCAAACCTATCGATCCGGTGCTGGGTCGAGAAGCGCATGACTGGATACTTCGCGCGCAACGAAACGCCGTGGGTTTCGCATATTACGCCAGGCGTACGCTAAGAAAGAAAAATCACCAATATTGTCTTGAATAACACCAGACCAAAATACCAATCATCACTTCAACGAAAAGCTACGGAGCCTGGCAACTTGAAAGCTGCCCGCGCATCTATCTGCCCAGTTTAGACCACAATCAAAGTCAATAGGTTGTGCGGGTGCTATAAGTGCAGAAGGCTTTGCCTGAATTATTTTTTTCCTGCTGTCAATGACATCACTTCATCACAATTTATCTGCTGACAACTTTGCTGACCACGTAGCGAAACTTACCCGATTTTTCAGCGGGAATATGCGTGACTTGTTCAATTAGCACATTCACTGCCTGTCCCAGTCGTGTTTTAAAAGCACGTTCGATATGCTGCTGAAGCGGTTTATCCAAATCTGTTCTGCACACAAGATAAACATGCATGAAATCGAGATTTTCCTGCACGATTTTAAACGCCTCAATCTGTGGCAGATCACGCAAGACATAAATCAACGCAAGGCCATGCATGACAGTACCATCCTGCGCAACGATAAAATCAGTACTGCGCCCTTGCACTTCCCGTATCAGCGGCAAGCCACGTCCGCAGGTGCAGGGCTTGTCATGCAGAATCGCCATATCGCCTGTACGGTAGCGGACAAATGGAAAATCATGCGTAGCCATATGCGTGACCACGACTTCTCCCGACTTGCCCGGCGGCAATGGATTACCCTGTGCATCAATAATTTCGACAACAATATCCTCAGCACTGATATGCATACCACCATCAGGACATTCATGTGCGATAAAACCCGCATCCCGTCCACCATACCCATTTGCAACTGGGCAACCAAACGTATCACTGATCTGCTGGCGCTGATCATCATACAGTCGTTCAGACGTCACAAAAGCGACCTGTATTCCCAGATCATCCATGCGAATACCTCGCATACCGGCATGGCGCGCAATATGTGATAGGGCGGAGGGATATCCGAACAACATCCTGGGCCGCATCGCACGTATTTCTGAAAGAAATTCGTCTACTTTCTGATCGGACATTTCAAAGGCCGGCAGCAGTTTGGTGCGCAATATTCGGTCCCGCAGGTTGCGCAGTCGATCCTGTGCTCCAAGCTCTATTGGTGAGCCCCAGATCACGATTTCGGGATCCCCTATATCCACACCCCACCAACGCGTCGCCCGCCATTTCGCTGCAATATCATGGCTGGTGCGCGTTTTACCAATAAAAAACACAAGCGGTTCGCCGCTGGAACCACCGGTATTGTAACGTGCAAGATCATGGGCAATACCGGATTTTATTGATTCGGTATTTTGTTTGATAATCGCTTTGGTCAAAAAAGGAAGATGTGTTAAATCGGCCAAGGAATTCAATTCGGCAGGATTGAATCCAGACTCCGCAAATACTTGTCGATAGTAGGGCACATGAAATTGCACCTGGGTCAGAAATTCTCTCAACTTCTTCATTTGCGCGGTCTGAAGACGATTGATGTCCCACCACTGCGATTCTTCCAGTTGCCTGCGTAAAGCAACGCTCGTATGCTTTTTCAGCTTTTCATGCAACGGAAAGAAACAACCGGACACCCAGGCTGTATAAAGGCTGCTGGTAACGGCTGGTGCTGTTTTCATAGGTGCTCCATCAGTGTCGTTCATGCTTTAGTACTTGCTGATATATGCCAAACAAACGCAGCTTGACTGAATTCCAGGTATAGCGTTCCAGTAAATCCAGACCGCTGTTTCTCAGACTATCAGCCAGCTCAGGGTTTTTCAAAATCTGTAGCATTGCATCGGCCATAGCCCCAGGATCTTTCATCGGCACCAGCAGCGCGGTTTTATAATGCTCAACAAGGTATGGAATACCACCGGCATCGGTACTAACGACCGGTACGCCACTGGCAAGGGCTTCCAGTATCGAGATCGGCATATTATCGACAAGACTGGCATTGATCATCAGATCTGCATCTTGGTACAGCGTTGCAATCGCGTCGTTGCTGATCCGACCGGTAAAACTTACCGAATCCTGCAAGCACAAATCGGCTACCAGCGTCTTTAGCATCGCTTTCTCCGGTCCTTCTCCGGCAACAGTCAGTCGCGCCGCTGGAATTGACTGCTTGATGATATAAAACGCCCGAATGGCTGTGGCATTATCATAAATCGCTTCCAGATTGCGTGTGACTACTATATGCGGTGAATCGGCACGATCTGCCTTATATGCCGATGATCTTGTTTGGAAACGACTTAGATCAATAATATTGGGAACAATTCCGGCCGTATATCCGTATCGACTGAATACCGCTTCAAGAAAACCTGACGGTACAATGATGGCATCTGTTCTGTTGAGGCTGGGTCTGATCCAGCGGAATGATTTTTTAAAAAAAACCTCTGCTTCACCGCCTCGGTAATTCACTACCACGGGCGTACTCCTGAACCGTGCAATCCAAATAGCAGGTACTGCAAAGAGATGCCATGCCCAGCCGGAATTGGCCATGATATGAAACAATTGAACCTGTCCGGCAACTCGCCAAAGCCGGAGCAAATATGGTATTAACCTGAAAAGCGCTCTAATACCGCGTATCTTACCCACCCAGGCAAAATGGTAGGGCGCGTTTACCTGGACCAATACCACTTGGACACCTTCCTGCTGCAAAAGGTTTGTCAATTGGCGTGTCTGATTCGCCATACCGCCGTATGGCGGCGGCAGTGGGCCAACCAGCCCGACACTCAGTACCGGCTTGTTCAAAATTTTATCCCCGGAATAACAATACAGCAGCCTGGCTTTATAAAAGTAACTACCACTCTCCGATCACAGAAAAACATTTGAGCAATTGTTACGATACAAGAAAAAAAGTCAGAAATTCTCCTATAACACATCATTTGATTTTTTGCATTTTTCGCCTGATAGGCAATCTCGACAATTTTCAATAGCTGACCCTACCATATAATTCACATTAAGTTAAATCAATTATCTGTCAATCATTCACGATTGACATGAAGACTGTTTACCGGATTTTCTCGTCGCCTCAATGGACGAAAATACTGCCGGTTTTCGTAGTAATCTTCTGTCATATTGTCTCTTGACCAACCCGGGTAACCCAGTATCGGAATAGCCGATAAGTCGGCACTGGAAAACGACCGGCACGACAAAATATCAGCCAGCCACGAATCAATCGTCCGCAATTGCGTTGACAGTGATTGACGCAAAAACATGTCGTCAACCCGAATAAAGAGGCCTTTACCGGTCAAGCCGACATACGGTCTCAATGCTTTTTCAAATAATGCGTGACCGAACACAATAAATCGCATTGATGACAGTACAGTTGATCTTCGTTGCCAGAACACCTTCTTCCATTCATGCTGCTTTAGTAATTCGATTAACACAGGCCGGCTGCCTAAAACTACAACACCCGATTCATCAAAAAGCGTTGCCGCATCTCGCAATGGACCACGCTTCTCAACATTTGTCTGCGGCGCATGCATCAGTTCTTGATAATGAATCCGGTTGAGCGCTGCCTTAGCACGTGGAAACGTTATCCAAACCAGCGCATTAAAAAAATCATGCCAGTTTTCCTGCCGTGTAGAAACTTTACCAGTCAGAAAAATCCTGGACTCATAATGTTGTTTAGGATCTTTATTATTTGAAGTTTTTTGTGGAACAAATTGTATCGGCAGACCGGAGCCTGCTTCAACACGAATTCCGGTTTCTCTCAATAAAAACCCAAGCTGCTGGTGCGATGGCCAGTCGCAGCAGTCTTGAAAATTTTTAGCCAGCGGCGTCAGGGGTTCAAAAATCGGAGAAGCGTTATAAAAATTTGAATTCCATGTCATCATTGCAATTTCGCGTCGATTTCTTCAACCGATCTCACCTGCGTTACCAGCAAAATACCAATCACAGTAATAAATGCGGCAAGGGTGCCAACGGTATCGTAATGCAGCATTTTTCCATGCGCGGTCATCACCATCATGGATCCCGCCAGCAACGAACCCAGTCCTGCCGACAATTGTTGTATCGACATATGGAAAGTCATAAAACTGCCTCGCAAATGCGGCCTGACAGCAGTAGTAACCAGCGCCATTAGTGGAATAATCCTGCCCGTCACCAGTATCATGAACAGTGTTGACGCCGTCAGCGCCATAAATAAAGGCGCTTCTGAAATGTGCGTAATCCATAATACCGGTACGAGCGACAGCATAGCCAGCACGCCAAACATCACCCGCCTGCCGTAACGATCTGTAAACCGTCCGAACAGATTCGCTGTAAAGAAACTGAATAACCCACCAAAAAAATACAAATACGGCAATTCGCTTACATGCATACCGACATTGGTCACCATGTATGTGCTGATAAACGGTATAACCAGATATGCCGAAAACATCAGCATGCCGATCAGCAGAAAAGCAAAAATATGATTCCGGTTCATAAAAATATTTTTTAGCTGCCCTGCAGGACCATGTTGATTGGCCTGATGAATATGTGTTTTTACCGGCGGCAGCAAACGGTTTGCGGTAAAAATAATGATGAAACTTAAAATGGCCAACACAATAAAAGGTGCGCGCCAACTCAGCAAACCAACAAGAAATAAACAGGCCGGCATACCGGCAACCGCCACAAATGAAAAAGATGACATAACGGTACCCGTCGCCTTGCCACGGCGCCATTCCGGGATCAGATCGGCAATAATAGAAAAAACAGTTGCGCTCATCAATCCCCCAAACATACCGGCTATCGCCCGGCTGTACAGCAACATCTGATAATTGACAGACGCAGCGCACAGCAGCATGGCCAGCATAAAGCCCGAGCAGAGAACAATCAGTGCATGTTTTCGATCAAAACGATCAACAATAAACGCGACTAAAAAACTGCACACCGCTGCACTGAAGGTATAGACCGTAACCAGCAAGCCAAATTGTTTTGGCGTAATCTCAAACAATCTAAAAAAAGCCGGTCCGAGTGGCATTATCATCATAAAATCGAGAATATGCACAAACTGTACAGCGGCCAGCACCAGTAAAACCGGCCATTCATTAATTGTCTCAGTATCGGGTACTGCACCACAATCAACGATTTCAGAACCACCCCCGTGTTCAAGGGTTGTTGCTGATGGATTTGGTATTAGAGGCGTTTTACTTGTTTCAGGCATCTGTAACTTTGATTCGGGTGTCGCAACAGGGCAGGGTGAAAATGATCACTCTATCTCTATACACTAAAAATAGTGTGTATTTTTACTTGCGTTAAATGGTTATCTTTTTTTAACTCAGGCATTCACATTTCAAATGACTATAATGTCATTTCAAAATTCAGATACATGCAGATCCTGTTTAGCAGGAAACAGGGAAAGAACAAAGTCGACGGGGGTGTTCTTGTCAGGACCCATGCATTACTCCCTCAATTATAGCCATACTTCCTGTTTATCATCCAAAGACAGCGACACAATGAGCTTTCCTGGCAGACTTTCCCGATACCGCTGCCAACAGGCCTTCTCGTGTGCTGCCGTCCGATGGCCATGGCCAGAATGACCGGCAACTACACCTGAATTGTTTAACTTTATTAACAGTTCCGCCAAAAGCTTTTCAAACTTACCTCGGTTTAATTAGCTCGGCTTTCAGGCAATACAAAAAACTGGAAGACGACAAACTGAACAGATTAAAAGATCCAGACGCAAACAACCCTGTAAAATCGAAAATCAACAACGGCACAAGCGCTATAACTTAACCCGGACATGCCAATGTTATGATCGCCAAACGGGGATATTGAATCAAATACAGGCCACATTGACACTGAATCTTAAGTCAGTCAAAAGTAAATAACAGCAATATTGATTAACATCATAACAAGACCAAAGATCAGCCAGTTCTTACCTGCCCGCTTTGCATCCGGATGCGCTTTTCTCATGTACGTAAAACCCATTGCGATTCCTATAATTGGAAGTATCAGCGTGCCAATAAAAATGCCGATATTCAACCCTGGAGAAACAACGGGTTTCTCACTTGCCGCTTTATCAGACTGAAAATCCAGGTTGGTAATGCGTGGTTTCAGCGGCTCACCCGCACCATTTTCTCTTGACGAATAATCCTGTGATCTCACTGTTGAAGCAACTGTATCGTCATGATCTGCACTCTGAGATGTTGCTCTTGTTGCATCATTGTCCTGCACCTGGGCTGAATGTACGGCTTCAGTTTTCAATGGCGCGGCGCATTGCGTACAATAATCGGCCTGTTCACTGTTTTGTGCTCCACAATTTGGACAAAGCATATCAATATCCTCAAAAAATTGTTATTCGTTATTCCTTTTTTTAATGAAACACTTCGGTTCAACATACATAAAATCAATGCAGCGTACTTAATCCTATATTCATAGGTAAGTCATTAATAATAACATGCAATTTCTTTGTTCCTGCAAACAATCCGTCTTAATATTACCTGGGCAATATTGTAAAGGAAACAGAGTGCTGATATGTTTCGTCGAAAATCTGGTCACGATTATCATCGACGGCAAATATAACCGTGTATGAACCCGCGGGCAAGTTACCGGCCACACCCTCGAAGATTTTCAGATCGGAAAAAGCAATCATCGCCCCACCATGCGCACGCACAGGCGTATCAGAACGAACGAACTGTAATCGACTATCCAGCCAATAGTCACCCAGTGGTGTCATTGCAAGCACCCAGTAATCGGCCTGGTTCCCACTTTTTGTTCCAGGATTCAGACCAATGGTTAGCAGCAAACGGTCACCGTTTTGCAGCGTAGCGGATTCAGCCTGTCCGTTGACTCGAACGGATAATACCGGTTGTTCCTGCATTGTCGAATCAAGCACCGGATTAAAAAACCATTGATAGCCCGTATTAAACGAAATCTGACCTTGCTGAATTGCCACGTGCTTATCGTTAATAAAAACCCCCGTAATGCTGCATGCCGCAAACGCGGTTTTGTTGTCAAAATTCAAAACAATATCAGCGGTATCGGTCATCCCCGCATATTGCAGGGTTAATGTGTAATCGTCTGATGTTCCAGCCAGTCTGTCCAGTCCACTCATCGCAAGGCGAAGCGTTGCGACATCATCGGCAACCAGGGACCGACGCGCTTCTCCCAGCAGGATACCTTGCTGCATTACGCTCTCGGTATTGCCGTACCCTAGCAAAAGTGACACAAAACGATCGCCATTCGCAGCGAAACGATGCCCTGGTGGCAGATCTTCCAGCACCAGGCTGTAAGTCGTTTTATCAACTACTTCGGCCAGTAAAAAAGGATTGTTGTTCTCCATGTTGAACCAGTGAAGATTGATGTCATCCCCGCGAAGATCATCCTCCGAGCCGATAATACCATCCATACCACGATCCAAATCAAACCTGTCGTTGTCACCACTGACGGCTTTAGTATAGTCTTTTTCTTCACCGGTCAGTCCTGACTCACTGCCAAGATTGGGATGCCCCAGACCAATACAGTGCCCCAGTTCATGGAGCGCAACCGATTCGAAATCAAACATTCGGCGTGGAACAGTATTGCCATCTATCTTGATATTTCCGGTTGTCGGTACAAGCTGATTCCACGTTTGGATTACATTCTGTACCGGTATTTCCATCTCGTCCGCATGTGGCGACAATGGCGCGATCCCGACTGTCACGATCAACTCACCGCCGATACCGGTATACCCTGTCGGGTGCGTAATAATATCGATTTCATCGTCATCACTGACAAACTCAAATACTCCGGCTTCTGCGATTGAAATCCAGAATAGCAGGACTAAAAACAATAAAACCAATGCCCATCTGTAAAAACTGTTAACCGCCTCAATATTCAGCATGACATCGTAAACTTTTATCAAAAACGCGTGTTTTCCTGAATGTGTCAGGGATGTACAGACTGCAGATCACCCCGATCAAGAATCGACAATAACGCATGCTGTATTTCTGACAGCATTTGAATGATTTCAATGTGCGCATATTGTTCAGCATCCCACCTGAGATCGGTCCATGCAATACGCCGCATAACATCATCACTTTCACCTGTCAGAACGGCATGCTTGTAGCGGTTTGGATAATACTCAATCAGAATTTCCGCCTTATCCGATACACTGGTCACAACTGCACGCGATTCCTTTAATGATCGCCGTTCGCTGGTTAGCATTTTCCTGAGATGCCGCGCATCAAATGTCAGGATTGATTCTTCAGTCATCAATTTCCATAAACTATCCATCTTTTCCTGGTCCAGTATCGTTCGATAGTAGCCACCGCCTTTCATTGCTTCTGGTAAAGCTATCAGGACATGACCGTCTCGAAAAACATTAATACTCATATGATGATCAGAAGACAGTGCAAGCTTGCTTCTTTCTGTATAACTGATCAGTAAATCTTCAGAATCTAGCGTCTCGAGTCCTTGAATAGCATGTGCCGACTGGCAGAAAAACAGCAACAATAATATGCAAAAAAAGATTTGAGCGTTCACAAAAACTTTCACTAGAAATATTTTGTCAAAAATAGGATTGATTTATAAGAAGTATATCTGGAAAGCGCATTCACATAGTATTATACGTATGTGAAAATGTCAGCGGATGGACTGGAAAGGGTGATAGGAATTAACATTGCAACAATCCCGGCCCCAAACCCTGTTTGCACACATCAGCAGACGAAAACACGTCGAAAGCGTCCCAGTTTCCAATCGCAAAACAGCAACCTATTGGAGAAATTGTTATGCATAGAATTCAACGCCAGCTGCATACTGATCATTCTCATTTGCTGAGATTGCTTGAATGTTTCAGTCACGAAATTGACTGCTATGATTTTGACAGTCAGCGCAGTGCTGACTTGGACATCATTCTCAGTGCATTAGATTATATTCAAACTTACCCTGACAAATGGCATCATCCTGCCGAAGACATCATATTCAACAGGCTGTTGAAAAAAAATGTCAAAGAAAGCTCGCTCATAGAACAGCTTCAGAATGAACATCAGGAAATCATTTCGGCAACCAAAAAAGTACAGGAACTGTTCCACAACGTTGCTGAAGACTGCATTGTTTCTGCTGATGAACTGCTGACCCAATCAAGAGACTACGTCAAATTACAAAAAAAGCATCTTGAAAAGGAAATAGAACATGTCTATCCACTGATGAACAGCATGTTTTCTGAAAACGAATGGCGCGAGATCGAAAAAGAAATCCGAATGCAAAATGATCCGTTGTTCGCCACTCCGTCCAAAAAAGAATACGACCAACTCTACAAATACATTGTGGCCCTGGAAAAAAGCAAACAGAACTAAATAAGATAGCGTTGCTCAGGCTCGAGCAGCCAGTCGCCACATGGTTCATCGTAAAACCCTGTACAAGGACTCATCATGGTCATGTCAGCTATTATAGCCCTGACAGCTTTTAATCAATTGCAGATAACTCCATGGCTGCAAACTCAAACCGGTAAAAACAGGCTCAAACAATCATTGATGATGTATCAATTCTGCTCTGTCGTCTGTTTTTACCTTGGATTGACCATTCCCAGAATGTCATTCAACTGTCAATCTGCGATTATTCAAATAACGCATACAACTTACCAAACAGCGCATCAACCACGGGTTGCAGCGGCCCCAGGAAATTATCCAGCTGCAGCATGCCTACAATCAGAATCAAAACTCCACCAGCCACAATGCCGTATCGTACACCGGATGTAAAATTGGCAGACGCAGGCGCGCGCGTGTAGGTATCGTTTGAGAAGGACAAAAATATCCGCAAAATACCCAGCACAATACCTGCGCCAATACAACTCAGAAATAAATGCAGTGAGCACATTACCCGGGTGCCCAAATCTTCTTCGGCCAGTTCCAGACTGGAAAAACGTAAACAAATAATGATGATTAACAATATCACCAGTGAATTCCAGAACCCTCCGAATTTCGCCTTAAATTCACTTTCTATACTCATACAAAACTCTCCCTTTAAAACAACGGTTTATTTTATAATCAACGGTTTTTTTTAAAACGTGAATAACATTCACCCCGTGTTAGATTGCAATTTTATAGCCCTGCTTCAGGTTGCTGAAAGATTTATCGACAAGGCCAAGTGACGCGTTCCACTTTCAATATACTTAAACGATGGCTTGTTTTGGTGAAACGGTGTTCGAAAAGATTTCGGACACCGCGCTCTGATCTGCCGAAAAACCTGAACCATTTTACACTTGAAAATCTTTCTGTCACACCCTTCCTTAAGAGGCGACCGCCTCCTAATAGGAACGCACTATGCATTATATACTCTAATCTTTCTCCCGGTAGCACGCGATTCAAGTGTGCGCTACCGGGAAAATCAGCACATTGACATCAACATCCCGGCAGAATCCTCCTGTACGGACGCTCGCTGATTTTTCATCTTCACAAATTGAGACATGGACCGAAAACTTATTGTGTAGTCAGCAGTGTCCGTCCGTTCAGATCCTGAGGTAATCTTGCATTGTTGGTATAAAACCCTCTCAGCTGTTCAAGTTGCGCTGCTGAAACTGTAATCGCCCGTGCCAACAAGTACCACTGCACACCTTCGCTACAAGGCGGCGTTGTTAAAGAGCCTGCAAAGGTATAAAAATCAGGCTTATGAAAGTTGGGCGGCAACAGTGTTTCCGGATTGATGACAATGCCCGTACCCTCACGCATTTCTCCCGCTGTTTGAGGAATATTATCCAGAATAGTCTGAAAAGTCTCATTAACCTCACCCTCTTCAATAGCAACTGCCATTACAACCAGCCTGCCATCTTCCCTGACATGCACGTAATGTAGTTCAGCTGGAAATTGTTTGTCGCCGACAACGTGTTCGCTGGGCTCATGAAAATGGAATTGAATCAGCGGGTAGGTTTCATTCCCCACTTCCAGATAGCCTGTGTAATCAAAAGAAGTATTAACCTGTATACCGTGACCACTGTTATAAAAGACAGGCGTATCTGTATCATACCAAATTCTTAACCGGTTTAACTCTGTTGTTCGCTCGATCTCAGCCTCGGCAAGGTCGATCGGAGACTGCCGATTACCAATGGCACATTCCGCAAACGGAAATATATGTGGCACTTCGGTGTGGGATGCGTCTTCTATCGATCCCCACATCGCTTGTTCCTCATGCGACCAGTGAAGCCCTTCTGCGCTGCTGCTCGAATTAATAACAAAAACAAACGCAGCACTTGCAAACATACCAGAAAGATGACGATTGTTTATCATGCACACTCTCCTTCGTACTGTATCTATTGATTGGATTTAGCAAGGGTTTTTTCGGCAAAAATCAACCATGGATGGCTTTTTACCGTTTTCGGATGGTTTACCTGAAGCGGCATCTTTGCTTTTCTCCTTGGGATTCCGCTGAAGGTTCTCGGTTGCATGCCTATCTTCCTGAGGCACACTGAAACCGTTCTGTTTTCCGTCGCCACTCGGTGCAGATGACCCATTCGTATCAGCCATGGCTGAACCATAAAAAACCAGACTTAGAACTACACAACAAACTGTTCTTTTGATCAGCATAACGACTCCTTTTAAAAAAAACCGGTGAATAGATAAACACTACAGAATTCCGGGTATATAAATTAACATAAAAAATTTTTTTGAGTGTTAAAAAACTCGACACTGCAACACTGCTTAAATAGTCTGTACCATCTATACCAGACGACAATCAGAACTCACTCAAGCCAACAGCCTGTTAAAATACCGCTGAGCTCGACCGACCTATGGTTAACCATCATTACTTCAAGGTGTTTATGTCACAAATTTTAAGTGCTATCGCAAACGCAACGCGCGATTTATTGCGGTTGAAAATTATCTGGATCATGGTCTGGCCGATATTAACAGCCAGTATGATCTGGTTATTAATTGGCTGGATATTCTGGGATTTTTTTGCGGAATTTATTTATCTGGGTTTTGACGAACTGGGTGTAAAAGACTGGATAGACAGTCAGGCACCTGGATGGCTGGCCTACAGCATACAATGGTTGATTAATATCATTTTCTTCATCCCGCTGGTGATAATCACCACATTGATTATTACTGCCATTTTTTTAATGCCGGCACTGATTAATCATGTTGCAAAAAGACGCTACCCCCGTCTTGAACGAGAAAGCGGCGGCACCATCGTGGGCAGTCTGGTCAATGCGCTTTATGCAACGTTTCTGTATATTCTGATCTGGGTCCTTACACTGCCATTATGGGCATTTGGTGCAGGTATCATCGTCCCGTTCATTGCTGCGGCATTCCTGAATCAGCAATTATTTCGCTACGATGCCTTATCAGAACATGCAGCGCCTACCGAAATCAAGAAACTGCTCGCTTCTCACCGACTTCCGTTATGGATATTAGGCTTGCTCACTGGTTTTCTGCAATATATACCTATTGTCAATTTTTTTTCGCCGGTGTTGACCGCACTCGCGTTTATCCACTACGAGCTGGCGCGTCTGGAAAAAGTCCGCTCGATGGAAAACGGCGAAAGCGCGGGCAACAGCGCATCGTGCAACTAACTATTCAAACAGTTCGTCGGCCTGCAAAACCTTCAAAGCTTCCCGCGCACAGATTTCGTCAAATTTTATTCCGGGCGCACCGCCAACACCGACACCGCCGACTATTTCACCGCCCATTCTGATCGGAAAACCGCCGCCAAGCAGAAGGATATGTTCATTCATGTGCGCAAGGCTATGCAAATCTGGACTATTAACAACCAGTTCGGCATAACGTTGCGTCGGACCACGCATACTGTTTGCTGTATATGCTTTACGGCGGCTGCTGTCCAGTGTATGTGGACCGGCACCATCGGCTTTTAACTGTACTTTCAACAGTCCGGCATGATCGACAATTGCGACGCTCACATTGAAACCATCACTTTCGCACTGACTGATTGCAGCAAGTGCTGCCTTAACGGATAACTCCATGGTCAAAGCAGGCTTCACGGTCTGTTCCTTGGCAAGGGAAGTACCGGAAAAAACACAGACTAACAGCGTTGTAGCAACTAATACCGCCTGTCGGATTTTTTTGTTCATCATGGCAATTTATTCCTTTTGAATATCAGGTGACTGAAACGCTATTGTAAAGACTCATGAAACGAATACAACCCTAAAATCAACACCAGCTTGAATTGCAGATTTCAAATATTAATTTGTATATTTTTACTGTATGAGGCAAGATTAAGTTTTCTTATGGATTAGCCACGACTTATCGTGATCTGTTACGAACACCCGCTTAATGAGCGCATCCGCACCCTGCTAAAACTCGAAGATCTGTTCAAGAAAATAGACTTTTTCTCCGCCAAGGATTCGCCGATGCAACATCACGCATCGTTAATGACGCTGTTCGAGATTCTGGAAGTTACCAGTCGTGCGGATATAAAAACCGATTTGCTGCAGGAACTTGAGCGTCAAAAGCAACTGCTTGAAACTTTGCGAAAAAATCCGGACATTTCTGAGTCGGCGCTGGATAACGTGCTGGACAATATCCAGACCACCTTCCGGTCGATGCTGGAAATATCCGGCAAAGTCGGCGAACATTTGCGTGATAATGAATGGCTGATGACGATCAAGCAACGCACGAATATACCTGGCGGCATTTGCGAATTTGAATTACCCTCTTACCATTATTGGCTGAATCTGGACCCTTCCTTGCGCCGCAAGGACTTTAACGAGTGGCTCGCGCCAATGCTGCCGATACGCAATGCGTTTGACATTGTTCTCTATCTGCTCAGAGGTAGCGGCAAAACGACGCAGAACATTGCGTATCAGGGTATTTTCCAACAGCCCGGCTCGGATTATATTGCACATATGCTGCGTGTCAGTGTCAGCGAAGACTTTCCGTGCGTACCTGAAATCAGCGCCAACAAATATGCACTGAATATCCGTTTCATTCCTTCACAATCCGGACAACGCGTCAAAGTGTATGAAAAAGATGTCTCGTTTGAACTGACGTTCTGCAATCTGTAGATTTATCAATACCAGTTCTGAATGAGAAGACTGTTTCCACTATCGCCCACTATGAGTATCAGCAATGCAGGGAAAGCGAAGTAAGTCACGCTTGACAAAAACGGCTGATAACGCTGTATGGGTCAAAATGAATCCAGCTTAAGGTTGGTTCTTGAATGGTTTCAGGTTGCAATAATTGCCGTTCTTTTGGAAAATACCCAAACAACGCTTCACATGTCTTGCCTGGCACCAATTCAGAGACAACAGAAATCATTTAGAATTGTTTACTCCCCAGAGATCCTACTCTCAGTGCTAAAGTTTTTTAACCGCCCAAACGCTTTTCGAGCACGCTTGGCAAATCTTTGAGAAAACGTCCGGCACTGATCATTTGACGCCGCAGCAAAATCCAGTTTTCCGTATTTTTCTTTTCATCCAGACAACGCAGAAAGCGTGCTCGTAAAGCCTCTTCCTGGTGATTTAGAATTGCCGCCCACAATGTATCGTCTACGTTGTAGACATGATTTTCCATCAGACAGACAGGAATAACATGATCAATCGGTACGGCAAGATCGCCGGCAATCGCCGCTACTGCAGCACTAATATTGGCGGCTTTGGCATTTTGTGGATGCGCCAGATCGTAAGGTGGATTCCATTCACCCGCCGGTCGTAATCGATCCACTTGACTAGCAACAACAAGCAACGGCGGAGGTCGGCGGGTTTTCTGTATTGAAAAAAACACCCTAAGCGAATCAAGACAATCGCGCTCAATCTGTCTATCGGGCCGGTTGACAGGGCTGACCCATAAAATCAGATCGGCGTTCCTGGCTGCATCGTGCAGCTTTTTACTGTCGAAGTATTTGCTGTCGCACCCTGGGCTGTCAAAGACCAAAGCCTGTGTTAAACCTGCGCGCGACAGTGCGAATGGTTTCAGCATCTCGGTGCTGTCAGGCAGGATATCGGCAGCCGCTGTTAATTTTCCAAAAAGCGCATTAATCAAACTTGATTTTCCAGCATTGGAACGACCCAGCACCAGAATACGCAATGGCTCTTCCTCGACCTTATCCGCACCCACCGTTTCATCCATACGGTGCATATCAGCGGTAGAGCGCATGGTACGCGTTGTCACCGGCTCATCATCGGTCAGCACCAGGCGGCCACTGTACAGGTCGATCGCGTAATACCCGACTTTTCGAATATAGGTGCGCAAAAACCAGCGGTGTAACTCGTCGCGCGCCTGACCGTAACTGCGTTCTCGCAAATGACGCCACGCCTCTCCAAGCAACGCATCGACAGGATTGACAATCGCCCGCCCTGCCCGGTAAATGTCAAAAACCTGTTCAGCACTGTCTCTCCAGCGCTGCATGCGAAACAGGGCGCCGATTTTCAGCCGGTTACTGAACGGTATGTTTTCCATGACATCATGCCGCAAGTCGCGACTGGCGCGTTCAATTACCAGCAACGTATGTGGCACGGTCAACTCGAGCAAAGGCCTGTCGACTTGCGGATAGTAACAGCGCGCAACGGTTTCCAGCGCACGTCGGCCCAATGCCAGAATCCAGTCGCCTTTTTCCAATGGCCAGTCTGCCGGGTCGCAGTCTTGCACCAGGGACTGAATACGATCCCATGCTTCATCTGCGCTGAGGGGCCATTCCGGATTCGGCTCTGTCACTGCTTCAGCAAGCAGTTTGCGGTCGCGCCTTACCAGCAATTGCTGCAGCCCATAGCCAAGACCAGTGCATGCCAGCATAACCAGCCCCCAGATCAGCAGATAGCCCTGCTGCCACAACCAGACCATACCTAATCCCAACAACACAAAAAACGGCAGGACAAACAAAAGAAAACCCAGCAACCTGAACGTGTCTATGCCATGGAATAACGTCTTCATTCAGGACTTACCCCGTAACCGGTTTTTCAGAACGGCAGCGCCACGTTCAAGCTCCTCGGCATAAATACGACGTATTGCTTCCGCATCCACGTTCAGATGGTTCCGATGTCTGACGAAAAAATAAACCGCAGCCTTTCCCAGCGCATAAGTAGCAGCACCACTGGCGCTGGCACCCCATAACGCACCGACTGTCTGCCCTAAAAACGGGATGACTTTGGCCACCGCGCGTCCGGCCCAGCGTGCCAGATAACCGGTCGCCACACCCGCGCCCATTAAACCGAGGAATTCAGTAATCGTACGTTTGTCCCAAGGCTGGCCATATAATACCGCCAGACTGTGCAGCAGTTTTGCCTGCACCGCTGAAACAGCAACCAGATCAACCACCGGTAAAGCACCAAGCCCAGCAGCCGTAGTGGAATAACCGACGATATGCTGATGCGCCGTTTGTTCAAACAAATCATGTACTCGACTGTCACTTCGTAACAGATTCTCGAGTCCCAGCGATGACAGTGCTTCAATCGCCTGCCACAGGGCCTCGAGTCCATAATCTGGTGGATCATAACCGTCATCCGGCTGCGTCAGATCGACGGCAACCCAGCGAATAGCCGCATGACCGGGTAAATCTGCAATTGCTTCGCGTTGCGCCAGTAAGGCACGCTTCAGATCGGAGGGCACCGTATCCGGCAACGGCGCCTGATCATAAGGCCATGGCTGAGCATGTTGCCCGCCAAACGGATAACATTCATGCAATCCCGTCTGCACCATCAACACCGGCCACTCGGGGTGGCGCATCCGTATGGCATGCAAGACATCAAACACCGCCTGCTGTTTGACATCCGCAACTTTCATTACGGCGATCAGCAAATGCGCCTTGGATTCGCAATACCGGATATCTTCCGCTGGATCGTATGCCACCTCGCCGAGGCCGCGTGTATCAAGAAACCGCACCACAGGCATCTCCGCAGGAAAATCGTAAAAATGCGATTGCCGCGTGCACGGTTGAAAACCGTTGCCGATTTCAGCCGTCTCGCTGCCGGTCATCGCCCGTATAATCGATGTCTTGCCCGCCTGCGTCTTGCCAATCAGCCACAATACCGGCACCGGCATTTTCTCCCGGGCCTCCTGCAACGATTTTTCCAGCAACGCCTCATCGACTTTGGGGTCGAGCAATGCCTTACGCAGCTGCTCCCAATAAGCCGGCCAGTTTTTTAAATTACCCTTCGTCATCGAATTGCATTAATAGCTCACAGGATATGTATCTGACAATTTTGCGCGAAATATTTGCTCCCACCGATTACGTTTTTCAGCAAATGACAGCGCAGCATGCGCCGGACTTGTGGATGGCAGGCGGATAAACTGCATCTGCTGCTGCAGCTCTGGCATGTGGTTTTTTAGCACATATCGCCTGAAGCAGTCTTCCGCCTTGGCACCATTAAAAAAAACGGCGCGAATCTGTGTGTATGTTGTAAAGAAAGCGGAGAAATCATTGACCGTCTGGGACTTGATTTCAATACTGGAATCTAGACTGCCTTTCCGTCTGCATGATTGCAATACATCCCAGAGCGCTATGCGTGCAGATTTCAGGGCGTCTGTTTTTTTAGAATAAGCGGTATGTTTGGGATCGAAATTGAGCAATTCGCCCATGATTCGCCAAAAAGCGTTGTGTGGATGCGCGTAATACTGGTTTGCATCAAGTGACGCTCGTCCCGGCATGCTGCCCAGTACCAGAATCTCGGCATTCGATTGCGCAATTGGTGCGAAGCTGTAGATAGTGTTCATACATTGACATACAGTATGTGATACCGCGGATAATCAAGATATTTCATCCATATAATAATGTCTGACAGGCTTTAATGTCCGATCCAGTTCATATACAAGCGGTCTGCCGGTCGGCAGTTTCAGCTTCATCACCTGCTGCGGTGTCAAATGCTCGAGTTGCCCCATTAACGTGCGCAGCAGGTTTTTGTGCGATACGATCAGCACATTTCTGCCGTGTTCCAGTTCCGGTTTAATAATACGCTGCCAGCAGGGCTGCAGACGTTGCGCTGCCAGCCTCAGGCTTTCACCTAGCGGCAACTCTTTAACGTCTATTCCGGCGTATCCGGACTGATTGCCCGGAAAACGCGCATCATCCATTTCAAGCCTGGGCGGCTCGCCATCATAACTTATTTGCGTGCGCAGTACCGGCCATAGTCCAAATTTTCGAACTGCCGCCAAACGCCCAAGACCTTCAAGTGCGCCATAATGCCGCTCATTCAGGCGCCAGCATTTTTGTACAGGCAATTTGAGTGCCATTGCTGACAATACAATTCTTGCCGTTTCGAACGCCCGCTGCAGTGTCGATGAAAAACAGCAATCCAGGATGAAATCAGCCTGCTGCAGCAAAACACCGGCGCGTTCAGCTTCCTGCTCGCCTTTTGAGCTTAAGGCAACATCGCTCCAGCCGGTAAACATCTTATCCCGATTCCAAATACTCTGGCCATGGCGCAACAGCACCAGCCGTGTTATAGCTGTTCCCGCCTTTGTTTCAGAAATAAATTCCGCCATCATTCAATGTGATGCATTTTTCGAGACGCATTTGTTGCTCGCGCAGACTCCTGCCAGATACGCATCAAGGCATCCCACAGACTTTTACGCATGGTCGTCAGAAAAAGTGAATTATCACTGAGCCCATTGACCAGACGTCGCTGAGCTTTACCCAGATTATGGTATGGCATATTCATAAAAAGATGGTGCGTAGCATGAAAACGCAGTCCGACAGGGGCCCATAGCGGCGTTATTAGGGGATTACCGGGAACATTAACGGAATCCAGAAACTGTTCAGCATGACTCATCGGCTTCTCACCCGGGTTTCGGTACGCATGCGCCGCCAGTGTACGCAGTGAATTCAGTATAAAAACCATCACTGCAACCAGATACCAGAGCACGAGCACCGAAAGCGGAATCACCTCCAGCATTATCAGTGAGACGATAGCGAAAGAAAACAGAAAAGCCGCCAGTTCCTGCTGCCGCCAGTTGTGGTCGTTACGAATGGCATTCTCCGCACGCTTGTAATTCGGATCAATGGTCAGCGACGAAGCACGCTCCCAAACAATTTTACGCAACGGCGGAATCAGATAGGATAATGGTGTCAGCAACAGAAAGCGCGCCAGCAGCAGCAATGGCAGGATGAAAGACAACAGCACGTAACCGACCATCTCCATGGGCTTCCGAGTTGCAAACGGCAAATATTCGCCGTCATCCAGGGTGCCGTAAACATCCCGCCTGTGGTGGTCATTATGCACCCCGTCATACGTAAACGACGGAATCATAAAGGGAATACCACACAGGCAATTCCACACCAAACGGAATGTTTGAAACGTTCCTTTCTTCAGGTGCGCCAGTTCGTGCACAAAAATGGCTGCACGGTACAAAGCCAGCACGGCAATCAAATAAGCACCGATCTGCCACAGCGAAAACAGTGGTGACATCAGCGCAGTAAAAAACGCTGTCCATCCAACAACGATATTAAACAAAAAATCCGCCCAGTAAATCCATGGATTCGGGGTCATCAGGTCGCTTACCAGATTATGCGCCTCACGCAGTGAAAATACCTCGCCGTTTTTTTCCGGCTGTACCGTTCGTTCAGCCTGGTATGCGATTGCAGTTTTCCCGGCCTTATCCGCTTCAGTTTCGTTCATAACCAGCAGGTTTTAATTCGCTCGATAATCAATTGGTTTGTCCGTTCACCGGTTTCGTTCACATTGCCCAGATTCGGCGCCGCAGGCCAGCCTGAATCAATGAACTCAATATCATCAAACTGCCTGGGTTGCGCGTAGCGAGGAATAACATGAAAATGCACATCCGGGTCAACCATCATCAGCATCAGATAATTAATTTTGTCATACTGGAATGCCCTGGTCAGCGCACTTTCAATTTGATTAACTGTTTCACGCAGTTCAGCAAAACTGTCTACACTGAGTTCTGAGAACGCCCTTGCAGGCTCATGCGCAGCCAGCACCAACGCGCCTAGCGTGACCTGAGCAGGACGAAGCATAACGCTCCAGTGTCGGAACGAATGGATAACCGTTTGTGGCGCACCGAATTTGCGCATCGTGTCATTGAAAGCAGGCGTATTCATCTTCGCTCCTTGCAATTACTTCGAAAAAAGCATCCCAGCCCGGGCCAAGTCCTCTATGAAGTCGATTTCGCACCAGCGAAACCCCCTTACAGAACACGAATTGACAAGACGCTGGCGAGCAAGCTTGTCAATGATAGACAGGTACCAGGACTTCAATTCGGCTGGGTGACGCAGCGCTTCCTCAACCGCCTGGTTGAAATAAACCGGCCCCTCTTCGCGGAAGTATACGAGACCGATCGACTCGGCATCAATGTCGCTTGGCGGCACAATCTTGCTGACCTGTTTGACCCAGCCATCCGCATCAAGTTGCACTTTCATATCATCTGCGTCATAGCTTTCTTTGAAATCCACGCTCAGTGTAATCGGGGCAGACGGCGAATTCAATACTTGCGACAGCAATGCCGGTTCGATCACTGTGTCGCCGTTTAGCAACAAAAAATCATTATCCATGACGTCGCGTGCCAACCAGCAACTGGCCAGATTATCCGCTACTTCATAAAATGGATTGAACACAACCCTGATCTTGTCGCAATCTGCATAATTAGTCCGCAGCAATGCTTCTATCTGGCCTACCTGAAAACCCGCCACAATGGATATTTCACGCACACCAGCCGCGCGCAGCGCATCGATCTGCCAGGCCAGCACAGGTTTGTCAGCAACGGATAACAGACATTTCGGAGAATTTTCGGTCAGCGGCAGCAAACGCCGGCCCTGACCGGCACTCAGAATAATCGCTTTGACAGCGTTCACGTATTTGAATTCGGATCATTTATTATAGAGTACGAGATTTTAACCCGAATAGCGTGCAGGTTGCTGAAAATTGAAGTATCAAAATACAACAACCGCACAACAACCGGTTAAAAGGACAGGCTACTCATACTTCTGAGCGCTTCTACAATTTTTTGCGTCGCTGCCAGAAACTCCTCGATCTGCGCCTGCGTATTGCTGCGCCCGAGACTGACCCGTACTGCACAGCGCGCAAGCAGCGGGTCTACCTGCATTGCCTCAAGCACATGACTTTGCCCCGGATTGACACTGGAACAGGCCGCGCCGCTGGCAACTGCAAAACCCATCTTGTCCAGTTTTACAACCAGTGTATCCCCTTCTACGTCCGGCAGAGCGAAATAAGTGGTATTCGGAATACGTTCAGCGCCCGCACCAAAAATTTCCGCCCCCATACGAATAAGGCCCTGCTCCAGCGTATCACGCAGTCGCGCAACATGCTGCGCGGTGTCCAGCATGCGCGCTTTGGCAAGTTCGCATGCGACACCAAAACCGACGATTGCCGGAACATTCTCTGTACCTGATCGCAATCCGTTCTCATGACCACCACCATATATCAATGGCTTCAATAACAACCGCTTGTCAACAATCAAAGCGGCTGCTCCTTTGGGCCCGTAAATTTTGTGAGACGACAGCGTCATGGCATGCACATTAAGCGCTGCGAAATCGACTGTAATCTTACCCAATCCCTGTACCGCATCGGTATGCACATAGGCCTCCTGCGAACGTGCGAAGTCTGCAATTGCAGCAACATCCTGAATTACACCGGTTTCATTGTTCGCCAGCATTACAGAAACCAGTACGGGTTTTTTCGTCGACATCGCCTCCCGCGCCGCTGCCAGATCAGTCTGTCCGCGCTGATTAACTGCCAGTCGCTGCAAAGTCCAGCGTCCTACTGAACGCTGCGCCAGAGCCTGAGCTGGTTTCAAAACACAAGGATGCTCAACCGCACTGATTGCCATATGACCCGGTTGCAGACTGTCCGCTGCTCCGCGAATAAACAGATTGTTTGCTTCAGATCCACCGCTGGCAAAAATTACCTGTACAGGCTGAACCCCGACTGCCGCCGCCACCTGCTCACGCGCTTTGTCAATAGCGCGCCTTGCAACCGTTCCGAGGGCATGACGGCTGGACGCGTTACCATACTCATGTTGAAAGTAAGGCAGCATCGCCTCCATCACCACATCATCAACGCGAGTAGTTGCGTTATGGTCAAAATAATTAAGTTTCATTGATAAATACGATATGTCATGTTGGTCTCAAAAAATGTACCGATAAATCTGTGCCGTAGGCTGTTTGTAATTCTATCTACGGGCAAAGCAAAAAGGCATGCAATCCACGTTGCCGTCACCACACGGTGCTCAGAAGTAAATTGACGGATCAATCTGAATGATCGAATGATCCTGACATGCGTGTTTAACCAAAATCTTAATACCCATGGATCAATATTCTACCGGTAACGGATCCAGACTGCGCCATAAATACCAGGTCGCAACCGAGCGCCATGGCTGCCAGCGTTCGGCCAGTTTTCGCATGTCTTGTTTGTTGACAGATTGATTATCAAAATAATGCCTGCAAATTGCACGTTGCAGACCGATATCATCAAGCGGTAACACATCAGGGCGCAACATATGAAAAATCAGAAACATCTCGGCAGTCCAACGACCTATTCCCTTAATCCGGACCAGTTGTGCGATGAGCGCTTCATCATCTGCTGCTTCCCATGCCGAAACATCAAGCATATCTTCCCTGAAATGGCGCGACAAGTCCTTTAGATAGCTGATTTTTCGAAGCGACAGACCACAAGCCCGCAACATACTGTCATCAGCGTCATGAATTGCATGCGGTGTCATATCCGGTATGGCCTTTTGAAATTTTTGCCACACACTTTCTGCGGCTTTTACAGAAATCTGCTGCCCAACAATCGAACGTGCAAGCGTGCAGAAAGCATCGCCGCGTGATTTAAGCGCGACATCATCATAGCACTGGATAAGATCCCGCATAACCGCATCTCTGGCAGCCAATTCCTGCGTTGCTTGTAACCAGTAGTCAGGCATCATGTAAAACCATAATCATCGATGTTGTTTCTCTGTTTCTTTTTGCACGCAGATTGAATTCAGTTTCCGGTAGCGATATTGATCATGCACATGACCGGCATACAGCTTTCAATCGCAAAACCAAAAAAAATGTAAATAAATTTTTTTGCAGATAACCACAAATAATGAACCAAAATTTATGCATAAGCCAATTGATTGCGATTGACACTTCCCTTTTACCGGATTTTTATATAGGATTGCAAATTAATCGAGTTTTCGACTCTGCTTAACGAGAATTGCTCTATGCAAAGCTTCCTGAAAGCATTGACACATTGAGCATCATCATTTCATAAAAAAAACCGGAATTAATTTCTAACGAGGATCTTATGAGTCAGCACATACACTACGTTACTGATGCCAATTTCGAAACTGAGGTTTTACAGTCTTCCTTGCCTGTCCTGGTTGATTATTGGGCTGAATGGTGCGGCCCCTGCAAGATGATTGCACCAATTCTGGATGAAATTGCCGGTGAATACGACGGTCGCCTCAAAATCGCCAAGCTGAATATCGATGAAAATCAAGTTACCCCGCCAAAATATGGCATTCGGGGCATACCAACATTGATGCTGTTCAAAGACGGCAACGTTGAAGCAACCAAAGTAGGTGCATTATCAAAATCCCAGCTTACCGCATTTGTTGACAGCCATCTTTAAAGCCGTTATGCTCACATATTAAATCAATAGAGAGCTGGCGACCAACCGCCTCGCTCTTTTTTTCTAACTCTATATTTTATCCCATCAGCAGCATTCCTTCCGACGTTCATCGTTTACGTTAAATTTCTTTTTTCTACGTATTAACTATCAATATCAAAGAGCTTCTTCATGCGCTTATCTGATCTCAAACATCTTCACGTTACCGAATTGATCAAAATGGCTACCGAAAATGAACTTGACGGTGCCAACAGAATGCGAAAACAGGATCTGATTTTTGCATTGTTGAAAAATCAGGCTAAAAAAGGGGAAAGCATATATGGTCAGGGCACGCTTGAAGTTTTACAGGACGGCTTTGGCTTTCTGCGCTCACCGGATACTTCTTACCTTGCAGGGCCTGATGATATTTATATTTCACCTAGCCAGATAAGACGCTTTAACCTGCATACAGGTGATTCAATTGACGGAGAAATTCGCCCCCCCAAGGATGGCGAGCGTTATTTTGCACTGGTCAAGGTCGACAAAGTCAACAGTGAACCGCCCGAAAACTCCAAGAATAAAATACTCTTTGAAAATTTGACGCCGTTATTTCCAACCGAGCCATTAAAGCTTGAACGTGACATCAAGGCCGAGGAAAACATTACCGGTCGTATTATCGATCTGATTGCACCGATTGGAAAAGGTCAGCGCGGACTGCTTGTAGCTAGCCCAAAATCGGGTAAGACAGTAATGCTTCAGCATATTGCGCACTCTATCGCAGCGAATTATCCGGATGTCATTTTGATGGTGCTGCTGATAGACGAACGCCCTGAAGAAGTCACTGAAATGATCCGTTCCGTCAGAGGGGAAGTTGTTTCATCCACGTTTGACGAAGCAGCCATGCGCCACGTGCAAGTGGCGGATATGGTCATCGAGAAAGCCAAACGCCTGGTCGAGCACAAAAAGGACGTCGTTATTCTGCTCGATTCGATTACACGGCTGGCACGCGCCTATAACACTGTCGCACCAGCTTCAGGCAAGGTTTTGACGGGTGGTGTCGATGCCAATGCACTTCAGCGGCCAAAGCGTTTTTTTGGAGCGGCCCGTAATATTGAAGAAGGCGGATCGCTGACGATTATCGCAACCGCATTGATTGATACCGGATCACGTATGGATGATGTGATATACGAAGAATTCAAGGGCACAGGCAATTTGGAAATCCATCTTGAACGCCGCATGGCCGAGAAACGTATTTATCCTGCTATCAATGTCAACCGTTCAGGAACCCGCCGGGAAGAACTGTTGATCGAACCAGATGTTCTGCAAAAAATCTGGGTTTTACGCAAATTGCTGCATCCGATGGATGACATGGATGCCATGGCATTCCTGCTGGATAAAATTAAAGCGACCAAAAACAATGCTGATTTCTTCGATTCCATGAAGAGAGTCTGATTACCCGGCTGGCAATTATTTACCTGAATAAATCATCTCGCTATAAATTGACCTTTTTGCGTTGAAAGAGTATAGTTCACCCTTTTCGGGGTGTAGCGTAGCCTGGTAGCGCGCCTGGTTTGGGACCAGGATGTCGGGAGTTCGAATCTCTCCACCCCGACCAATTACTGCCTTAGATATACATTAGGCTTGTCCGGTAAGGTGCCCGTAGCTCAATTGGATAGAGCACCAGCCTTCTAAGCTGGGGGTTACAGGTTCGATCCCTGTCGGGCACGCCATACTGTTCCTATCTGATAATTGGTTTCTGATTACGTCAAACCTTACCAGTTTGGTTAAAACGAGGCGACAGCACGTCGCTTTCAACGGTGGCTGTAGCTCAGTTGGTAGAGTCCCGGATTGTGATTCCGGTTGTCGTGGGTTCGAGTCCCATCAGCCACCCCATCTACGGTTTCCTGTTTCAATGTTCAAACAGCTGTAAGCATTTGCAGCGCACTACCCTGTTCATAATCTTTATATTCAGGCATTCGCACGATACAATACCACCTTCAAACACTGGTACTCTATCAGTATGATATTGCCGGGTTCAGTGCGCTTGTCAGTGTTCATGGCAAGGCGTGTCTTGCAGGAAATAGTCGCTCTATTACCAAAAGACACAACGCAGCCCATGGACGCTGAAAAGCTCACCCACAGGGCGTTACCGTGGTGTCCTGCAGCCGTGTTACAGTACTTGAAAAGGGAACAACCCTTTCCCGCGTACTGTGCCTTGCTCCATAACACCACGGTAACGCTGTACCTGGCAATATCATATTGATAGAGTACTAGGCATTACCTCACCGACAAACAATTTGCTTTATCGAGGAACGGACCATGACTCAAAATTTATTCAACAGCATCCAGGAACTGACGATTTCTGAGGGGAAAACGGCACGGTACTATTCCCTTCCAGCACTGGAAAAACACGGACTCGGCAATATTTCACGGTTACCGGTATGCATACGAATCATTCTGGAATCGGTACTGCGAAATTGTGACGGAAAAAAAATTACTGAAACACACGTCAGGCAGCTGGCCAAATGGGAACCTGATGCGGCAAGAACACATGAAATTCCATTTGTTGTCTCACGTATCGTTTTGCAGGACTTTACCGGCGTACCATTGCTTGTGGATCTGGCAGCCATGCGCAGCGCAGCTGAAAAACTGGGAAAGAATCCTGAACGCATCGAACCACTTGTTCCGGTTGATCTGGTTGTAGATCACTCTATTCAGGTTGATCACTATGGCACCAAGGATGCACTCAAACTCAATATGGAAATTGAATTTGAGCGCAATCACGAGCGCTATCAGTTTATCAAATGGGGCATGCAGGCATTTGACACCTTCAAGGTCGTACCACCGGGAATCGGCATTGTTCACCAGGTAAACCTGGAGCATCTTGCACATGGTGTTCACCAGAACAGCGGTACCATTTATCCGGATACGCTGGTAGGAACCGACTCACATACCACCATGATTAACGGCATCGGCGTCGTAGGCTGGGGGGTTGGCGGCATAGAGGCCGAGGCAGGCATGCTTGGACAACCAGTGTACTTCCTGACGCCAGATGTGATCGGCGTCAATCTGACCGGCAAATTACGTGAAGGTGTAACCGCCACCGATCTGGTGCTCACGGTTACGGAAATGCTGCGCAACGCTAACGTGGTCGGCAAGTTTGTAGAATTTTTCGGTGAAGGTACCGCGTCCTTGACTGTCCCGGACCGCGCCACTATTGCCAACATGGCGCCGGAATATGGCGCGACAATGGGATTCTTCCCCGTAGACGATGCTACCATTGAGTATTTCAAAGGAACGGGACGCAGCGATGACGATATTGCAGCTTTCCAACAGTATTTTAAAGCACAGGAAATGTATGGCGTACCCCGCCAGGGTGAGATAGATTACAGTGAGGTATTGACGCTCGACCTGAGCACGGTTTCGCCATCCCTTGCCGGCCCCAAAAGGCCGCAGGACCGTATCGATATGGCAGAAATGAAAGATCGTTTCACCGAGCTTTTCAGCAAACCGGTTGCAGAAAATGGATACGGAAAACAGCACGATGAATTGGAAAAACGCTATCAAACACGTCAACTGAACGCAGAAGAAGCAGAACTTTGCACACGTCTTGAAACGAATGTTCCTGATGAGAGTTGCCTGTCCGATAACAGCGACCGCAATGTAACCGAAATGGTCAGCAATCATCCTACACCCAGCACTGAAACACCGGACCCGCCGCTGAACAACGGCACTATTGAGCTCGGCCACGGCGATATTCTGATCGCAGCCATTACTTCCTGCACCAACACATCCAACCCCAGCGTTCTGATTGCAGCAGGATTGCTGGCAAAAAAGGCCGTGGAAAAGGGACTGTCCGTCAAGCGCCATATTAAAACATCCCTGGCGCCGGGCTCCAGGGTTGTGTCGGACTACCTTACACATACTGGTTTACTGGATGCACTTGAAAAACTGGGCTTTACCCTGGCGGGTTATGGTTGTACTACCTGTATCGGCAACGCCGGACCACTGGCCGAACCGATTGAGGAAGCGGTCGTCAAGAACGATCTGGTCTGTGCCGCCGTACTCTCGGGCAATCGCAATTTCGAGGCCCGGATCCACCCGAACATCCGCGCGAATTTTCTGGCTTCACCGCCGCTGGTGGTTGCCTACGCGATTGCCGGCACAGTACTGAAGGATCTTACCAGCGAGCCGCTGGGAACAGACTCTGAAAACAATCCGGTATGGCTTAAAGACATCTGGCCAAGCAGTGAAGAAATACAGGTACTGATGAAGTTTGCCACAAATGCCGACACTTTCCGTAAGCTCTACAGCGATCTGACCAAGGATCATCCGCTTTGGAACGATATTTCCTCGACCGCCGGTGAAACATATAACTGGCCTGCGTCCACCTATATCGCCGAACCGCCTTTCTTTGAAAATTTTTCACTACAGCTCGACGAGAATGACATTGTTCACGAAATCAAAGATGCGTATGCACTGGGTATTTTCGGTGATTCCGTCACGACCGACCATATCAGCCCAGCCGGCGCGATCAAGGCGGCCTCACCCGCCGGCAGGTATCTGCTGGACAATGATGTAGCGCAGAATGATTTCAACAGTTACGGCTCCCGGCGAGGCAACCATGAAGTCATGATGCGCGGCACCTTTGCCAATGTGCGTATTCGCAATCTCATGGTACCGGGCAGCGAAGGTGGTGTGACGCTTTATCGGTCTGAAAATCAGGAAGCGGAAGAAATGAGTATTTATGATGCCGCAATGAAATATCGGTCACAGGGTGTTTCAACCGTTGTTTTTGGCGGCAAGGAGTACGGCACCGGTTCCAGCCGGGACTGGGCGGCGAAAGGAACGCAGCTACTCGGCGTCAAAGCGGTAATTGCATCCAGTTATGAACGCATCCACCGCAGCAACCTGATCGGTATGGGCGTGCTGCCGCTGCAATTCAAAAACAGTGACTCGGTAAAATCGCTGGATATCACTGGCAACGAGAAATTCGACATACTCGGACTTGGCGATCTGGAACCGCAACAGGACGTGACACTGATCATTCACAGGGACGACGGCTCACAGAAAGAAGTCAAGCTGTTATGCCGTATCGACACGGCGATTGAGAAAGAATACTATCAGCATGGCGGCATATTGCCTTATGTGCTGAGAGAACTGTTAAATGGATAACTGAGATTCTGTCCTGCAGCCTCCGCAACAACAGTCAGAAAGATCTGAAATGTTCAAAAAAAGCCTCATGGAGAAAAAATCCATGAGGCTTTCAATTGATAAGTTAAGCTCTATGCATATTATTATTTACACTTAACTCTCGATTAAAACCTGAAAAAACAGGTTCTAAATCATGCCTTGTTCAAACGGCGGCTGCCTACAAAACCCAACATACCCAGTCCAAGCAACGCCAGGATAGAAGGCTCTGGTACAGGTATCACAGATTCAACGATCAATACCATGTCGGTATAGTCTCTGTCTGAAACAGGCGCAGCCAGATCTTCCCATCCCATAACGAACTCGTTGTTTGTCCACAGGCCTGCTGCCAAGGTTGGCACCTGAATTGTATCAGTGTTAGTACCTTGATAAGCAGCCATGTGATCCAGGCCATCGAAATTCAGGTTGGTGTCGGAATAGAATTTATTGCCGGTGTTGGTTACATTCAGAAAATAACCAAAGAAATTACCGTTAAAATCAACTCCAGAGTCAACATTGTTGACAAACACAGACCCGTCTACTTTGATGCTCAGAAAAGCCTGGCTACCAGCAGTTGCAGCACCAGAGAAAACCGTGACTTGACTACCCGGATTTGTTGGATCATAAACACCCAGTTCATTGCCGTTTGCAAAAGCTGCCAGTTCAACAATGATTGATGCAACCGAACCACCGGCACCGGTGATTGACCACCAGCTGTCGATTCCGTCTCCGATTTCATCCGTTGTCACGTTAACGCTGCTGCTACCAGGTGTAGGTGCTACAGTAATTCCGTCCAAAACACCCTGTAATGCTGCACCGCCATCACCAAATGGTACTGCCTGCGCTGAACCGGCCATTGACAATCCGAAAACTGCCGCTACTGCCGTTTTTAAAACTACATTAGATTCTTTTTTCATTTTAATCACTCCTTCACAAATTTAGCGTTTCGCTAATTTACATATATAACTAAATTTACCCCAACCTCTAATCTAATTGACTCAAAGCAACAAATCAAAAAGCGAAATACTCAAGGCTTTTTTTACTACTCACTGTTATTATAAGCAATTTGCGTGCCAACATTATCAACTTATTGATTAATAGATATTAATTTATACAATTGCTCGCAAAGATTTCAATCAGGGCATCGATGTGTAAAAAATTCCGACATAGCTAACAGGGGGTTTCCTCAAAGCACCGAATCTCGTCAACAAACGACCTGCTGAATTATCGTATCATACCACCGCATGCAACCGCTGTTCAGGACATCGGCGGCTTGCCGAAGGACACGACTGCAAATTTTTGATTCACGAATTCAGAAATAAAATGGATAGCCCTTTTGTACAACTGCTCATCCTGATTATCGCGGCCAACGGCGCGCCGATTATGGTACGCTATCTGGTCCAGAACAGATGGAAACGACCGGTTGATTGCGGTTACTGCCTGACCGGCAATAATCGGTTGTTCGGAAACACCAAAACCTGGCGCGGCTTGATCAGCTCACTGGTAATCACCAGCCTTCTCGGATGGTGGATGGGTTATGAAATCAAAACAGGGCTTCTGATCGCGGCAGGCGCCATGAGCGGCGATCTGTTTTCGAGCTTCATCAAACGGCGACTCAGATTGCCACCAAGCTCAATGGCACCGCTGCTGGACCAGGTCCCCGAATCTCTGGTTCCTGCAATACTCGTCATACAGACGTTTCGATTAACTGCTCTGGATATTGTTTATCTGGTTGCTGTTTTTTTTGTACTAGAATATGTACTGTCGTTTATGCTTTACAGGTTGGGAGTTCGTAAAAAACCCTATTGATCTGTATGATCCGGGACTTCAAAGAGACTCGCAACCAAAGCAGGCTTTTTCACAATCAAATTTCAGTATCGCATTCATGCCGCCATACAATCAGATCACCGTTACTTTATAGCTACACTTCAAATTCCATGGGTTTATGTTCGAATTATGAAAAAGAACCATGATATGCCCATAATAATGCCCACCATGCGATTCGCCATGCCCGATAACCAATACGCTTGAAATCATCGGCAATAAGTAAACGCTGCTAATAATCCGGGTTGCACTTGCTGGCAAACAAACGTACAGCGAATTTCAAGCCTCCCCTGAGAAAATACCCACAAATATCCTAACTGACCGGAAAAGGCCATTCACTGCTCCCTGTGCTTAAAGCTGCCAGTCACTGGGGACTCAGGCATATTGCCGACACGGAAGCAAAAATCCAAATAGAGCAGAAATGACCCTGCTACTTCGTATAATCATTCTCGTGCCAATTAACAGTTGTCAAATTTCACGACAGTCATAATTGCTTTGATCAGTATCGCAATCTACTCAACAACTGGCGTTATCGGTATAATTTGACAGACAAACGCAGCTTTTTTATACAACTGTAATTTTTCATTATCAAACTCAGCCGGTTCCTGAATTCAAAATGCTTGTAACAATCGCAGCCATCGGTGCGGGTGGTGCCCTGGGGGCCATTTCACGTTACGGTGTCAGCCTGACTGCAGCACATTTATTCGGCCATCATTTTCCATGGGGAACATTAACTGTAAACATTTCCGGTTCATTTATAATGGGGCTATTGATTGCCTTGTTTGCACATTTTTGGCAGCCACCGGAGGTGCTGCGTCTGTTCTTCGTAACAGGGTTTCTTGGCGGATTTACGACATTCTCCACATTCTCGCTCGATATCGCGACACTGTATGAACGTGGAAACCTGGTAACAGCGTTTATGTATGGCTCATCTTCCGTTGTATTGTCAATCGGTGCATTATTTGCCGGCATGGCGCTGGTACGGCAACTAACCTGAATATAGGAACTGCATCTAATGCAGTCCTATGTCCAAGCGTGTCCATACATATCGGAATCATACCGTCATTCCGTTATGACGCAACAGCGCATCCATCTGCGGTTCACGGCCGCGAAAAGCCACGAATGATTCGAGTGCTGGCCGGCTGCCACCCATGGCCAGAATCTCATCTCTAAAGCGGGAGCCGGTTTTCGCGTCCATCACTCCGATTGAATTGTTCGATGCATTTTCCTCAAACAGACCGTAAGCATCCGCCGACAGCACCTCTGCCCATTTATAGCTGTAATAGCCTGCCGCATAACCACCACCAAAGATATGCGCAAAGCTGTTAGGAAATCGATTATATGCAGGCGGCGTAATAACGGCCACTTCCTGACGCACCTCGTCCAGCAACTGCAATACGGATTTATCACCGTGAGGGTCGAAATCATAATGTAAATGCATATCAAACAGGGCAAACTCTATCTGGCGCACCATTTGCATACCGCTCTGGAAATTCTTGGCTGCCAGCATTTTATCAAACAGCGTCCGCGGCAACGGTTCCCCGGTTTCGACATGCCGCGTCATCTCCTTTAGTACATCCCATTCCCAGCAAAAATTTTCCATAAACTGGCTGGGCAGCTCCACTGCATCCCACTCAACACCGTTAATACCGGAAACACTCAGATCGTCCACTTGGGTTAGCAAGTGATGCAGGCCGTGACCAAACTCGTGAAACAGCACAATCACCTCATTATGCGTAAACAGCGCCGGTCTTTGCTGACCATTGATCGAAACTGGCCCTGAAAAATTGCAGGTCAGATAGGCGACGGGTATCTGCACCACATGACCGCCGCGCTCGCAATCAATACGTCGACGTGCAATCGCACCATCCATCCAGGCCCCGCCGCGCTTGGTATCACGCGCATACAAATCAATATAAAACCGTCCTATCAGGTCACCACTGGCATCGAAAATGTCGAACAATTTGACATCGGGATGCCAGTATTGCACCGTTTGTTCGAGTTCTATGGAATCAGCAGGTACAATCGAGATACGGTACAACGCTTCAACAAGCTTGAACATGCCCGGCAAAACCTTGTCTTCAGGGAAATACTGTTTGACTTCCTGATCTGAAAATGCGTATCGCGCCTGACGCAGTTTCTCACTGGCATACGGAATATCCCAGGCCTCCAGCTTCGGCAAGCCCAGCGTTTCTGTTGCAAACTGCTGCAGTTCCTGCAGGTCTTTCTCGGCATAAGGCTTGGCCTTGGCAGCCAGTTCGCGGAGAAAACCCAGTACCTGCTCTGGCGATGTAGCCATTTTGGGGGCCAGCGATACTTCCGCAAAATTGTTGTACCCTAACAGCTTCGCCTCTTCTTCTCGCAATTCAAGTATTTTTTTAATTATTGGCATATTGTCCCAGCTTGTGTCTGACGACTCGCTGTTCGGCTTGCTAAACTCGCTGGCACGGGTATAAAACGCATGATACATTTTTTCACGCAAGGCACGATTATCCGCATACTGCTGTATGGGCAGATACGATGGCATATGCAAGGTAAATTTCCAGCCTTTTTTTGAATCCTTCTCGGCCAGTTGCTTCGCGGTATGCAATACGTCTTCCGGTATACCGGAAATTTCTTCCTGATTTTCTATCACTAATGAAAAAGCATTGGTAGCATCAAGTAGATTATCGTTGAATTTTGACGATAACTCCGACAGAGTCTCCTGAATCTTGAGAAAACGCTGTTTCTTCTCCGGCGGCAGTTCCGCTCCTCCCAGACGAAAATCCCTGAGCTCATTTTCAATAATTTTTTTGCGCGCCGGACTGAGCATGTCGAACTCGGCACCTGCCCGCAATTGCTTGAATTTATCGAACAAACGCTGATCCTGAGAAAGCTCCGCGTAAAACTGGGTGATCAGCGGCAGATTCTTATTGTAGACTTCACGCAACTCGGGCGTATTCATGACCGCATTCAAATGTGAAACCTGTCCCCAGGCACGCGATAGACGTTCACTGGCATCCACCATGGGTTGCACAAATGTTTGCCAAGTGGGTGCGTTGGGGTCGTTGCGAATGCTGTCCATAGTTGATCTGTTTTCAGTCAGCAAGGTTTCAATTGCAGGCGTTACATGTGCTGTATTGATTTCATCAAAACGGGGCAATCCCGAAAAATCGAGTAATGGATTAGATGACATATTCATATGCTGGAGTTAAATTTCGTTAACGATTTAGGGTTAAAGCTTTGATTGGTAGACAATGTTACCATTGATTAATGTATACCTGACTTTTCCTGGCACTTCCATGCCCAAAAACGGTGTATTCTTTCCCTGGCTCAATAATGCGTCTGCTGTCACTTTCCAATAAGTCTCCGAATCGAAAATGCATAGATCCGCTGACGCGCCCGGTGTTAAATGTCCTGCATCTATACCCAATACTGCAGCAGGCTTGTTCGTAATCGCAGCCAGTACTTCAACAAGCGGACGCTTCATTTCCATGCCATATTTTAAAGTAAGCGGCAGCAATAATTCCACACCTGTCGCGCCAGTTTCCGCCTGACCAAACGGCAGCATCTTAGCGTCTTCGTCAACCGGTGCATGATCTGAGCAGATTGCGTCTATTGTTCCATCCCACAATGCATTGCGCAATGCATTACGGTCACTGATGTTTCGCAAAGGTGGAATAATGTGACAATTAGCATCGAAATAATCGATATCCATATCCGATAAATGAAGATGATTGATCGATACATCACAGGTGATCGACAAACCTTGTTGTTTGGCAGCGCGCACCATTGCCAGACCTTCGGCACTTGAAATTCTGCAGAGATGAATATGCACGTCCACCACTTTTGCCAGCAGAATGATATTCGAAATTGCAATTGTTTCCGCGCATACCGGTATAACCGGCAAGCCCAGGCGGGTAGCAACTTCGCCATCGTGCGCAACGCCTTCGTGAGCCAGATTCATATCCTGTGGGCTCAGCCACACACTGAAACCAAATGTCGATGCATACTGCATTGCCTGCATTAATATCCTCAGGTTGGCTATCATGCCATCGGGTTGCCCGAATACAACACACCCCGCATCGCGTAATTCCGCCATTTCTGTTAAATGTTCGCCCAGTAGTCCCTGTGTTAACGCACCTACAGGATAAACATGGGCCTGATTCAGGTTTTTGGCACGGTGCTTGAGCATTTCCACCAAACCGGGCTCATCCAACGGTGGATCGGTATCCGGTGGACAGGCAAAACTGGTTACACCACCAGCCACGGCGGCATTCATTTCCGATTCCAGAGTCGCCATATATTCCAGACCCGGTTCGCGCAGACGCACCGACATATCAACCAGACCCGGACACACTACCAAGCCATCGGCCTCGATAATATTATCCGGCTGAAATGCTGCAGGCGGCTCCCCAACAGCAAGAATTTTACCCGAAGCAACAAAGACATCCAGAATCGCGTCCATACCTGTACCAGGATCAATCAAACGGCCATTTCTGATGTGAATTTTCATCTGAACACTGTTTTTCTATATAGTTTTAGATTGCTAAACTTGCTGGCCTGCCAGAATTGACATCACCGCCATACGAATCGCAATGCCGAACGTTACTTGCGGTAAAATGACTGACTGGCCGCCATCAGCAACTGATGAATCAATTTCCACACCACGGTTCATCGGTCCTGGATGCATGACGATCGCATCGGGTCTGGCCATTGACAATTTCTCCGGCGTTAGCCCGTAGTTCTTGAAATATTCTTCAGAACTCGGCAAATATGCGCCCTGCATTCGTTCCTTTTGCAATCGCAGCATCATCAAAACATCGACATCTTTAAGTCCGCTTCTCATATCATGAAACACATGTACACCAAGACGTTCCACCCTACTGGGCAACAGGGTTTTCGGGGCAATCACGCGCACTTCTGGAACGCCAAGAGTGGTCAATGCATGAATTTGGGAACGCGCTACTCTTGAATGCAGAATATCGCCTACAATGGCAACACGCAGATTGTGAAACTCGTGCTTAAAGCGACGAATTGTAAACATATCAAGCAACGCCTGTGTCGGATGTGCATGACGGCCATCGCCGGCGTTAATAACATGAATACCGGGCCGCGCATGTTTTGCTATCAGATGCGCAGCCCCGCTTTGTGAATGCCGTACAACAAACATATCGGCGTCCATGGCTGCCAGATTATTCACCGTATCAAGCAAGGTCTCGCCCTTAGACTGCGCTGAAACCGCTATATTCAAATTAAACACATCGGCGGACAATCGCTTGGCAGCGATTTCAAAAGTTGTCCGTGTACGTGTACTGGGTTCGAAGAAAAGATTGAAAATTGATTTTCCGCGTAGCAATGGTACTTTTTTGACATCCCGCTCGGTCACTCCCACAAATGTCTCAGCTGTATCCAGTATCTGCAAAAGAATCTCTGCCGGAAGGCCTTCCGTTGTCAGCAGATGCTGGAGCTTGCGGTGCTTATTCAATTGCGGATTTCGATTGATCATGCCGGCAAATTTTCCCCACCGTTTACCACACCTTTCTTATTTTCCAGACTGAGACTAAATCGTCCCTGGAAGTCACGGTTAAACACTAAAATCTTTTCTTCAGGCAGGTGAAGTTCAGTTCCGGTATACTGCGCGCAAATGGGTAGTTCCCGGTCCCCACGATCAACGAGAGTTGCCAGTTTTATGGATGCCGGTCTGCCGTAATCGAACAGTTCATTGATGGCCGCACGTATAGTACGTCCGGTTTGTAAAACATCATCAACCAGCAAAATATGCGCGCCATTGACATTAAACGGGATTTCAGAAGGTTTGACCTGCGCATGCAGGCCGATTCTATCAAAATCATCGCGATAGAACGATACGCTGAGCAGCCCCAGCGGTTCCAGGGATTGCGCTGCTGAAAGCTCATGATGCAGGCGTTCGGCCAGCCAGGCTCCACCGGTATGTATCCCGATTAAGGCAGAATAGTTGTCGCTGTCGGCACGAATCTGATCAATCAGTCGATCAAACAGATTCTCCGCGTCAGGCAGTGGTATGTTGCACATAGTTTTCATCAAAAAAAGACTGAAGTATATGCTGTGCAGCAACCTGATCCAAGTATTGTCTCTGTTTTCTGATTGATACCCCTGCTTGTTGCAAAGCGGCAGACGCTGTTTTGGAAGTTAAGCGCTCATCCACCAAAAGCACTCGAATGTTAAAGCGCCCTGCCAAACGACGCGCAAAACGCTGGCTCAGTCGTGTCATCTCATGTGCGGAACCATCCATGTAACTGGGCAGCCCGACCACCAATAATACCGGTTGCCAGTTCTCAATTAACGAGCCAATCAGAACAAAACGCTGTTCGTTTTTCTCGCTGTCAATGGTTGTCAGCGGATGCGCCAACCTTAGAGCAGTATCTCCGACAGCAACACCAATACGCTTTTGTCCGAAGTCAAATGCGAGCACCGTTCCTTGTGCTAATAAATCTACAGGCAATTGACCTGTATTAAATATCAAGCTGGATGAATTTGCAGATTTTTCGGTCATTTCTCCGAATTTTCAAAGAGCATGCAACAGTTTGTCATGCATGACCGACATCATTGGAAAGTCGGGTGTAGTCAATGCCAATTAATTTCATCGCCGCTGGCAGTCTTTCTTCCGAGGGCAAATCGAAAATGACATTCAGTGAAGCCGGTACCGACAGCCATGCATTCTGTGCCATTTCATGCTCAAGCTGACCAGCAGCCCAGCCAGCATAGCCCATTGCAACCAGTATCTGGTCCGGTCCTTCAGCGCTTGCTATCGCTTTTAAAATATCCAGCGACGTTGTGAGTCCTAATTTTTCATTTATTGACAATGTAGACTGCCACTCTCCAACCGGCTGGTGCAAAACAAAACCACAGTCAATCTGCACAGGACCTCCGAAGTGTACGATTGATTCATATTGGAAAGGATCTTTGATTTCAATACTCAATTGTTTGAACAGATTGGTCAGAGACAAATCCATCGGCCGGTTGATGACCAGTCCCAGCGCTCCACGCTCATTATGTTCACATATATAAGTTACTGTTTTGGAAAAAAAGGAATTCTCCATGGCTGGCATAGCTATCAGGAAATGATGCGTTAAGTTGATATTTTCCATGGCGAACTCGTTTTCCATTTTTAATGATCTTTTAATGACCCTTATGAGTCGAGCCACTTCAGCAGCTTGAAGAAATTCTCAAACCCAGTAAGCTGTTTGAGTCATCACGCTGGAACTAAGTTTCATTGCAAATTTAACCGGTAAAGGCAACTCCGCACCGCCATTCGATAACGCCATTGTTGCATGACTGGCTTCATCAATCTGCATCTGAGCCACAATGGCGCGACTTTTGATATCGTGCTGCGGCAAACGATGCAGATGTCCTGATAAATGCTCGCCCACTTGTTTTTCAGTCTCGGCCAGAAATCCCAGATTCCATTTGTCACCCATGACACCAGCCAGCATTCCAATCGTAAACGAACCACCATACCATAAAGGATTCAGAAAGCTTTTTCGTCCTCCAAGTTCTTCGATTCGCCGTTCTGTCCAAGCCAGATGTTCAGTTTCTTCGCGCGCTGCTTTCATCAACGTCTGCTGCACTGCTTCATTGCGTGCAGTAAGGCTTTGTCCCTGATATAGTGCCTGAGCACAGACTTCACCGACATGATTAATGCGCATCAAAGCAGCTGACAAATCCTTCTCGGGAACGGTCAAATCAGGCTCCGGCAAATCGCTTCCGGGTACTGACCTGGCTGTGTGCGCTGGAGTGAACAGTGTCCGCAACGCGCTATCAAACCCTATGATTAATTTATCGATATTCATAATCGCCTTCTTTCTGCTTTGTGTTCTGTAAAATAAAAAAACGGTCTTGATTATTGATTATCCAGTTGTTGGATGTTGGATTTGACGCGCCAACAATGTAACAGGATGCATTACCTCAATTTCAGAACCGCTTTCACGCAACCGTGCTGCTATATGCATAGCACAACCCACATTAGAAGTGACCAGTATCTCAGCATCGCATTGCTTCACCGCGTTTATTTTACCATCCAGCAATCTGCCGGCCAGTTCAGGTTGTCTGATAAAATACGTACCCGCAGCCCCGCAACACTGATCATTATCCGCCAAAAAAACCAACTGTGCACCCGGAATTTTTCGTATGATTTGATATGGATAATCATGATCCCGCAGTACATGGCGTAAGCTGCATGGGTCGTGAACAGCTATCTTTTTTGTCAACGGTGCAATCGCAAGTTGATCCCATCCTTGAGTAGCTGCCAGAAATTTACTGATATCGCATATCTCCGGAAATTTAACATTTCCATCAACTTTCTTCCCCTTACTGTTTGTTAGCGTGTCTGTATATTCACTAAGCTGCGCACCGCAACCAGAGACCACACTGATGATTGCTATCGCATCTGATGCACCAAGGGCCTGCATGTTTTTATCCCTGAGTTGTGCCGCTTTTTCAGCATCACCAGCATGCTGATGCAATGCACCACAACAGGTTTGTGTTGACGGCACGCGCACACTGTAACCAAGTCGGTTCAGTATATAAATGCTGGCATTCAATGTCGCAGCATCCGTTAAACGCGCGATACACCCCAGAAACAATTCCACTGTGCCCCTTGATTCACCGGTTGCGGGATAAAAATCACGCCATGTGCATGAAACACTGAGCCAGGATTGGTTCCCTGTAAAAGGAAAAACCACCGGCGGCAGTTGCGTCAATACAGTCTGCATGCCGAACCGGTTTCGAAAAACATGCTGCCACACCCAGCGTATTACAGACAATACGCCACTTTTCTTAAACAAATAAAGCAACCAGCGCAAACGGTCAAACCATTCCGGTCGCATGGCCAGAGTACTCAACAAACGCAACATCTGCAACCGGCCGGTCTCTGCAGAATTTTCCTCGCCATGATTCGTCTCTGATTTCCGGATCATCCTGCGTGCTTCATCAATTATCTGACCATAAGCCACGTGATTGGGACAAACAGCCTCGCACGTCCGGCAAGCCAGACATCGGTCAAGATGCAATTTGAATTTTTCATTCATCGGAATACGGCCCTTAACAGCGCCATTGATAATCGCAATACGCCCGCGTGGAGAATCGGCTTCGGATTCCAGTAAACGATAAGTCGGACAATGCGGCAAACACAAACCGCATGAGACGCAACGACTGGTCTGTTCAACCAGATTATTGGTTATGTGTTCTGAGGATGAAAGGTCAGCTTCGTCATGCAAACAATCATCTGTATTACATTCGGTCATAAATAATAATTACGAAACTATAAAACAATGCAACATCCTTGCTAAAGATGCGGCCAGCTGATCAGGCTGCGTGCAGTAGACAAAACATGCTACTAAAGGATTTATGTCATAGATAATTGACAACGAATCGTCTCCATTTGACAATCACAACGATTACAGGATTTCATTGCCTGATTCGCACATTTACATCCGCAATTTTATCAACAGTTTTGCAGTCACTTTATATCAGGACATCTGCTATAACCATAAGTTTTTATCATCGATATCGTTATGTATGAATATACCGATCATTTAAGTGCTTTATTCATTTCAAGTGCCATCGTCATCTGTTGTGTCGTGCTGCATTACGAAGCCCTGCGGCTTTTAGGCCATGCAGTTGGCGCTCATGTTCATAAACGGGTTGGCATGCTCATTGTCATGCTGGGTCTGCTCGCAGCACATGTCATTGAAATCATCCTGTTTGCCGTTGGCTATATGATCATGCAAGTGCTTCTGGATTTAGGGCATATAACTAATCTGGACAGTGGCAACTTGCTGGACTACATCTATTATTCATCAGTCGTCTATACCACAGTAGGCTTTGGTGATTTATTGCCGGTCGGTGCCGTGCGTATGTTGAGTGCCGCAGAAGGATTGGTTGGACTTGCTATGATCACCTGGTCTGCTTCATTTACTTTTCTTGCCATGAAACATTTCTGGCCGCACCCGATTGATGACACCAAGGCCCGATCCGATAATTGAAGCTGACAATAATATATCGCGAAATATCAAACGAGAAGATTGAACCGGCCCTTTCTCGACAATTTCATTTTATACGAACCAGTTCATTTCTAGATAAAAGCAAGCTTTCCAGCACGACTGGCTATTCTTCCAGGATAGCAACACCATCATGCTAGAAAGCACATTGCTTGTCTTTCTCAACCGGCGATACAGGTTGTTTAATCTGCCTGCCTTCTCAAAAAGGCCGGTATATCCATCGGATCAACACCGGATTGACGCATGGCGGCTACAGTCGCATCATTTCTTCTTCCAGTCCGTATCACAGCGGGATCATCCGAAGCCATGAACCCTTCCCGGTCATCGGTACCGGTGCGGGAATGCACGACTGACAGTGGCTTTTTGCTTTGATTATGAACATTACCCAAACCAGTCGCGACCATGGTAACGCGCAAATCTTCATTCATGTTTTCATCAATGACAGTACCGATAATAATCGTTGCGTCTTCGGCTGTCAGTTCTTTAATAGTACCCATCACCTCGTGCACTTCTCGCATTTTTAATGAAGAGTTTGCGGTAATGTTGACCAGTACACCGCGTGCCCCGGCGAGCGAAATGTCTTCAAGCAACGGACTCGCTACCGCCTGTTCAGCCGCGATGCGCGCGCGGTCTACACCCGTTGAAAAAGCCGAGCCCATCATGGCCATACCCATTTCAGACATAACCGTTTTCACATCCGCAAAATCAACATTTACCAGGCCAGGGCAGTTAATTACTTCTGCGATGCCTGCAACAGCGCCATACAAAACATCATTAGCGGCTTTGAATGCATCAAGCATGCTGATATCGTTACCAAGAACCGCCATCAGCTTGTCATTCGGTATCACGATCAATGAATCGACATGCTGTGACAATTCTTCCATACCCAATTGCGCCGCTTTCAAGCGTTTGCCTTCAAATGCAAACGGTTTGCTGACCACGGCAACTGTAAGAATACCCATTTCCTTGGCCACTTGTGCTACAACCGGCGCGGCGCCAGTACCCGTACCACCGCCCATTCCTGCAGTCACAAACAACATGTCGGAACCCTGAATCATCTCAGCGATGCGGTCCCGATCCTCCAATGCTGCCTCGCGCCCGATATCAGGATTGGCACCTGCGCCCAGGCCCCGGGTTATCCCTGATCCTAGCTGAAGAATAATATCTGCTTTGGTATTCTTCAATGCCTGCGCGTCGGTATTCATGCTAATGAATTCCACGCCTTTCATTTCGTTCTGGATCATATGATCGACTGCATTACATCCACAGCCACCTACCCCAATTACCTTGATTATTGCTTCCTGTGTTTCGTTGTTCATAATTTCAAACATAGCACCCCTCCTTTAGATCAGTATGACAAAAACCAATGAAAAAACATTAATATATAAAATTATTCAACTAAAAGTTTCTTTGAAACCAGCTTTTCATCCTGGCAAAAATCTGTTTTGCCGAACCACCCTGCAGCCGCAAATGCTGATGTAACCTGATGTGTTCAATACCTGTCATAATGAGCCCCACACCAGTCGAATACCTCGGCGTATGCACGACATCCTGCAAGTTCCCTTTATAATTAGGCACCCCCAGACGCACAGGCATATGAAAGATCTCCTCGCCCAACTCCACCATGCCGCGCAAAGAAGCGCTTCCACCTGTGATCACAATGCCGGATGACAGTAATTCCTCGAAGCCGCTGCGCCGCAACTCTGCCTGCACCAAGGTGTAGAGTTCTTCAGCACGCGGTTCTATCACTTCTGCCAACGTTTGTACGGAAAGCTGACGCGAGCCTCTGTTGCCAACGTCCGGCACTTCAATCATTTCTCGCGTATCTGCCAGACTTCTCAGTGCATAACCGTAACGGCATTTCAAGTCTTCAGCGTTCTTGGTCGGTGTACGTAGCGCCATCGCGATATCGTTTGTAATTTGATCACCAGCTATTGGGATCACGGCAGTATGGCGAATAGCGCCGTTAGTAAATACTGCTATATCAGTCGTGCCACCACCAATATCAACCAAACAGACACCCAGGTCTTTCTCGTCTTCAGTAAGCACTGCCATCGCCGAAGCCAGTGGTTGCAAAATCAAATCACGCACTTCAAGTCCGCAACGGTGTACACATTTAACAATATTTTGGGCTGCCGACACGGCCCCTGTAACAATGTGCACTTTTACCTCAAGACGAATACCACTCATACCCACGGGCTCACGTACATCTTCCTGACCATCAATAATGAATTCCTGATTCAGGATGTGCAGAATTTGCTGGTCGGCTGGTATATTCACAGCTTTGGCGGCTTCCATCACGCGCTCGACGTCCGCTTCAGTGACTTCCTTATCCTTGATTGGCACCATACCATCAGAATTGATCCCTTTAATATGGCTGCCAGCAATTCCGGTAAAGACTTCATTGATTTTGCAATCCGCCATCAATTCAACCTCTTCCAGCGCACGCTGAATGGCATTGACAGTTGTTTCAATATTTGCGACCACACCTTTCTTCAAACCACGGGATGGATGACTGCCCAAACCAATAATTTCAACCCCTCCTTCCGGCAGTATTTCCGCAACAATCGCTACAATTTTAGAGGTGCCAATATCTAGCCCGGCAATCAGATTTCTACTTTCCCTAGCTCTACCCATCTAGTCACATCTCCCTGATTTCAAGTTTCTTTCTTTAATATATTCTTACCTTTCAATGGTTTTTCTGCTTCGGGCATATATACTGCAAATCCATTGGTATAGCGTAAATCCACATATGCGAGCGGCTTATCCTGACTCAAGTGCGCTATGCTGTGGTTGTAGACTGAAACATACCGCATTAACCGTTTATCAACGTCATGTCTGCCTAATTCAAGAACTGTCCCTGTATTCAATTGCAATCGCCATGCATGCCGAGATGACAAATTGATTTCTGCGATTGATTGATGCAATGGCGCCAACACCTTATTGAAGTGTCGGTAGCGTCGTGTGATTTCCTGTGAATTTGCTTCCATAGGTGCTGTAAAAACCGGCATCTTTTCATTTGATACGACACGAAATACTTCGCCGTACGTATTTACCAGAGCATGACTACCCCAGTGAGCCAGCGCCTGATGTTCTTCTAACCTGATATTCAACGCTAGCGGCCAGGTCCGTTCCACCCTGGCATCCCGCACCCACGGCAAACCAATGAAAGCATCGCGCACCGCGACCAGATCAACAGACAAAAAGTTTCCCTGCACATGATGCTGCACAATTTTTTTGATCTGCTCACGGTTAATATGCTTGAATTCAACACGATCAGCCTCCATTCCCTGGATATATACGGTTTTCAATGGCAAAAAACGCGGCAAACCATAGTGCTGCACCAGAAAAAAAACCACAGCCACCGCTGTCATCAGAAACAGCATATTCGACACAAAACTCAAAAATCGGTGACTATCCCACATGCGATAAACTCAATATTTGCAGAACCAGCTCTTCAAAATCGATACCTGCAGCTTTGGCTGCCATGGGAACCAGGCTGTGACTTGTCATTCCAGGCGAGGTATTCGCTTCCAGAAAATAAAACCGGCCATCTTCACCTAAAATCAGATCAACACGTCCCCATCCTTCGCAGCCGATTGCCTGGTAGGCAAGCAATGCCTGGGACTGTATCAATCCTGCTTGATCTTCCGGTAAACCACTGGGGCAAAAATAACGGGTCTTGTCAGAAAGATATTTGGCTTCATAATCATACAACCCTCCGGCAACTTCTATTCTGACCAGAGGCAGCGGCATTTCGCCAAGTATTGCCGCTGTCAGTTCGGTACCAGCGATATATTCCTCCGCGAGTACGAGCGCGTCATGCTCTGCTGCCAGGCGATATGCTGCATCGATATCCCTGACATGGTCGATCTTGCTCAAGCCGATGGTAGACCCTTCGCGCACCGGTTTGACGATCAATGGCAATCCAAGCACTTGTGCAACTTTTTCAAAATCGCTATGCACTGTAAGCAACATACTGCGCGGAGACTCAACACCTACCGCCTGCCACAACAATTTTGTACGCCATTTGTCCATAGCCAGCGCACTGGCCATTACGCCACTGCCTGTATAGGGTATGCGCATCAATTCAAGCGCACCCTGAACTGTACCATCTTCACCAAAGCGTCCGTGTAAAGCAATATAAGCCCTGTCAAACCGTTCATCTTCTAACGCCGCCAGCGACTTTCTTCCCGGATCAAATGGGTGCGCATCCACACCACTATGACGTAGCGCTTCGAGTACAGCTTGTCCACTCTGCAGTGAAACATCACGCTCGGCCGAACATCCCCCAAACAATACCGCCACTTTGCCAAAATCCTGTTTAGTCATTATGTTCCTCTCCCAGCTGCACCGATAATCCGCACTTCCTGTATTAAAGCCACACCCGTTTCCTGCTCGACCTTATCCTTCACCATCAAAATCAGCCCTTCAATATCCTTAGCTGATGCGTGCCCTGTATTCAGGATAAAATTCGCATGCTTGATAGAAACAATTGCACCACCAATTTGCGAACCCTTGAGTCCGCACGACTCAATCAGGCGTGCTGCATGATTACCTGGAGGATTTCTAAATACCGAACCTGCGTTCGGCTTGTTCAATGGCTGACTGCTGACCCTCAATGCCAACAGGCGCCTGATCTTTTCCCTCGACTCTGATTCATCACCTGATTCCAGCCTGATATAAGCCCCAGCAAACCATTCTGATTGATTATAGGATTCAGTTTTCAATTTCACACTGCGGTAGCCGATTGTGTATGCATCAGGCATCCGTAATCCAATCTCTCCACTGCGATTAACCACTCTGACCTGCTCAACCAGCTGCCAGGTTTCTGTACCATAACATCCTGCATTCATTGCCAATGCGCCGCCGATCGTTCCAGGAATACCGGCCAGAAATTCAGCTCCGACAAGCTGATTTCTGGCTGCAAAACGCGCCACCTTGGCACAAGCTACCCCTGCGCCTGCGTAAACCAGTCCGCCGGTTTGATCGCGATCCAGTATTTGCAAATCATTTAGCCGGGCATGTGCTGCAATCACGGTTCCAGGCAAACCACCATCCCTCACCAGTAGATTACTACCCAGCCCAACCATATAAACCGGTTCATCGATTGGGAGCTTTTGCAAAAATACGCTCAAATCTTCCAGATCAGCCGGTAAATAATATCTGCGCGCATTGCCACCTGTACGCCAGGAAGTATGGCGGCTCATCGGTTCATTGATCCGAATTTCACCGGACACACCGTATAAACTCGCCTCACTGGTTCCTGATGGACGGCAAGTCTTTTGTCTGTACATTTGAAATACTGCGCACATCAGCTACGCTTCCTCATGTTTTCTAGTCACCAGTCATTCATTGATAATCATCAACTTCTGCTGCTTTTTTACAATTTCGGGCGCGACCTTAGCAATTGACCCAGCCCCCATCACAAGTACCAAATCACCATCTTCGACCACATCTAAAATAGCCGCTGTCAACTCCTCTACGTTTGCGGTATATATCGGTTCAACTTTCCCCTTGATGCGTACCGACCTCGTCAGCGACTTACTATCCGCTGCAACAATTGGTTCTTCGCCGGCCGAATACACTTCCGCGAGCAATAACACATCCGCCTGAGAAAGCACCTTGACAAAATCTTCAAACAAATCGCGGGTTCGTGTGTAGCGATGGGGTTGAAATGCCAATACAAGACGTCTACCGGGAAAAGCGCCTCGTGCCGCATCCAGGGTCGCTGCAATTTCAGCCGGATGATGACCATAGTCATCAATCAGTGCAAAGCTTCGCTGCCTGGACAAACGAATCTCGCCATAATACTGGAAACGCCGCTCAACACCCTTAAAAGACGCTAGTGCCCTGGTGATTGCTGCATCGAGCACACCAATTTCATTCGCCACAGCAATAGCTGCCAGCGCATTCTGTACATTATGCAGACCTGGCAAATTCAAATGAATCGGCAGCCTGCGTGCTGAACCGTTCACACCAATCAAAGCTGTAAAATGCATCTGACCGTTGTGATGTTCAGTATCAAGGGCTCGAATCTGGGCATCTTCAGAAAATCCGTATGTAGTAACCGGTTTGGTAATATCATGCATGAGGGTACGCACATTGGCATCATCGATACATAAGACCGCCATACCGTAAAAAGGGAGATGATGCATGAACTCGACAAAAGTTTGCTTCAGACGGGTAAAATCATGGCCATAAGTTTCCATATGATCCGCATCTACGTTGGTCACAACTGCCAGAACGGGCTGCAAATACAGAAATGAGGCATCAGATTCATCCGCTTCAACTACTATAAACTCGCCACTGCCAAGTCTCGCATGGCAACCGGCAGCTTCTAACCTACCCCCAATGACAAATGTCGGATCCATGTCTGCTTCTGCCAATATGCTGGCTACCAAACTGGTCGTCGTAGTTTTGCCATGCGTTCCTGCTATCGCAATACCACGCCTTAACCTTAACAATTCAGCTAACATCAACGCACGGGGCACGACCGGAATATTTTTTTCATGTGCTGCAATCACTTCCGGATTATCCGGTTTGACTGCCGTCGAGGTCACCACTACGTCTGCGCCTGCTATCTGCTCAGCAGCATGACCGGTATAAACTTTTATGCCGAGACCTTTGAGCCGCTGTGCCACCCAATTATCTGATAGGTCTGAACCGCTGATCTGGTATTTCAGATTCAGCATCACTTCAGCAATTCCGCTCATACCGGCACCGCAGATGCCTACAAAATGGATATGTCTAACTTTATGTCTCACGACGACACCTCATTTGCCTGAATAGCCTGAATACAGATCTGTCCAACCTGCCTGGTTGCATCCGGCATTGACTGCTTGCGTGCCGCGTCTGCCATCGCCAGCAGCTTGTCGCGCGCAAGTCCTTTCAATACATTCGTCAGATTCTCCGGACTCAAATCGATTTGCGGCAATAAAACGGCTGCTTGATGCTTACTCAAAAATCGAGCGTTAGCCGTCTGGTGGTCATCTACAGCATAGGGATAGGGTACCAATATGCTTGCAACTCCAGCCGCAGCCAATTCTGAAACCGTCAGTGCACCCGCTCTGCACAGTACCAAATCGCAAGCAGCATATTGTGCCGCCATATCATCAATGAATTCCGTTAGGTGAGCTTTCACTCCATGAGTCGCATAATTTGCACGCAGCGCTTCCAGATTGCCTTTTCCGGCCTGATGAACGACTGTCGGCCGTTGATTCTCAGGCAACATACTTAATGCCTGGGGCACAACTTTATTCAACACGTGTGCTCCCCGGCTGCCACCAACCACCAGTAGCCTGAGCACACCACTGCGACCACAAAATCGTTGCTCCGGCGCCTCCATCCCAGCAATCTCCTCACGCACCGGATTTCCTACAACGACTACCTTTGCCGGATTCCCTTTGATTGCTTCAGGGAAACCCAGGAGCACCTTGTCTGCCAGTTTTGCCAGTATTTTATTGGTCAAACCCGGTACGGAATTTTGCTCATGGATAATGAGAGGTATATTCAGCAAAGAAGCCATCATTCCGCCAGGAAAAGCAGGATAGCCACCCATACCCAGCACCACATCAGGCCGCACCCTGCGCAGTATCCGCATACTTTGCATCATTGCCCGCAACAGTCGAAACGGCAGAGTCATCCAGGTCATCGCACGCTTTCCCCGCAGGCCTGCAAAATCAATAGCTTCGATTTCATAGTTTTGTTGTGCTACCAATCTATTTTCCATACCCGTTTTAGTACCCAGCCAAACAATCCGCCAACCAGACAACTTGAGATAATCTGCAACAGCCAGGCCGGGAAAAACATGTCCCCCTGTGCCACCTGCCATTATCAAAATCGTTTGTGCCATCATTAATGCCCGAATTCACGCTGAATGCCATGCATCGTCCCTTTGCACTCCACGTAATCGTTGCCGGTTTTCCCAATCAATCCGCATTAATATAGCCAGAGCAAAACATACCGCTGTAATGCTGCTGCCTCCAAAACTCATCAATGGCAACGTTAACCCTTTGGTTGGCAATACACCCATATTAACGCCCATATTAATAATGGCCTGCATACCGATCCACAAACCGATGCCCTGGGCCACTAGCGCAGCAAAGTGACATTCCAGCCTGGCAGACTGGCGTCCTATCGCAAAAGCACGTGTCACCAGAATCGCGAACAACACAATTACAACAGCCACACCCACAAAACCAAGTTCTTCAGCCAATACAGCCAGCAGGAAATCGGTATGTGCCTCGGGTAGATAGAATAATTTTTCCACGCTGCCGCCCAGTCCAACCCCAAACCATTCTCCCCGACCAAATGCAATCAAAGCATGACTGAGCTGATAGCCCTTACCGAGCGGATCAGCCCAAGGATCCATAAAACCGATTATTCGTTCCAAACGATAGTTTGCCACATAGATCAGTACAAACATGGCGACTGCTGACAAACTCAAAAGTCCAGCAAATATTTTTATGCTGACGCCACCCAAAAACAAAATACCGATTGTTAACACTGTAATCACAGCAGCAGCACCAAAATCCGGTTGCTGCAATAACAAAAATCCCATAACGACAATCAACGCGAATAGCGGTAAGAAACCTTTATAAAAGCAATTCAGATCGGCCGCTTTGCGCACAACATAATCAGACGCGTAGATAATCATAAACAACTTCATCATTTCTGAAGGCTGAAGATTCACCACATACAGCGAAATCCATCGTTGACTACCATTGACTTCTCGCCCGACCCCAGGTAGCAGCACCAATACCAGCAGTATTATTCCAGCCAGCAACAAAAAAATGGCATACTTCTGCCAGATATGAACAGGGACTTGAAAAGCCGCAGCACCGAACACTATGCCTAGCAACAAATAGATCACATGACGTACTAGATAATGCGCGGATTGATCGCTACCAAACTGTGCTTCAGCAATAGCAGCAGATGCAGAATAGACCATCACCAATCCGATTCCCAGCAAAAACAGAACAGACCATATCAAAGCCTGATCGAACTCGGGCAGACTGTAAGACGGGGTATGGTTCATTCGGTAAATCATTTCTAATGCCTCTTCTCTCCGAAGTCACACATTCTTGTTTCAAGATCCCTTACTGCTGCAACAAATACTTCAGCGCGGTGCACATAATTTCTGAACATGTCAAAACTTGCACATGCCGGTGACAGCAGCACCACATCATACTTTTGTGCCAGCAAAAAACCCTTCTGCACAGCCTCCTGCATGGTTGCCGCTCGCAAAACCGGTACCCTGCAGCCATCAATAGCTTCTGCGATCATGCCCGCATCCCGTCCTAGCAAGATAACAGCACGTGCCTGTGCAGCAACTACAGCATGTAATGCGGAAAAATCCTGACCCTTACCATCACCACCGGCGATTAACACCACCTTTTGCGGCAGCCCATTTAGTGCGGCAATCGTTGCACCAACATTGGTGCTTTTGGAATCATCAATAAACGTCACTGCATTAAAGGACGCTACTTTTTCCATTCGATGCGGCAGGCCCCTGAATTCCCGCAGCGAGTTTACCAGTGGATCAGCAGGCACATTTAGCGCACGGCACAGTGCCAGTGCAGCCAAAGCATTGGCAGCATTGTGGGAACCATTCACACCGAGCTCAGAAGTTCTCATTAACAACACATCACCTTCTGCCATCCAGTCATCACCATGACTGCGAACGATACCGAAATCCATCGGCGTCTCCGGTTCGCTTAACCCAAATGTCAATTGCCTTTTCTCCATCGACACCATGGCCATTGAACCGACATCATCCCGATTCAGCACCTGTATACCCGCACCATGCTGTTCGTGTTTGAATATTCTGGCTTTTGCATTGGCATAATCTTGTATGTGCGCATAACGATCCAGATGATCTTCGCTCAAATTAAGCACAGTCGCCGCATCCGCATTAAGATGCGCCGTCAATTCCAATTGAAAGCTGGATACCTCGAGAACCCACAGATCTGGCAGCTTTCCACTGTCAAGTCGCAACATTAATGCATCCAGTACCGCAGGTCCTATATTTCCTGCTACTTCAACATCATACCCAGCCTGTATCAACATGGCTCCCACCATTGCGGTTACTGTTGTCTTCCCATTTGTTCCGGTTATTGCGATTATTCTTGAATTTACGATTCCGGATTGATTCAACGCCCATTGAAATAATGTCATGTCACCCACAACCGGCACACCACGTGCGATAGCCTGTTGAACGAACGGATCCGCCATTGGCACGCCCGGACTCATGGCGATCAGCTCAATGCCGTCAAAAATCTTTTCATCAAAAGCACCTCTAAAAATTTCAACTCCAGGTTTCATATTTTCAAGAACCGCTGTGTTCGGGGGATTGCAACGGCTATCCGCCACACGCACCTTTGCGTTCTGACGAATCATCCATTTTGTTATTGACAACCCTGTTTCACCCATACCCAGTACCAGCACATGCCTTCCCTTCAGATTCATCTTAGCTTTAATGTCGACAAACCCACCAACACAAGAATAATGGTAATAATCCAGAACCTTACAACAACTTGATTCTCCTTCCATCCCTTTAATTCGAAATGATGATGCAGCGGTGCCATTCGAAATACACGCCGTCCGGTCAGTTTAAACGAAGCCACCTGCAACATAACTGACAGCGCTTCCATCACAAACACGCCGCCCATAATAATTAACACAATCTCCTGCCGGACAATTACAGTAATCACACCAAGTGCCGCGCCCAGAGACAAGGCACCGACATCCCCCATAAACACTTCTGCCGGATATGTGTTAAACCAGAGAAATGCCAGTCCGGCACCCGCTAAGGCACCGCAAAAAACCGACAATTCTCCGGCATTCGGTATATACGGAATACCAAGATAGTTTGCAAAAACAACATGACCTGCCACATAAGCAAAAATTGCCAAAGCGCCGCCAATCATTACTGTCGGCATGATAGCCAGACCATCCAGTCCGTCTGTCAGATTGACTGCATTACTGGTGCCGACTATAACCAGATAAGTCAAAACGACGAAGCCAGCCATACCCAGCGGAATCGCTATTTCCTTGAAAAAAGGCACAATCATTTCTGTCTGTTCGGGCAATTCGGCTGTCAACGCAAGATACAGCGCAACAATCAATGCAATCACTGATTGCCAGAAAAACTTGTTACGGGCTGACAACCCCTTTGGATTCCGATAAACGACTTTACGATAATCATCAATCCAGCCGATAATTCCAAATCCCAGCGTAGTCAGAAGCACAACCCAGATATACTGATTACCCAAGTCTGCCCATAGTAAAGTTGTCAACACAATTGCAACGAGAATTAAAGCTCCGCCCATTGTCGGCGTGCCAGCTTTAATCAAATGTGTTTGTGGACCGTCGTCACGAACCGATTGGCCGATTTTATACGCTGTGAGCTTACGGATCATGGTTGGCCCAATCAAAAATGAGATTGCGAGAGCGGTCAGCGCAGCCAGCATAGTACGTAAGGTAATATAGCTGAAAACATTGAATGCGCGTATATCCTGAGCCAACCATTGCGAAAACTCTAGCAACATAACGGTTTCTCCAGTCGCACTATTTCAAGTCGTATCATCATTGTCTGTCCGCATTGTTTTTAAATTCTTCTGTGTTTTATGAGCACAATCACACAACACGTTATTTCCCTTCAGCACTAGGATTTACCAGTCGTTTCATGATCTGCTCCATACGCATAAAACGCGACCCCTTGACCAGCATTGTTACATCAGCATTTAACAATTGTTCAGCGCAATCAAGCAGCGAGTTCATGTCAGTAAAATGCTGAGCATTATGTCCGAATGCCTCGCTCGTATATTTGCTCAATTCCCCGATTGTTAACAGCTTGTCTAATTTGGCTAACCGCGCCTCTTTGCCGATTATGCGATGCAGATCAATCGACGGCTCACCCAACTCACCCATATCGCCAAGCACCAAAACCTTCTTCCCTTTGGCAGTAGACAACACCGCCAGAGCAGCACGAACTGATTCAGGGTTTGCGTTATAACTGTCATCAATGAGCACAGAATTGTGACGACCACGCTTTTTCTGCAGACGCCCCTGCACACCTTTAAAAGAATGCAATCCTGCTGCAATTGATTTTTTATCAACACCAACAGCCACTGCTGCAGCGGCAGCAGCCAATGCATTACGGATATTGTGCACACCCGGCACCTGCAAATCGACTTCAATTCCGCCGTCTGGCAAATGGAGTAATAATTTGCTGCCACCAATATCTGACTGATATTCCGCAAAAACCTGCGGATTAACCTTTTTATTAAGTCCAAAATCAATAACTGTTCGATCACTGGCAAGTGTGCGCCACAAAGGTGCATGTTGATCATCTGCATTAATCACAGCAGTTCCCCGGGCATTCAAACCTGAAAAAATCTCGCCTTTGGCCTGGGCAACCGCTTCAACTGACCCTAACCCCTGTATATGCGCCAGGCCGGCATTGGTTATGATTGCCACATCAGGTTTAGCCAATTGCGTCAGATAGGCAATCTCACCCATATGATTCATACCCATCTCAATTACAACAAATCGATGAAAATCGCGCATCCGTAACAGCATGAGCGGCATACCGATATCATTATTCAGATTTCCTTCTGTAGCCAAAACGACAGGTTTAGCCGGTGAATTCTCGAACGCATCAATCAGATTGGAAGTGGACTGACCCAGAATCAAGGCCAGCATGTCCTTCACCGTTGTTTTACCGTTACTACCGGTAACCGCTATAAGTGGCATAGAAAACTGTGCGCGCCAGTAAGCTGCCAATTGCCCCAAACCTATACGCGCATCGTCGACAAAAATAAACGGCATCTCTGTTGATACCGAGTCAGCTTCAGTTTTCTGACTTACCATAGCAGCAACCGCACCGTTATTATGCGCATCTTCCACAAACCGGCACCCATCAAACCGCTCGCCGGATAATGCAACAAAAAGATCACCTTTTCGCAAGGTCCTGCTATCCGTGCTCACTCCTGTGAACCAGACGTTTTCTCCCCGCCAGCGCGCATGTAATATTTGGGCGGCCTCTTGCAATTGCATCATGCCCGCCCTCTTTTTCTGACCGACAAATCATGCAACACCTGTTGTACAACGGCTGCATCACTCAATGGGAATCTCTGACCTTTGATTTCCTGAAATACTTCATGTCCCTTGCCGGCAACCAATACGACATCGCTGTCTGATGCGCTGCTGATTGACTGGTAAATTGCCAGTTCGCGATTGACCTCCATCTGGTAGTTTGCTCTGACCGCACCCGCAATGATATCGTCGATGATTGCTTCAGGATCTTCGTTACGTGGATTATCACTTGTGAAAATAACTTCATCTGCTATGCGTGTAGCCACCTCGCCAATCAGTCGACGCTTGCCTTTGTCTCTGTCTCCGCCACACCCCAACACGCAATGCAAACGACCTGTTTTACGACTTGCTTTTCTTAATGACTTGTGCTGCAGCATCTCTCGTAAAGCCATCAATACCTTTTCCAAGGCATCCGGTGTATGCGCGTAGTCAACGATGACGACCGGCCGACCATTTCCTCCGAATTTTTCCATCCGCCCTGTAATTGGCTTTACGGCCTGCAGGGCACGCACTGCCTCTGGAAAGGTAACGCCACTTGCAAGCAGCGCTGCCGCCACTGCCAGTAAATTGACTGCATTAAACCTGCCCACCAACCCAACTTCCAATCTATCAAAATTATCCTGATATTCAATATCAAACGAAAGGCCCTGCAAATCGGATTCTAGATTCGAGCCGTATAACATATTGCATTGCTGAGAAACAGAGCTGACAACATCTTTTTGAAAACTGTATCCGATAATTTGGATGGGCTTTTGCCCAAGCTGTTGTAATAGTTCAATTCCAAGCACATCGTCAAGATTGAGCACCGCATATTTCAAGTCTGGCCAGAAAAACATCCGTGCCTTGGTTGCAGCATAAGCATCCATATCTCTGTGATAATCCAGATGATCACGAGACAAATTTGTCAATACCGCAACAGCCAGCGCGGTACCATTAATTCTTCCCTGCTCAATCCCGTGCGAAGAAACCTCAACTGCAACATTTTCTGCGCCACGCTGCAAAAATTGCCGCAAACATTTTTGTAAAAATACTGGATCGGGAGTGGTATTCACTGTTGGTTCCAGTTCATCCACAAAACCGTTACCCAACGTTCCGATCACGGCCGTTTTTTTTTGCAAAATACTCATTGCCTGTGCATACCAGTGACTGCACGATGTCTTGCCGTTTGTTCCGGTAAAACCGACTACGCACAATTTGCTTGATGGATGGCCATATACCATGTCCGCGATCAGTCCTATTTTTTCTTTCAAGCCTGGAACAGCTAGTGACGGCACTTTCCACAAAGGATTCCAGGCAAACCCTTGTGCTTCCCATACAACTGCACTGGCACCTGCTGATATTGCCTGCGCTATCATTTTGCGTGAGTCGACTTTCCGTCCCGGATAAGCGAGGAATATATCTCCTGGCTGAACGCACCGGCTGTCAGTAGCAAGGTTTGCAATGGGCACACCCAGTTTTTTCAGTTGATGAACATCAAATGATCTACTCATACGTTCAAACCTTACTGGCATCATCCCTCTTGTTCTTCCGGCGAAACAAACAGATATCTCACTATATTATTTGCAGCAGCATCATGCGGCACATTCAAAATACGCAACGCTCCCGACATCACCTGACTGAATACCGGCGCCGCTACTGCACCACCAAAATACTTTCCTGCGGATGGCTCATCCAACATTACAGCGATAATAAGACGCGGATTTGAAGCAGGCGCATACCCGACAAATGAGGAAATATATTGTTTTTTTGCATACTTACCATCGATTAGTTTATGCGCCGTCCCGGTTTTACCGGCTACGCGATAACCATTTACCTGGGCAAGCGGGGCTGTACCAGCAGGCTGGGTAGCCATTTCAAGCATTTGACTGACGGCCATTGCCGTTTCCTTGGATATAACTCGCTGCCCCATCACTGGAAACTCTTGTTTCTCCAGAGTAACCGGCTTGAGTTCGCCACCAGTTGTAAAAATTGTGTAAGCGCGAGCCAGCTGTATCAAAGAAACTGAAATACCATGACCAAATGACATGGTTGCCTGCTCGACCGGCCGCCACCGGTTATAGGGACGCAACAGACCGTTTGCTTCTCCCGGGTAACCTGTGCCAACAGGCATACCAAAACCGACATTGTCATATATCTCCCACAATGTCTGCGATGGCAGCGACAAAGCTATCTTGACCATACCGACATTACTTGAAACCTGAATGATCTCTGCAACCGACAGCATACCTTTATCGCTTACATCCCGAATCACCGACCTGCCAACTTTATATGTTCCAGGAGATGTCTGAAGCTGAGTGCCCGGATTGACATGACCGGTTTCAATCGCCACCGCAACAGGAAAAGGTTTAAGCGTCGAACCAGGTTCAAACGTATCAGTTAGGGCTCGATTTCGAATTCTTTCGCTAGTGATACTCGATCGTGAATTTGGGTTGTAAACTGGAAAATTCGTCAAGGCAAGCACCTCGCCAGTTTGTGCATCTAATACCACGATACTGCCAGCCTTGGCTTTATGGATTGCAACAGCTTTCTTTAATTCGCGATGCGCAATATGCTGAATTCGTCTATCGAGTGACAAAGCAACATCCCGCCCCGGTTTTGGCACACGAATATTTTCTACATCTTCTATTATTCGCCCTTTATTGTCCTTGATTACTCGACGACTACCTATTTCACCCGCAAGTACCGCATTCCATCCACGCTCCACACCCTCCTGCCCCTGATCGTTGATATCGGTGAACCCGACAACATGCGCCGTTCCTTCCCCTTCGGGATAATACCGCTTAAACTCTGTTTCAAACGCGATACCCGGAATTTTTAATGCATGGATACGTTCGGCCACTTCTGGCACAATCTGTCGCTTAAGATACACAAAGCGTGTTTGCTCGCGATTAATCCTCCGCTCAACTTCGGCTTCATCCATCGCGAGCAAACCTGACAACTCTCTTAATTGCGTAGGATTAATTGCGATTAATTGTGGATCGGCATACACAGAGGCAACGGGTGAACTGATAGCCAGTATTTCTCCATTACGATCAATAATCATTCCCCGGTCCGCGCTCATTTCAACAACCCGACTGAAGCGCGCCTCGCCTTCCTGCTGCAAAAAATCATTTTGCATGCCCTGCAAGTAAGCTGCGCGCACTAACAAACCAGTCATTCCCAAAATCAACAGACCCAATAGCACTCTCGCACGCCCTGCGGGCATACTGACTTGCGCGACCACTGTTCGATTAATATGTCTTAGCATTATCAAGCACTACCCAACGCGACTCATCCACTTTTCTGGTTGAAATAATTTGAACATAATCTGCAGATGGAACCTCCATATTCAATTGCATTCTGGCAGCATTTTCAATCTGTCTGCGCGCGATAAGCGTACTTTGCTCTAGTTGCAGCTTTCCCCATTCAATCTCCAGTTTGCGTGCAACCTTTCTTTCATTTTCCCAGGCCATGTTCAACTTGCGCGCTTCATGCTGTGCAGCCACCACGCCTAAAGCACATATCACCAGCAACGCAACCAGAACCAAATTAATCTTAAACATACATCATGCGCGCTCAGCCACGCGCATTACTGCACTTCGGGACCGGCTATTTGCCTCAATTTCCTGCTGCCTTGGGCGTATTGCTTTTCCAATTACTTTAAATTGCCGATGACTGAATCGCTGCAGCTCCGTTTCCCGCAAAGGTATGTTACGCGGCACCCTATCAACTCCCGCAGACTCTCGCATAAAACGTTTTACCATTCTGTCTTCCAAAGAATGAAAGCTAATCACAACCAACCGACCGCCAACCTTCAGCAGGTCCGCACTTTGCTGCAATGCTAACGACAGTTCCTCAAGTTCCTGATTGATAGCGATCCGTATCGCCTGAAAAGTACGCGTCGCCGGACTCTGCTGGCCCTCCCGCTTACGCTCACGTGAGCGCACGACCGCTGTAACAATCTTGGCAAGTTGCAATGTGGTAACAATAGGCTGCCGCGCTCTTGCCACAACAATCGCTCTTGCAATCGACCGAGCATACCGTTCTTCGCCATATTCTCTAATCACCTTTTCTAATTCAGTTTCAGAAATTGTTTCAATCCACTGCGCGGCTGTCATCCCTTTACTGACATCCATTCGCATATCCAGCGGACCATCCGCCCGTAAACTAAAACCCCTCTCAGCATTCAATTGTGGCGAGGACATACCCAGATCCAATAAAATCCCGTCCACTCTCTGTACACCCATTTGATGCAGCACCTGGCGCATTTGAGAGAAAGCAGCATGCCGGATTTCGAATCTCGGCATCTGACGTGCCGAATGCGCCTGCACCATCTGCTCTCCTGCCGCGACGGCTGCCAGATCTCTGTCTATGGCAATCAGTTGTCCATGCTGACTCAAACGCGACAAGATCAGCCGGCTATGACCACCTCTTCCATAGGTCCCATCCACATAAACACCCTCCGGTTTAATTGCCAACGCCTCAATGGCCTCATGCAACAAAACTGTAATATGCTCTGACAAACCATCACCGCCACTTCACAAGGAAAATCCTTCCAATTCTGGCGGCATATCATCCTCGCTGAAAGAAACTGCCTCCTCAATTTGCAGATCCCATTGCTGCTCATCCCAAAGTTCAAATTTTTCCCCCTGCCCAACCAGAACCACGTCTTTGGATAATCCCGCATAGCGGCGCAACGGTTGCGAAATCAGGATGCGCCCGGCTCCGTCCATATCCACATCACAGGCACTACCGATCAACAATCGCTGCATGCTTCGCACTCTCGAATTAAAACCGGAAAGCTCGCTTAATTTTTGCTCAATAGGTTCCCACACTGGCTGGGGGTAAATCAGGAGGCATTTAGACGGATCGGCGGTCACGATCAAATGTCCGGAACATTTGGAAGCCAGCTCATTGCGATACCTTGCGGGTATCGCAATTCTGCCTTTTGCATCCAAACTGAGCTGCGTGACACCTCGAAACATGTCGCCCTCTGATTGTTACAGGATAAGTTAATTCGAACTACTTCTACCCACTATTAACCACAATTCCACAGTTATTTCCACTTTAATCAAAAAAAAACCACACGTCAAGAAAAAACAAAGATATTTCTATATATATGACAAAGACTTAATCAAAGTTCATTTTGAACATAGTGTTACATAGAAAACATTGACCAAAACCCGACCAACCACTACGCCGCACGCAAATACTCACACCAGTCCGCGCACAAGCGGTGATGCATCAGGCAACAAGCCATACAAAAAAAGAATTAAAAAATAGGGAAGCCTGTTATGGCATTTGAAAAAAAGATTAGTGCGTAAAAATCGACATGCTAGTACACATCAGGTGCAGCAAGTCAAAAAAACCATAGTCATGTGATAAGATTAACAGATGGTAAAAGTGGCGTAGAAAAAATACTCGGCCTTATAAATGCGTCTTATTTTTATGAGAAATCATTCTGTTAACACGGTTATTCCTGCATTGGCATTGATCGCTATACTGAAAATATCCTTGGCATACCGATCAGGGAGACAGTCTTCACCGATGAATTACACATATTCTTCAAGCATTTTTAAACTGCCTTGCTCGGCAACGCACTGACAAGCACAGATATATCATGTATCCGCTGATAAAACGAACTTCGATACATCAGCATACCTGTACCAGAACACACCCGACCCAGACCAACTATTATACCGTTATATCAATACCTTCGCTGATTAAAATTGAGAGAAAACCGAACGCATTAAGATACTGCATTTTACCTAAACTAAAATTAAATCATCACTTCGACACACCAAAGCCACGATCGTTTACCGCGCGATTTTCGACAACTGCCAGAATCTGCTTTGCAACTTTATATCTGCACATTTTGCTCCATTGCAACAAAATAGCGATCTCTCAAGAGTTCAACGTGCGCATTAACGAATTAGTAACAGAGTCATCACCACGCCACTTTATATACCGGTTGTTATTGTTGCTAATACTCAGCTTCTTTATTGCTGCGGTTTCGGTTGCGGAAAGCAATGCTCCAGGAGCTTCTGCCCGTCACCAAACCGGGACATCGATCATCCAGCACACACCAGCAGAGGAAAATGAGCTCACATTAAGTCATGCAATCCAACTGGCACTGCTGCATAATCCCGATTTGGCCGCTTTTGCAAAAGAAACGCTGGCATTACAAGGCCTCGTTACACAGGCAGGACTATTACCTAACCCGGTCATACAATTAGACACCGAAGATGTCACTTCCCGCTCGCATGGACCTGCAGCAAGATTCGATTCTATTCGCATCAGCCAGTTATTTGAAATAGGCGGAAAACGATCTGCACGCAGACTTGCCGCCCAATTGACACAGGAAAGCGCCGAACAGGACTATGCAGCAAGACAACTGGACCTGATAGCAAAAGTTGCCAATGTTTTCCTGGAAGTGCTGGCCGGACAGGAACGAATGAAGCTTGCCCTGGCCGGACAGGAGTTGGCCCAAAAAGTAGTTGACGCAGCCTCCAAGCGAGTAAAATCCGGGAAAGCGCCGCCATTGGAGAAAACACGAGCACAAGTAGCGCTTGCCACAGCAGAAATCGAGGTAGAACAGGCGCAGCGCAACCTGGTTTCATTTCGCAAACAACTGGCATTACTCTGGGGAAACCCGGAACCACGCTTTGAACGCGCACTTGGGAATCTTGAATCATTTGTAGCTATACCCGATTTTCAGTTACTTGAAGTCCGGGTACGGCAGAACCCGCTAGCGCTTCGCAGCCTTAAGAATCTTGAACAACGCGAGGCACTGTTCCTCCTGGAAAAAGCACGCCGCATCCCGGATGTCACCATTACAGCTGGAATCCGGCGGTACGGCCATGACATACCCAATGACACGACCGCATTGGTGGGCTTGTCGATTCCGCTTCCCGTATTTGATCGTAATCAAGGCAATCTCCTGGCTGCTCAACAGCGCGTAAACAGGGCAGCGGATAAACAGGCGGCTGTCGATTTGCAATTAAGGGCTTTGCTTACACAGGCATACGAATCGTTAATTTCAGCGGATACACAAATCAATAAACTGCGAAACGAAATACTGCCAGGTGCCAGAGAAACTTTCAGAATGGCTAGCAGAGGTTACGAACTGGGAAGATTTAATTTTCTTGAATTACTAGATGCTCAGCGCACTCTGTTCCAGAATCAGACGCTGTATTTACAGGCTTTGGCTGATTACCAGCGATTGATTAATGAAATTGAACGATTAATTGCCGAACCCATAGAAAATTTCAACAAACCCTGAAAACAAACTATCGCTGCATGAATTCAAGGAGCAAGCTGTGAGCGAAACCAATATAAAGCCTATCGTTCTCGTCATCGTCGTGGGTGCAATTCTGGGTACTCTAATTCTGAATCTTGAAAAATCAGATTTTGCAGAACACGACAACCAACACACTTTTTCCGATGCCGCCAATGAAGATTCCGCACATAAAGAACAGATTGGTCCCAGGGGCGGCAGAATTTTCACTGCCGACAATTTTAGCGTGGAAATAACCATTTTTGAGAAAGGTGTTGATCCGCAATTTCGTCTATATCTCTACGAAGGCGATCAACCAATTCCGCCTGACCAGGCAAATGTTGGAATTACCCTATCCAGACTGGGCCGATCTGCCCAGCTTTTTTCGTTTAGACCTGTTGGCGATTATTTACTTGGCGATCAAGTTGTCGACGAACCACACTCATTTGATATTGCGATAACCGCGGAGCGGGATGGCAAAGAATTTAACTGGGGATACAGTCAAGTGGAAGCGCGCATCGAAATGACTACTGACACATTAACCAGCACAGGTATCCGCATTGAAACCGCCGGACCTGCAACTATCCGTCCAAATCTACAGTTACCCGGCATCATCGCATTCAATCATCACAATATCGTACGCGTCGTTCCCCGGGCTCCGGGAATAGTGCTGGAAGTGCCGCGCCATCTCGGCGAACAAATCAGCGAAGGTACTGTTCTTGCGGTTGTTGAAAGCCAATTACTCGCCGATTTGCGCAGTCAGTATCTGGCCGCACAAAAAAGACTCACTTTAGCCAACATCAATTTCGAACGCGAAAAACAGTTATGGGAAGAGAAAATAACAGCAAAACAGGAGTATCTGACAACACAGCAATTAAAAGCAGAAGCTGAAATCGCTCTGGAACTCGCCGAGGCAAAATTACATGCTATCGGTGACAGGCCTGAAGCCGTTAGCAGCCTGAAAAATCTGACACGATACGAAATTCGATCACCCATCTCAGGTTTGATCACGACTAAATCCGTCGCTCGCGGCCAAGTTATCAAAGAAGATACTGAAATTTTTACAGTGGTCGACACTTCCACAATGTACGCGGACTTAACAGTATTTCCAAAAGATCTAGGCGCTATTAGACTCGGACAAAAAGCGGTTATCAAGTCTACGGCCACAAATATAACGGGAACCGGTGAAATTACATACATCAGCGCGATGCTGAATACACAAACACGCACTGCAATGGCACGCATCATTCTCGACAATACCTCAGGTCTCTGGCGCGATGGTATGTTTGTTAGCGGAAACATCAGCACCGAAGAAATCGAGGTGCCAGTTGCCGTCTACATGGATGGTTTACAGACCCTATTCGACTGGACTGTCGTTTTTGGTCGCTATGGTGATTATTTTGAAGCTCGCCCGCTCGAACTCGGCATAAACGATGGTGAGAAAGTTGAGGTACTAAGTGGACTCCATGCTGGTGAACGGTATGCCTCAGGCAATAGTTTTGCTGTCAAGGCGGAGCTTGGCAAATCTGGCGCAGAGCATGATCACTGATTACGGCTCCATCACTATTTAGCTGGCAGCATTCGCGAACAATCATTACCAACAAAAGGATCACATCTTGTTCGAACGGATATTACAGATATCAATAAATTATCGCGGCCTAGTCATGGTAGCGGTTTTTGCCTTGTTCTTACTGGGAGTTTACAGCTATCAAAAAGTTCCCATTGATGCTGTACCGGATATTACCAATGTTCAGGTACAGATCAACACGGAGGCACCCGGTTATTCACCTTTGGAAGCCGAGCAAAGGATTACTTTTCCAATCGAGACTATCATGATGGGGCTTCCCGAACTCGACTATACACGCTCACTTTCCCGTTATGGGCTCTCGCAAGTCACGGTGGTTTTCAAAGACGGAACCGATATTTATTTTGCACGCCAGCTGGTCAGCCAGCGTATACAGGAAGTCAGGAACAGACTGCCGGTTGGAATCGAGCCTCGCATGGGACCGATCTCAACCGGACTGGGTGAGATATTCATGTGGACTGTTGATGCACAAAAAGGTGCAAAAAAACCAGATGGTACCAACTACACAGCAACTGATCTTCGGGAAATCCAGGACTGGATAATTCGACCTCAGTTACTTACTGTCAAAGGTGTCACAGAGGTGAATTCTGTCGGTGGATATGTCAAGCAGTTTCACGTAACTCCCTACCCGGAAAAGCTTATTTCCAGGGGTCTGACTCTTCAGGATGTTGTATCCGCTCTGGCAAAAAACAATTTGAATATTGGTGCTGGTTACATTGAGAAAAGCGGCGAACAATATTTGGTCAGGGTGCCCGGGCAAGTCACCAACCTTACCGAGATCGGCGAAATCATTCTCGATAATCGACAGGGCATTCCAATCCGTATCAAGGATGTAGCAGATGTCATTCTCGGCAAAGAACTGCGTAACGGCGCCGCCACCCAGAACGGCAAAGAGGTCGTGCTCGGTACTGTCCATATGTTAATCGGTGAAAACAGCCAGATAGTGTCTGAAGCGGCCGCACAGAAATTACGGGAAATCAACCGCAACCTGCCAGAAGGTATTGTGGCGGCACCTGTATACAATCGCACCACACTGGTTGACAAAACCATACAAACAGTCGCATCCAATCTAACGGAAGGCGCTATTCTCGTTATTGTTGTACTGTTTTTATTTCTCGGCAACCTGCGCGCTGCACTGATAGCCGCGCTGGTGATTCCGCTATCAATGCTCTTCACATTAACAGGCATGGCTGCAAATAATGTCAGCGCCAACCTGATGAGCCTTGGTGCACTGGACTTTGGCATCATCGTCGATGGCGCTATCGTTATTATTGAAAACTGCATCAGGCATCTGGCGCAAGAACAGGCGAGACTAAAACGACTTCTGACACTTCCCGAGCGCCTGGAAATTGTTTTTTCAGCCAGCAAAGAAACGCGGCGCGCACTGCTGTTCGGTCAAACCATAATCCTGATCGTCTATATTCCTATCTTTGCCTTATCAGGGGTAGAAGGAAAAATGTTTCACCCAATGGCCTACACTGTTGTAGCAGCCCTGGTCGGCGCAATCATTCTATCCATTACCTTTGTACCCGCAGCAGTTGCCCTGTTTCTGACCGGCGACATACAAGATACGGAAAACAAGACCGTAAAAGGCTTTAAACAGATTTATCTACCGATGCTGCTGTGGGCAATGCGCAACAAAGCGCTGACCGTAACACTTGCAGTAATGATTATGATTCTTTCCGCATTACTCGCCACCCGACTTGGCAGCGAATTCGTGCCCAGCTTGAATGAAGGTGATATTGCATTGCACGCCATCCGCATTCCGGGCACCAGCCTGTCAACTGCGATCGAAATGCAGAATGAACTGGAGAAGAAAATCAAATCGTTCGCCGAAGTTGAACGGGTTTTTTCAAAAATCGGCACACCAGAAATCGCAACCGATCCTATGCCACCCAGCGTGGCTGACATCTTCATTATTCTGAAAGACCAGAACCAATGGGAAGGTCCATACAAAACCAAAGACGCGCTTATTGCCGCCATGGAAAAAGCAGTATTCGATGTACCCGGCAACAATTACGAATTCACGCAACCGATACAAATGCGGTTTAATGAACTGATTTCAGGTGTTCGCGCCGACGTCGCAGTAAAGATATTTGGCGACGACATGGATATCTTGCATGACGTTGGCGATGAAATTCTGGCGATCATAGAGACTATTCCGGGAGCCGCTGATGCAAAAATAGAACAAATAACCGGTCTGCCCATGCTCTCTATTCATTTGGATCGGGCTAAAATGGCACGCTACGGCCTAAATGTATCGGATGTTCAGAATATTGTCGCTATCGCCATTGGCGGCATGTCTACCGGCCTTATTTACGAAGGTGACAGGCGTTTCAACCTCCTGGTACGTTTACCCGAACAGTTACGCGGGGATATAGAAGCACTTAAACGATTACCTATCGAACTGCCGAATGCAACATTAAACCTGCAACCAGATGCGTTGCCACCCCCGGCCTATCTGACACTAGATGACATTGCTGATTTCGAGGTCATAACCGGCCCGAACCAGATCAGCCGTGAGAATGGCAAGCGCAGGGTGGTTGTCAGCGCAAATGTCCGCGGCACCGATCTCGGCACTTTTGTACATGCGGCACAGGCACGAATTGCAGAAGAAATAAAAATTCCACCTGGTTACTGGATTGTATGGGGCGGTCAATACGAACAACTGGTTTCAGCAACGGAACGTTTAATCATCATTGTACCCATTGCACTCGGTCTAATTTTTATTCTGCTCTATTTGATGTTTGGAAACCTGCGTGACGGGTTGCTGGTCTTCACTGGCGTACCCTTTGCATTTACAGGCGGCATCTTAGCACTATGGCTGCGCGACATTCCATTCTCGATATCTGCGGCTATTGGTTTTATTGCTTTATCAGGTATCGCTGTATTGAATGGCCTGGTACTGCTATCATTTATTCGCAACTTAAGAGAAAAGGGTTATTCACTGGACGACGCAATTAAAACGGGTGCATTGACACGTCTGCGACCGGTATTGATGACAGACCTGACTGATGCTATCGGATTTCTGCCGATGGCACTGGCCATTAGTATTGGCGCAGAAGTACAACGACCCTTAGCTACTGTCGTTATTGGCGGTACGTTTACATCGACGACGCTAACCATGCTGGTACTACCGGTTTTGTACCATATTATCTACAATAAAAGAACAGAAAATATAAACAAAAAGTGAACATGAATTGATCAAGAATGTCGAAAAACTTGACACTTTTTTATCAACCGCCCCGGCATAAATGACGATCGATTAGCAACTTGTTGTATTTCTGAATTAATTTATTTGCCTATCAAACTGGCCCGATACTTGCTTATTTATTGATAAGACTATATTGTATCCATTATTGATGAATACACCTGCGAGATTTATCAAGCATGACTGAAAAACGATCACACTTACAAACTGAAACTGCACGGCAGTCACTTAAAGCGTCCATGGATAACATTCATAAGCATAAGAGAAGAAAATTATTAAAAGGAACAGTGGCGGTGCCGGTTGTCATGACGCTATATAGTGGCGCGGCTTTGGCTCGTACCAGCAATATCACGGGGGAAGCGGATTCTATCGAAAATGCCGTTTTCAAAGACACAATCAACGGCCCTCAATTACTGTGTGTTTTTCCCGATCCGATGCAAACACAAATTCCCGGCGGCCCTTATGATCTCGGTCAGTTTCCGCAGGCAACACTTATCCAAGAGCCCAAGATTGACCTCACCGCAAGTGCTGAAACAGTTTTAACCAGTAAAATGCAGCAATTGGAGGAATGCCATGCTCGCGGTGGAATCATGATTTCGGCTGTTGCGTATACTTCGATCATGAGTAAAACGGGTATCAACATCAATCCGACCTGGTAGCCAGCCAAAACCTGATTACACATTCTGTCAATTCGAGCTGACGCAAATATTCGGCAAGGCAGTCGACATAAGATAGACAAGCCGTCAGAAAACTCATCATGACTGTATCTTCTTGGATTTTAGATGCAGTCTTTTGTTTGTTTAGCTATTTTTGTCTGCAGCATACAGCTTCCACAAGCACCTGAACCGATTTAACAATGGGCGGTGCATGTTCCTTTGATTCAGTCTAATGATAAACTCCAGTTTTTAGATTGATTCTGCACAAGCATGCACTGGCGAACAAATCATTTTGAAACATTGCTGATTGAAAACTGGGACGAAGAGTATACTGTTTTCCAGCCAGATTCCGGCAAAACTCACTTTTTAAATCACATGAGCATGAAAATGCTCATTTACCTTGATCAGAAGCCGGCAACACTTGAAGAAATCAGCGCTTATTTGGCAGTGCAGTTTCAGCAAGAACCAGATCATGATTTTCAGCGAAATATAGAAAAGGTACTTTATCATTTTGACACATTGGGACTAGTCAAAAAATCATTTGTGGGTTCTTGACATGGTGGTCAACCAGATTCCATTTGAAGAATTTCATATGCTATTACACAGACAAGGACTGAGAGTTGCAATTGGTCCTTTCAATGTCTGCATCCATACGTCATACAAACCACTGATTGAACAACTTTATCTGCTCTACAGTCATTACCGAATAACACAAGATGAAATCGCCGAATTTCATGTACGAATCGTGACAGAACGTTCCCTCAGGAATCCGTTCAAACGTAATATCCGTTTTCTGCTGGATGGCCAGTCTCCTTTTGAAAGTTTCCCTCAGGAACAAGCACTTGCAGTACTGGAATGGGGCATTAATCTGGCTATAGCTGTCCGGGTCAATCACCTGTTGCTACTACATTCGGCTGTAGTTGAAAAAAACGGTCACGTAATTTTATTTCCTGCCTGGCCGGGAAGCGGAAAAACAACTTTATGCACAGTCCTGTCTTATCAGGGATTCCGCCTGTTTTCTGACGAGTTTGGACTGATGGACACACAGCAGCAACTTTTTCTTCCGATTCCACGTTTAATGCCGCTTAAAAACGAATCTATCGCCGTCATCCGCAACTATCTACCCGATATAGTTATGGGTCGCCCCATACCAAACACCCAAAAAGGAACCGTTGCGCATGTCCGTCCACCAGAAAAAAGTATTTTACTGTCGAAACATACCTGTAAGGCCAGATGGATAATTTTTCCCAAATGGATAGCTGATACGCCGGTTAAAATTGAAGCAATTTCCGATTCTGAAGCGTTTATGATGCTTGCAAGCAACGCATTCAATTATGAAGCACTAGGCGCGACTGGGTTTTGCGCAGTTGCCGACCTGATTCGCAGTTGTGATTGCTTTAAACTAGTATATTCTGATTTCGACAGCGTCATGGAAGTTTTGCATCAACTGACCAATGAAACTTGATCTTCCCCCGCATTGTCAGATTTTACTCAACGGATTAACCAACCCCGCCTGTCTCACTCGCTATTGTGACTCGGATTGGGAACTGCTGATCCGGATGGCAAGGCGTGTAAAATTACTCGGACGCTTGGGATTACTCGTAAAGGAATATGGTACCTGGGATCAGGTTCCGCCAAGAGTCTCCACTCAATTGACATCGGGACTCGTTCAGGTTGAAAAACTGCAACAGCTTAACCGATGGGAGTTAAACAGAGTTCTTTGGGCACTAAATGACTTTGACACCTCAATTATCGCACTAAAGGGCATCGCATACAGTTTAGCAGCGATACCGCACGCATCGGGACGTTTATCCGTCGATCTCGATTTACTGGTCCACCAGTCGGATCTGGCAGACATTGAGTCACTACTTGTGGTCAAAGGCTGGAAGCATCGCCCGCTTTCAGCCTACGATGAGCACTATTACCGCGTATGGAGCCATGAGATTCCACCGTTGGTACATGCCGAACGAGAAACTGAGGTCGATATTCATCATACACTGATACCCCTGACCAATCGGGTGAAAATCGACCCAAAACTGCTCTTCGACGCTGCCATTCCAGTCAAGAATTCAACCATCAGACTGTTGAGTCCGGTTGATATGGTCATTCATTGCGCCGTAAATCTGTTTCAGAATAATGAGCTCGCTAACGATCTCAGGGATTTGCTGGACCTGCATGATTTAATGGTTTTTTTTAGTGAACGAACGCCTGATTTCTGGACGTGGTTAATTGATCGCTCCAACCAGTTGAAATTAAGCAAGACCGTGTTTTATGGCCTGTATTTCAGTCAACTGATATTCAATACGCCTGTACCTGGAAAAGCCCTTGTTCGTCTGCATGCACGACCAGGAAGGCTGAAACTGTGGATAATGCACCGGCTGGTGCCATTAGCATTATTTCCGCAGCACCCGGACAAACCGATGCTGTCCGCATCACTTGCACGACTGCTAATGTACCTGCGCAGCCATTTGATTCGCATGCCGCTTTATATTTTACTGCCACATCTGATTTACAAATCACTCCGCAAGATACGATTTAAAAGCAGAAAAAGTCGTTCTTAACCGGGATAATTAACGGTTTTGTCATATATTAAACTGTCGACATAAATCTCGGTTGATGCAAATTAGTTTGACGAGATTATTATGAGAATGCTGTTCAGCAAGCAGAAAAAAGATGAAACGCCTCTCAAGCGGGCACTCCTTTAAACCCTCTGGCTACACGAAAATAGACACGTCTTAGAACTATTCCATTGTTATGGATCGTACGATACTGAACTGCACCGGGTTGAATCAGCATTTGTTTCAAATTATCACCCTCGCGAATTTGATCCAGGTGAGCCGGTTTCATGCCAACCTGAATAATTGCTCTGTTTGTAGGTAGCTGAGATGGAAACCAGTAACTGTACATTGCGCCACTGTCACCAAACAAATTTCGCGAGCGAATATCAAGATCACCACGCGCATGATTATAGAAATATAAACTGCTTGCAACCGACCATTTACTCATACCGACAACTATTGGTTCCATACCGGATTGCTTTCTGACTTCTTCCGCAATCTGCTCAACCACATAGGTTGTTTCGCGCCAAAAATAATGCTCTGTGAACAAATGATAAGGGATTCCTGGCACTCCCAGAACAAGATAATGCAAAGTAAATGCATACACTAGCAGACAAATCGCGATTGTATGTTGCCATGTACGCTGCACCCAGGCAGCAAATCTGTTCACACCTTCCGTTTTAACAAGCATCCAGGCGATAGACGGCAATACCGCAAGCCAGATAGGTCCTGTCCAATGAAATTTTGGATGGTCGAATGTACTGAAAACCAGAAACACCAAAAACGGTACACCGGTCATGATCTGTATAAACAGCTGCTTTCTGGCTCCTGATTTGTATGGAAATATATTCTGTTTTTCGCTACCAGCGTGTTGAGTCAGCGCCAGAACCGCAGCAAGAAAACCAACAGGTGTTAACAGAATGATTATGTAAATAATCAAAAAATGAACTGAAAACTGACTGCTGTTTGCCACATGTCGCGTCGATTGAAATACAAAAGACGCCCAGTCATGCTGGAAATTCCAGATTAACACCGGTGAAAAAATAAGCAATGCAAGAATAATCGCCAGATAAAGGTGCGGTCGCGCCATCGATCGGCGTGCCACAGGATCGATTAACACAAAAACCAACGCAGCCAGCCCCAGTAAGCCCAATGTATATTTGGATAGCATGCCGAGGCCGAATGCCACACCCACACCCAGCCATGCCGACTGTTGATCCGCGACAAGCGCCCGCTCCATAAAAAAAAGCGCAGCCATCCAGGCGGCTGCCAGCGGAGCATCCGGTGTCATCAAAAATCCGGATGCAAAACCCATTGGCAACACAGAAAACAACAGTATCGCCCGGAATGCAGTTGATTTATCGTATAGATTCTGCGCGTAAGCATAAAGAAACCCCAACACCAACAGACTGCACACAAATGCCCCTGCACGCACTCCCGCTTCATTATCACCAAAAATGGCAGTGCTCAACCAGATCAGCCAGGCAACCATCGGTGGATGATCATAAAAACTCAAATCCATATGTTGAGCATATTGCCAGTAATAAGCCTCATCCGGTATTAGTTGCGCAAGACCAAGATAGATTAGGCGTAACAGAATACAGAATCCCACGACACCGACTGCAGCAACACGCCAGCGCATATGCTGCGATGGAAAATGTTGCCCGTTTGGAAAAACATAAAAAGCGGTGCCCAGATAGTTAACCATGGCAGTTGCAGCAATGGCAGGAAATATGGCCACAGATGGCGACATATTCAGTATATGCACACATAACGCAAGCACTCCGCCTCGCAACAGCAGCGAAAGCGCGCCAATCGTAAGAAAACGTATAAACTGAGTCCACTGCAAATGGTAAATATCGTTGGCACGAAACGACCAAGTTGCGTTCATTGCATAATTTATGCAAATCGCTACCAGAAAACTGGCAATATGCGCCAGAGCGAGCCCGGTTTCGCGACTGATCATCCACTGGAACATTAGAACATCGGCCACCATGCCCAACAACCCTACTACTGCAAAACGACCTGCTGTACCTGCGGAAACCGAACCGCCTGCCAGTGTCATCAAGCGCTGCAAATAAGTCAGTTGATGAGAAAATGAAAGCTTAGAAGCACCATGTGCACGGTCACGAAAACAGATTGGAATCTCTTTGATACGCAGATTACCGTCGTTGGCCATCAGAATCTCGAGTAAAATCTTGTAACCGTGGGCCTGTTTTGAAACGGTCGCGGCGAACTCGCGCCGAAATGCAAAAAAGCCTGAGGTCGCGTCACTGACATCACAAAAAGGGCGAGCCAGCCAGCCGCCAATGCGCGACAGCATATGCCTATAAAAAGGCCATCCATGAACACCACCCCCATCTATATACCGACTGCCAATAACCACATCATATTGATCATGCAGTAAAGGTTCAACCAAGGCTTTTAACTGCTCGTGCGGATGGCTTAAATCGGCGTCCATGACAACAATGATATCGCTTTGTGCTGCATCCGTTCCGGCCAGAATCGAAGCCGTCAAATCTGGTTTACCGGATCTCTCGATCAAATGTATATTGGTATGTTTCTGCCAGTTGCGTATTTTCTCGGGTGTGCCGTCGTTTGAACTGTCGTCGACAAAAATAACTTCAAACGTGTCGGATGGAATATTTAATGCAAAAAGACGTGCTAACAGTAAATCTATATTTTCTGACTCATTCAGTGTCGGAACAACAATCGAAAATTGAGTCATGCAATCTCACAGATTTCAGATGTAAATTTTTGGCTTAACATTTTTATTTTTTTTGCTGTCGCTGATACTTAGCGACAGCCCGATTATGGTCTGCGAGGTTGGTAGAAAAAATCGACTCTCCATTACCTTTTGCAACAAAATAGAGTGAATCGGTCGCTGCCGGATTAACTGCTGCATAAATAGATGCAAGACCGGGCATTGCTATCGGGGTTGGCGGCAAACCGGAACGTGTATAGGTATTGTAGTCATGATCCGTCTGCAGATCTATTTTACGCAAATTACCATCAAACTGGTTTCCTAGACCGTAAATCACAGTCGGGTCAGTTTGCAAGCGCATACCGATACGCAACCGATTGATAAAAACGCCCGCAATCTCTGCACGATCACTGTCCAATCCGGTTTCTTTCTCGACTATAGATGCTAGAATCAGCGCTTCATACGGAGATTCCAGCGGCAATGAATCCTTCCGCATTGACCAGGCTTCCTGTAAATGTTTTTGCATTGCCCGATAGGCGCGTTGCAAGACCTCTACATCCTTACTGTTTTTAATAACGTAATAGGTATCAGGAAAGAAAAGACCCTCTGCGGCATTTTCGCTGGCGCCAATTAAACGAAGAATTTCTTCTTCATTCAATCCGATGGTTGTATTCTGTATGTTTGGGTGTGCATACAACGCTTCCATGAACTGAGAAAATGTCCAACCTTCAATAAATCTGACTTCATTTTGCCGTATATCACCTTTAATCAGGTATGCCAGCAGGGCTATTTGAGAAATTTCCTGTGTCAGTCGATAGTCACCGGCCTTGATGGCCGACTCTTTTCCAAGCAAGCGTGATAACAAAACGAAGGACCAGCTGTTTGGAAGTATACCTTCATGAACCAATTGGCTACTTATCTGCTTTAAATTGCTGCCTGGTTCAATTGAAAACTCATAAGGCACAACCGGCAAAGGTAAATTGCGATGATAATGATAATAAAGCCATCCTAGAGTCAGGATGGCTATAAAAACAAATCCGAAGAGAAAAATAAACAGGCGTTTTAGCGAAAGCATGCGCCAACGAATCTATCTACACTTTACGAAATACTAACGTGCCATTGGTACCACCAAAACCAAAAGAATTAGACAATGCAGCCTCAATTTTCATTTCCCGCGCTTCATTGGCGACGTAATCGAGATCACATTGCGCATCCTGATTTTCAAGGTTGATTGTCGGTGGTGATATCTGATGATAAACAGCTAATGTAGAAAATATAGCTTCGATCCCCCCCGCAGCACCGAGTAAGTGTCCGGTCATTGATTTTGTCGAATTCACCGCCAGTTTCATGGCATGCTCACCAAAACAACGTTTGACAGCGATTGTCTCTGCAATATCGCCTAAAGGTGTTGACGTTCCATGCGCATTCACATAATCAATCTCCGATGGATTCATTCGCGCATTTTTTAGTGCATTTTCCATACACCGTGATGCGCCCTCTCCGTCTTCACTGGGTGCAGTCATATGATAGGCGTCTGCACTCATACCGAATCCTGCCAGCTCTGCGTAAATAGTCGCTCCCCTGCTTTTGGCATGTTCCATTTCTTCCAGCACCAATACCCCTGCGCCTTCTCCCAACACGAAACCATCCCGCGACAGGTCCCAAGGCCGACTCGCTGTTTGTGGATTATCATTACTCACCGACAATGCCTTGGCAGCCGCGAATCCACCTATTGCCAATGGAGTAACGCAGGACTCAGCTCCTCCGCAAATCATGATATCGACATCATCATATTCAATCATGCGCGCAGAATTTCCAATACTGTGCGTGGCTGTTGTGCATGCAGTTACGATTGCAAGATTGGGCCCTTTGTAACCATATTTTATGGACAAATTACCCGAAATCATGTTAATGATTGTACTGGGAATAAAAAAAGGGGAGATTTTACGCGGCCCACCTTTATGATAGGCTTCATCAGTATTCTCGATCATAGGCAAACCACCTATTCCAGAACCAATATTTACACCGATACGTTCAGCCTCCAGACCGGATATGTCTTCTATGCCTGCATTCTTTATGGACTGTATTGCAGCTGCCATACCGTAATGAATGAAAACATCCATACGGCGCGCCTCTTTGACTGGTAAATATTCACTGACATCAAAACCTTCTACTTCTCCTGCAATTTGTGAGGTAAAAGCTGATGCGTCAAACCGGGTAATACGGCGGATACCCGACTTGCCAGCGGTTACATTTTCCCATGCTTCTGAAATTGTATTGCCAACGGGTGAGATAATACCCATCCCGGTTACAACCACCCTGCGTTTGGACAAAATAACTCCGTTCAATTACAAATAAGTGTTAATTACCTGCGTTCTCAGTAACGTAATCAATTGCTTCTTGAACAGTATTGATTTTTTCAGCCTGTTCATCTGGAATTTCGCATTCAAATTCTTCTTCAAGCGCCATTACCAACTCCACTGTATCCAGAGAATCTGCTCCCAAATCGTTTACAAATGATGACTCATTCTTGACTTCCTCTTCTTTTACACCAAGTTGTTCAGCTACGATTTTTTTAATGCGCTGTTCTACGTTTTCCATTTAAATGCTTCCTTCAAAATAAGAAAAAGATTTTGATATATTAACAAATTTTAAAAATCTGCAAAACAAATATCTGGCTTGTGTTCGTGCAGGCGGCCAACAACATTTTGCAAGTTTTTTACAATAAAAACAAATAGTTGAGTAACACTCGCACTCATTGTTAATCCATATACATACCGCCATTGACATGCAGCGTTGAACCGGTAATGTAACCGGCCTCAGAAGAGGCCAGAAAAGCAACTGCCGATGCAACCTCCTCAGCGGCCCCCAGTCTTCCTAACGGGACGTGCTGAATCAGGCTTTGTTGTTGTTCTTCACTGAGCGCCCTGGTCATATCGGTATCGATAAAGCCGGGTGCCACACAATTGACCGTAATATTACGGCTGCCCACCTCGCGCGCGAGAGATTTACCAAAACCAAACATACCCGCCTTGGCGGCCGCATAGTTTGCCTGCCCTATATTTCCAATAGTACCTACTACAGAAGAAATATTAATAATACGCCCATAACGCGCTTTCATCATGGCACGCAACACAGTTCTGCACAATCGAAAAACAGATTTGAGATTGGTTTCCATAATTTCATCCCATTCTTCGTCCTTCATGCGCACAAGAAGATTATCACGCGTAATCCCTGCATTGTTGACTAAAATTTCAACTTCACCAAATTTCTCACGGATAGCTTCGAACGCACTATTAACCTGATCAGCATCTCTTACATTCAGAACGCTTCCAGCCCCTCGAATGCCCGCATTACTCAGATATTGGCCAATCGAATCCGCACCTGTCTGCGTTGTAGCCGTACCAATTACTATGGCGCCATGCGACCCAAGCTTCTGTGCAATTGCCCGCCCTATACCGCGGCTCGCACCTGTAACTAATGCAATCCTATTTTGCAAATTCAGACTCCATAAAATTCTTGCTGGCACGTATTATGCCCGAATACTGCCAGTGTGTTATCACGAAAGAACGTCGCGCCCCTTTTTGACCGCATCACTGCTCGAAAATGACAGATACTGGACACTGCGGTCGATACGCTTGTTAAGTCCGGTTAAAACGTTCCCCGGGCCGCATTCAGCAATATGCGTAACACCTTCAGCAGCAAGTGTTTTTATCGTATCAACCCATCGTATCGGACTATATAGCTGACTCGTTAAAACCCCCTTGATCGTATCCACATTATCGTGTACTTGCACATCGACATTATGAATAATTGGTATATCGGGGGAACGCATGGCTGTGTGAGATAGCTGATGCTGCATTTTGTCCGCAGCCGGTTTCATCAACCGGCAGTGTGATGGAATACTCATCGGCAGCATTACTGCCCGCTTCGCCCCTTTTTCCTTGGCCATCTCGATAGCTTTCAACACCGCACTCTTATGGCCGGCGATGACCACCTGACCCGGCGAATTATAATTGGCAGCCTCAATGGACTCCTGGTCGGCTGATTCTGTAATATCCTGGCAGATCGCTTCAATAACCGCATCTTCCAAACCCAGTATCGCGGCCATTCCACCAACACCTTCAGGAACTGACTGTTGCATTTCACGAGCACGGAAACGTACTAACTCGAGCGCATCAGAGAAGTTTAGCGCTCCCCCGGCAACCAACGCAGTATATTCACCTAAACTGTGGCCAGCCAGGAACGCAGGCCGGTCACCCCCCAGTGCCTGCCAACATCGATATACCGCTACACCCGCCGTCAGCATAAGCGGCTGGGTATTGACTGTCAGATTCAGTAATTCTGCCGGGCCATCGCTCGCCAACGACCAGAAATCCTGACTTAACACATCGGACGCTTCGTCAAATGTTTCACGTATAGCCGGTACATCTGCATAATTATTCATCATGCCGATCGACTGCGAGCCCTGACCAGGAAAAACAAATGCAAATTTCATCAATATCACCAGCGAAGTAGTACCGCTCCCCAGGTAAAACCGCCGCCAACGCCCTCTAGCAGCACTAGCTGATCTTGACGGATACGCCCATCCTTAACCGCAATATCCAATGCCAACGGAATGGATGCGGCTGATGTATTACCATGCTTATCAACTGTCACAACGACTTTATCCAACGGTATGCCCAGCTTTTGCGCAGTTGAACGTATAATACGTATATTGGCCTGATGGGGTATCAGCCAGTCGATATCCGAAGGTTTCAACTTGTTCTCCTCAACAGCTTCTCTCACCACATCTTCCAGTACTTTTACTGCAAATTTAAAAACCGTGCCACCTTCCATATTAATGTAAGGATTACCCTGAACAGCGCCGCTCTCTATACTGCCAGGCACCGACAATACGTCCTTATAACTGCCACTTGCATGCAAGTGGCTCGATAAAATGCCGGGCTGCTCGCTCTGAGACAACACAACTGCACCAGCACCATCACCAAATAGAACACAGGTGCTGCGATCATTCCAATCCAGTATTTTGGAATAAATCTCGGTACCAACCACAAGCGCATTTCTACATTTTCCCGAACGAATAAACTGATCGGCAGTAGCCAGCGCATATACAAAACCACTGCACACAGCCTGCACATCAAAGGCAGGGCAATTATCCGCACCCAGCTTATGCTGTAAAATGCAGGCCGTGCTAGGGAAGACCATATCCGGCGTCGTTGTAGCCACTATAATCAGATCAATGTCACTGCTGGCAATGTTCGCAGCTTTCATGGCCTCCTGGCTGGCATACAAAGCAAGATCGCTTGCTTTTTGGCTTTTTTCCGCAATATGTCGTTGCGTAATTCCTGTGCGTGTTCGTATCCATTCATCACTTGTCTCCACCATTTTTTCCAAGTCATGATTGGTCAAAATCTTTTCGGGCAGATAGCTACCGGTTCCTGTGATTCGTGAATACATTATTTATAAATTTTTTCGTAACAATCAAAAAATCATTCAGGATTATTGAGAAAGTTCGGCTACACGTTCGCTGATGCGGCGTAACATTCCTCCGCGCACTTCATCCGAAGCTCGTTTAATCGCAGCTGTAAAAGCAATAGTATCCGCAGAGCCATGACTTTTAATCACGATGCCTTTCAGCCCAAGAAAACTTGCTCCGTTATACTGACGATGATCTACTCGGCGCTTGAATGCATTGATAGCTGGCACCGCAAAAACACCCGCCAGCTTTGTCAACAGGTTACGTTTAAACTCCTCGCGCAAATAAGTTGCAAGCATCTGTGCCAGCCCCTCTGATGTTTTTAGCGTGACATTACCGACGAAACCATCACAAACGACAACATCTGTAGTTCCTTTATAAATATCATCGCCTTCTACATTACCATAAAAATTAAGCCCGCTACTACGAAGGAGATCAGCCGCCCGTTTAACGATTTCATTACCTTTGATTTCCTCCTCGCCGATATTCAGCAACCCGACACTGGGCGCAACTTTATTTTCAACAGAAGACACTAGTGAAGCGCCCATGACGCCGAACTGCAATAAATGTTCTGCTGTGCAATTTACATTGGCACCCATATCCAGCACATATGTGTGGCCGGTTACAGTTGGCAAAATCACCGCCAGTGCGGGGCGATCAATTCCTGGAATCGTTTTCAAAACGAAACGCGATGTAGCAAGTAGCGCACCAGTATTGCCGGCACTGATACAAGCTTGAGCCTCACCTGTTTTGACCAGATTGATTGCAACACGCATTGATGAATCTTTTTTGTTGCGCAGCGCAAGCGCAGGCGATTCGTCCATACCGACAATTTCGCTGGCCGGATGAATTTGTATGCCGCGATGACCGGAATTAATCTTTTGTACCCGCAACTCCGATTCGATGGCTTCCGGAATACCTACCAGAATGATATTGGCTTCAGGATCACAACGAAGAAAATTAATTGCCGAAGGTACAGTCACATGGGGGCCATGATCCCCCCCCATACAATCGATCGCTACTGTTATATTCAATTTCGAAGCCTTTCTGGCCAGCTGTATATCAACACTTGAAACGGAGAAAACAGAAGATGAAAAGAAAGGTTAATCGTCCGACTTGGTGTTTACAACTTTTTTTCCGCGATAATAACCGTTTGGACTAATATGATGACGCAGATGCACCTCGCCAGTGCCCGGCTCTATTGCCAGGGGAGGATTCTTCAACGCATCATGCGACCGATGCATGCCGCGCTTTGACGGTGACTTTTTATTTTGTTGAACAGCCATATACAATAACTCCTTTACAAATACTATATCGTTTTCAGCGTATCTTTTTCAGCGACTTCAATGCTGCAAACGGACTCTCAGAATCTGAATTTTCTGTCGCTTTATACCGCTTTGAATCATAGACATCGCACTCGCCCTCTTTGTGACGCGAGGAAATCGCAAGACTCAGAATAATCTCTTCTTCAATTAAATCTTGTACATCCATGTCTGCAATCGCCAATAATGCATCAACAGTTTCATCCTCATCCGCCTGGATCAATTCTGCTTCAGTTTCGACCAACAACAGCGAAGTCTGTATCTCAAGCTGATGGACCAGACTGCCCAGACATCGCTGACAACAAAGATGCATTTCTCCTTTTATCTGCAATTGCAGATATGGTTTATTGTCCCGCCCGACAATCCCATTGATCCTATATTCGACGTCACCGCCATTCTCATGAAGAAAATCCTGAATACGCTCTAAATCGGCGAGCTGTATTTTACCATGACGTTCTCCTGCTTTGCGTACAAAATCAAGAGCATTGATTACAAATCGCACAGACATAAGGCGCGCATGTTATATTCTTTATCTTTAAGTGTCAAAAAATGAAAATGGATGCTTCAAGCAAAAAAAAAAATTCACGTACTATTATTCTTGGATCGAGTTCTGTTTATCGTCGGGAATTACTGGAACGATTACAAATACCTTTTGAATCCGTCAGTCCTCAAATTGAAGAATCAATCCTGCCTGATGAAGCACCTGAACAAACTGCCCGGCGTCTGGCTGAATCCAAAGCACATGCAGTAGCTAAGCAATATAGACAGCAGGTACTGGTTATCGGTTCTGATCAGGTGGCTGTATTTAATGGAACACATCTTGGCAAACCGCTGACCTATGCAAACGCATTCAAACAATTACAGTTAATACGCGGCAATGAAGTCACCTTTTATACAGCTTTGTGCTTGCTCAATAGCCATACGAATCAACTGCAGACCCGTGTGATTCCCTATCATGTCAAATTTCGGTACCTGAGCGATCAGCAGATTAAAAATTATCTGAGTAAAGAGCAACCCTATCACTGTTCTGGCAGTGCAAAATCAGAGGGTCTTGGAATTGCATTAATGGAATACATGCGTGGTGACGACCCCAATGCGTTGATCGGTTTACCGTTGATTGCCTTAATTGAAATGTTCAGCAATGAAGGAATAGAAATTATCTAATCCGGTTTTGTGAAAAACACTTAAAGCCGCACTGTAAAAATATAAATTTTATTCCGGACAGTATAACTTAGACATGACGCCAACTTAACTATCATGAATAGTTTGCAAAAAGATCAACCGGCAGTGATCCTTCTGCACAACACCACCAGCTTAAACCACGAGAAGCGGCAGACAATGCGCATAAATCAAGCCTTAAACAAAAACAACTCTGGATTACAATTAACAACAATCGCACTACGGATTTCTGAGTCTTGTCAGCAGAAACATCCAGTAGTAAGACTCCCGATGTATTCGCTCGCAAACTAACCAGCATATTTGTATGTATTGCCTTATCAATTTAGACCGAATGCTTGACAAAATATACAACACTGCCTGCAACAATTAACAATACAAGTTTATCAAGCATGCACCGACCAAATGTAATAATTCGTTTAGTACACGCGTCTGATGACTGGACTGTCAGAGGAGGCGGTATTTGAGAGATTTATTGATTTTCCTGATCGTTTTTGGATTGCTGCCCTATGTATTTAAAAGGCCGCACTGGGGAATCTATCTTTGGTCATGGATCGGATATATGAACCCTCACCGATTAGGATGGAGCTTTGCATTCTATTTCCCATTCGCACAGATTATCGGGTTGGTAACCCTGATTTCCTTTTTTGTATCATCAAAGAAACTGAAATTTTTCTGGTCGCCAACAATGGGCTGGCTGATATTTTTCAATATTTGGATGCTGATATCGACTATATTTGCCATGTACCCGGATGTTGCATGGTCCCAATGGGAAAAAATAATAAAGATACAGTTAGTCATATTCCTGACTCTATTTGCATTGGTCGACAGGGAAAAAATTCACATTTTTGTCTGGATCATCGTTATATCAATCGGTTTCTATGGCTTTAAAGGCGGCATTTTTACTTTGACGACAGGCGGCGGTTCGCATGTACTGGGCCCACGGGGTGGCTTTATAGCAGGCAATACTGAGATTGGCCTGGCTCTCGTCATGATCCTGCCGCTGGTCTGGTATTTATATTTACATTCTCAAAACAAATGGATACGTTATGGATTAGTGTTATCTATGTTTCTTATTGCCATCGGAATACTCGGAACACAGTCCCGCGGTGCATTTCTGGCAATTTCTGCCGTTTCAGTTTTCCTGTGGCTTAAAAGCTCGCGCAAGATGGTAATCTTTATAGCATTACTGATGCTGTCCCCGTTTTTTTACATGGTCATGCCGCAATCCTGGCACGACCGTATGGCAACCATACAAAATTATGAAGAGGATGGATCTGCCATGTCTCGCTTGAAAGCGTGGGAGTTCGGATATGCCATGGCACTTGACCGACCTTTCACCGGTGGCGGCTATGAAAGCCATACAGTTGAAAATTATGAGCGCTATGTACCACACCAGATAGAGCAAGGCATTGCCACATTTCACGATTATCATAGTATTTATTTCGAAATTCTGGCCGAGCATGGTTTTGTTGGTTTGTTTATTTTTTTGATGTTGTTTGTACAATATTGGCGAAGTGCAAACAAAATCATTAGAATCTGCAAGGATACCGGTCAAAACAAATGGGCACTTGACCTGGCCGCAATGCTGCAGGTTTCATTTATTGGATATGCTGTCGGCGGCGCTTTTTTGGGACTGGCTTATTTCGATCTTTTTTACCATTACCTGGCCATTTTGGTTATGACGATAAAAATCCTGGAAGATGAAAAAAACGACCCGACACCCACAACAATATCCGCAACAAAATAACATGAAGCACCTGTCAGGCAATTTTTTTAGCTTCTGGCGTAAAAGCCTGAATTAAGCCGCGTACAAACTTGTTCAAGTGTTATAGATACAATACAAACAAACATCAATTTTTTCTTCTTACGATAATACAACTCTGAGTCCATATCTATGTGTGGAATTTACGGCGGCATCGCGTTACGTGCCAACACTCAGCTTGATGCCTCGTTACTGAATCGTATGGGGCGTGTTACAGCCCACCGCGGGCCTGACGATGAGGGCGCCTTTGTCACCGACCAAGTTGCTCTTGGCATGCGCCGCCTGTCGATTATCGACTTGTCCGGCGGACACCAACCCTTATTTAACGAAAACAAGCGTATTGCAGCTGTATGTAACGGTGAAATTTATAATTTCCAAACGCTTAGAGAACAACTTATCAATCAAGGACATCGTTTCTCCACGCACTCCGATTCGGAAGTTGTCATTCATCTCTACGAGCAGTACGGCGAAGCGTTTCTGCACCATTTAAACGGCATGTATGCACTCGCACTGTGGGACGCAGATAAAGAAGTTATGATCATTGCCCGCGACAGACTTGGCATTAAACCAGTGTATTATTATCTGGATGACAATGTTCTTTTGTTCTCAACGGAAGCGAAAGCGCTATTTCAGTTTCGTGGATTGACACCAAAGCTGGACACTATTGCTACCGGGTTATATCTTCAACTGGGTTATGTCCCGGCGCCGCATTCTATTTTTGAAGGGATTAAAAAACTACCGGTCGCTTCATATATCAGGGCGACTCGGGGAAGTTTTACAATAAATGAATACTGGCGGCCGGATTACAACCAGCGCGCCTACTCTGTCAGTCAGTGGAAACGCGCGATTCGCGAACAACTGGAAGCGTCTGTCGCGTCGCAAATGGTCAGTGACGTACCGATAGGTGCGTTCCTCTCCGGCGGTATCGATTCAAGTCTGGTTGTCGGTTTGATGGCAAAGCATACTTCACAACCGGTGAAAACCTATGCCATTGGTTTTGATATGAATGGACCGGCACAAATCTACAACGAACTTCCCTATGCCAGACAGGTTTCCGATTTATTCGGCACAGAACACCACGAAATCATCGTTAGGCCCGACATTGTACATTTATTGCCCAAGCTTTTATGGCACATGGATGAACCGATTGCAGACACTGCGTTTATCACAACCTTCCTGGTTTCCGAATTCGCCAGAAAAGATGTAACGGTTATTCTTAGTGGCGTAGGGGGCGATGAATTATTTGGCGGTTATCGGCGATACCAGGGAGAATATTACAATCAGTATTACCAAAAAATACCGTCATGGATACGAAAAAATGCAATCCAGCCATTGGCGCGCTTGCTGCCAAGTGATCGCCATTCAAAATGGCTGAACTACAGCCGTCTTGCAAAAAGCTTTTTGCTGACAGCCGAATTGCCTTTTGAGAAACGGTATCAATCCTATATTGAAATCGCAGACGAGCAGTTACGCAACCAGTTACTGGCTGACATGATTGACTGGGATGCAAATAACATCGTTTCAGATGCCTTTCAGAACTGCGCTGATGTTCCTGCATTGCACAAGCTCTTTGAAGTCGACCGTGTAACGCAGTTGCCTGACGATCTATTGATGCTGACAGACAAAATGACTATGGCAACCTCGTTGGAGTGCAGAGTACCATTGTTGGATCATGAACTGGTCGAACTGGCGTGCAGCATGCCACCCGAACTTAAAATAAAAGGCGGGGAGCTTAAATATGTTTTAAAAGCATGTTTATCCGACTTACTCCCCAGAAAAATTCTATATCGTAAAAAGCGCGGTTTTGGCGCTCCGATGGGGGCCTGGATAAAAAAGGAATTGCTACCGCTATTGCAGACACTGTTAAGTCCCGACGTCATCAGCGCGCGTGGAATTTTTAACGCAGCAGTGGTGCAGTCATTGATAAAAGAACATCTCGAACAAAAGCATGATCACACAGACATTCTGATCGGGTTGTTGAATTTTGAAATCTGGTCAAGATTGATGCTTGACCAAACCCGACCGGAAGCTTTAGAAAACGAATTAAAACGATTGATCCAATGAAGATTTTATACATTTGTCATCGCTTTCCATATCCACCCAAGCGGGGGGGCAAGATCCGCCCGTTCAACATGATCAAATACCTGTCTCAGCAGGGACACCAGGTATGGGTCGCATCGCTGGCAAGATCTCAACAGGAATTCGATGAGTGCTCTGGCATAAAGGACTACTGCCATCAATACACAATCGGCCTGGTTAATGACGCAGTACAGTGGAGCCGGATGATTATAAATCTTCCAACCCCAACACCATCTTCACTCGCCTATTTTTTTAGTCGAAAGTTAAAAAAACAAATCAATACATGGTTATCGGAAGAAAGTTTCGACTTGATCTTTGTACACTGCTCCTCTGTCGCCCAATACGTGGAACATGTCCGGCATATTCCCAAAATACTCGATTATGGCGACATGGACTCCCAAAAATGGTTGACTTACAGGAGTTTCAAACCTTTTCCTTTCAATCTGGGTTATTGGTGGGAAGGCAAAAAAATGAAATTCTCCGAAAAAAACTTGGCACGAAAATTTGACTTAACAACATGCACCACAAAAGCAGAGCTGGATACGCTCAACAGCTATGGTACGGCTTTAAAAACCGACTGGTTCCCCAACGGGGTGGATGCCGATTTTTTTCAACCTGATGGAACCGTATACGACCCGCACAGTATTTCGTTCATTGGCCGAATGGATTATTTCCCCAACCAACAATGCATGCTTGAGTTCTGTCACCAGATCTTGCCGCTGATACAGGAAAAAATACCGGACACAAAGCTCTATATTGTAGGAGCTGAGCCATCAAAAAAAATAAAATCCTTAGAAAAAATAAATGGTGTTGTCGTAACCGGCAGCGTTAAGGATGTGCGCCCTTATATTTTGAGAACCGCAGCAATGGTAGCACCCCTGAATATCGCCCGAGGAACGCAAAATAAAATTTTGGAGGCAATGGCAATGGGTGTCCCGGTCGTATCAAGCAAGCTGGCGGCAGGTGGCATTGATGCAATACCGGATGAACATTTTTTAACAGCCGACACGCCTGAAGAATATGCCCAGAAACTGATCAATCTTATGGAATCCGCGCCGTTAAGAGAAAAGTATGCCAAGGCTGGCCGGGAACGAATGCTGACCAATCACGCCTGGCAAAAAAGTATGAAAAAAATGGAATCGCTAGTTTTGAATTGTGTAAACAACAAGCAGCAATCCATATAATAAATTTACAGTAAAACAAACTGGCAACAATCTAGTCCTCTATCAATATGATATTGATAGAGGACTAAGTTGTAAAGCTTCAGGAATTTGAATTCAAAAAATTAGGAGTTGGAATGGATATCAGCGTATTTGGTTTGGGTTATGTTGGTGCAGTATCTCTAGCCTGTCTTGCTAAAGAAGGTCACAATGTCACAGGGGTGGATATAGACAAAACCAAGCTGGAGCTGATTCAATCGGGAAAATCCCCAGTCATTGAAACCGGCATGCCGGAGCTCGTTCAGGAGGTCGTGGCCTCAGGCCGGGTAAAGCTTTCCGAATCGACTCAGGATGCTGTATCGCAGACCCAGTTATCTTTTGTATGTGTTGGAACACCGTCTCAATCAAATGGCAATCAGGATCAAACAGCAGTATTGCGATTAACCGAGCAATTAGGTGCAGCACTAAAATCAAAAAACAATCATCATATCATCGTTTTTCGCTCGACCCTTCTTCCAGGTACTGTCATCAACACATTAATACCACTACTGGAAAAGTTTTCAGGCAAGTCAAACGGCATTGATTTTGACGTATGCTTTCAGCCCGAGTTTTTGCGGGAGGGATCATCCATCAAGGACTACTATAAGCCGCCATTTACGGTAGTCGGCCTCTCTTCAGACAAACCGAAAGCAGTTTTTGAAGAATTATTCTCAGGTCTGCCGGCTGAAATTATTTACACAGATATAGCCACAGCAGAAACGATGAAATATTTCTGCAATATCTTTCATGCACTCAAAATCACCTTTGCCAATGAAGTTGCCCGTCTGTGCGAATCGATACAGGTCGACCCGCATGCGGTTATGGACCTGATCTGCAAAGATAAACAGTTGAACATCTCCAGCGCGTATATGAAACCCGGATTCTCGTTTGGCGGCAGCTGTCTTCCCAAAGATCTCAGAGCAATTAATTACATCGCCAAACAGAACGATGTCGACATCCCCATGCTCAGAGGCGTATTGCCTTCCAATCGTGCACATCTGGATTGTGCTTTACAGAAAATCACACAAGCCGGATTAAAAAAAATCGGTTTTGTAGGACTCAGTTTTAAATCCGGAACAGATGATTTGCGCGAAAGTCCGCTTGTGGATTTGGCCGAAAAACTGATTGGAAAAGGTTTTTCGCTGAAAATTTATGATCCTGAGGTCAATATTTCGAAATTGATTGGTGCAAACAAATATTTTATAGAGACCAGCATTCCGCATATCGGATCACTAATGACAACAGACTATGAAAATCTGCTGTCCACAAGTGAAATCATAGTGGTCGGCATTTCGGATCCGCATCTGACGACTACACTAATTGAATCTTCCCGTAAAGAACAAATTATCTTAGACTTAGTCAATATGAAGGAAAGGGATAAACTTCGTGCAACCTATATAGGAATGTGCTGGAAATGATCAAAAGACGGTATTTTCTGCAGTTGGGTTTGTTGACTCTGGGCATAGCCGCCAGTTGTATCTATTTATTCACTTTAGCAACCCCCTCGGAAGAAGCAGCACGAATACGTAATTCCCTCGTGCACCAACCTGGTCAACTCGAAGATTTTAACTGGAACCCATCGGCTTTTCCGACAGATTTCAAGAATGAAACTCATACACCGCCGCCATATTTTCTACAATTTGTTGACTCTCTGCCCATCAGCCAGACCATGTCCGAAATGGATAAGTTCCTGCTTGCTGCACAAAAAATCCTTGAGCGTGAGCGTTACGGTGGGCCGATTCAGTCCAATACAGAGGATGCTTTAAAGAAAATGCAGGATGAAGGTACTGGGTGGTGTTCGGACTATACCCAGGTTTTTAATGGTATCGCGCATACACTCGGTATTCCTGTCAGAGAATGGGGAATGTCCTTCGATCGTTATAACGGAGACGGACATGCCTTTAATGAGATTTATGATCAGAAACTTGACAAGTGGGTCTTTATTGACACCTATAACGCTTTTTATGTCACCAATCGCCATGGTGAACCGCTTTCTGTTTTAGAGTTTCGGCAGTTGCTCAACGCTGACCGAACCCAGTTGATCATCCAGAAAATTAATCAAACACAATTCGGCTTTCAGAATGATTCGGTTGCGCTGGATTATTATCAGCGCGGCATGCCGCAGTTATTTCTGATATGGGCAAATGATGTGTTCAGCTATGATTCCAATCCACTTATTCAGATAACGGGATCCTTTTCCAGAATGGCCGAACAGATAACAGGTATAATATTGGGCATTAATCAAGAGATTCGATTATTTCCCGACCCCGACAGCGCTCAGCAACAAAAAGAGTTGTTATCACTTAAACACACAGTCCTCTTTATTATTTTCTTCAACGCTGCATCAGGCATTCTTATTTTAATTATTCTAGCCCGAATGTTCAGTAATCGCACAAGCCATGGATAAGGATATCAAAGTACTGCACGTGCTTGATCATTCTTTGCCCTTGCACAGCGGTTACACCTTTCGCACCCGTGCAATTTTGTCAATTCAGCACCAGATGGGTATACAAACAGCGTTAGTCACTGGCAGCAAACATTCCGAAAACAGTCAATGCATTGATGCGATTGAAACTGTTGACGGACTGTCATTTTATCGGACATATCCTTCATTTCTAAACAGGCTGCCGTTGTTCAATCAGCTTGATGTTGTACTGACATTAATAAAACGGATTGAGTTGGTCTTATCTATTGAGCAACCCGATATTATCCATGCGCACTCGCCTTGCCTTAATGGCCTGGCTGCTTTACACATCGGAAAGAAATATAATATTCCCGTACTATATGAGATGCGCGCATCATGGGAAGATGCCGCAGTCAGTCATGGCACATGCCAGGAAAATGATTTGCGCTATAAAATATCCAGAGCACTTGAAACTTATGTACTCAAACGTGCGAACCATATCACTACCATCTGTCAAGGCCTCAAAGAAGACATTCAGTTACGCGGCGTCTCTCCTGAAAAGATTACGGTCATACCCAACGCCGTCAATACAGAAAAATTTTATCCTATCCAGGAAAAAGATTCGCTTCTGTGCCGCCAGTTAAATCTGGATAACAAAAAAGTACTTGGATTTATCGGTTCTTTCTATGAATACGAAGGGCTGGAGTTACTGATACAAGCAGTAGCTGCCTTAAAAGATGAATGCCCGGATTTTCATGTTTTACTGGTTGGTGGTGGCCAGGCTGAATCCGCATTAAAAGCAATGGTCTCCCGGTTTGACATTTCTGACCGTGTTACCTTTACAGGCAGAGTCAATCATAATGAGGTAATGAAATATTACAGCATAATCGATTTACTTATTTATCCCAGACTGCCCATGCGGTTGACTGAACTGGTTACACCATTGAAACCATTGGAAGCCATGGCTATGGGAAAACCGTGTATTGCTTCTGATGTTGGCGGTCATCAGGAATTGATTATTGACCATGAAGATGGTTTATTATTCAAGGCCGGCGATTTAGACAATCTGGTTACACTATTAAGAACCGCTTATTTTCAGTCAGACTTTGCCACATTGATCAATAACGGGATCGAAAAAGTGAGACACCAACGCAATTGGGCAGTCTGTGTCGCACCTTACAAGGCTATTTATCAATCACTGGCTGAACAAAATTAAACATCAATCTCACTAAACAAATTAGATGTGAACAAACCACGCTCATTTGAAAAGCTATGGCGAAAAAGATTTGAAAATTTTGCCGAGCAGGCAGAAGATGATGCAGGTATTGCCGGATGGTCACCTACAGGCCTGGATGCACGTCTGCGCAAATTCAAGGAAATATGGCACAGTAACAATCTTTTCACGAATAAAAAAAAATGGCTTGATGCCGGCTGTGGAGCCGGTACGTATTCCAGATTTATCGTACAACAGGGCGGAGAAGTCGTTGGCCTGGATTATTCCTTACCGTCTTTACAGAAAGCCAGACTAAAAGGAGAATCGTCAATTGTATGGTGTGTAGCGGATATCAATAAAATACCGTTAAAACAAGGTTATTTCGATGGCGCAATTTGTTTTGGTGTTATACAGGCTCTGAATGATTCAAGCCATGCGGTTGTCAGTCTGTCCAAAGCGGTCAAACCCGGCGGATACATCTGTATAGATGCTCTCAATAGCCGGTGCCTTCCCCATATTTGGGAACAAATTAGTCGCCGGATTCAAAATAAACCGATGCATTTACGCTATGAATCAGTCAAAAATCTGCGTCGTTTAATGAAAAAAAACAGTTTAATTAATGTCCAATTACACTGGTTACCCATATTACCGGCCCGCTGGTACCGTTATCAGTGGATTATTGAAACGCGTGCTGCCAGATGGTTCTTTGGCCATTTCCCTTTCTTGGGACAATTACTCAGCCATTCCTTTATCATGAGCGGACAACGCCAGCAGGATACACACAGTGTCTAGTTTTTTAGCTCAAATAGAAACAACCTTTGTCAATACATTCACTTCACTGCTCTCTCCAGCAGGAAGTCGTGCGCGGTTATCCATTGTCCTCTATCATCGGGTTCCACTGAAACCCGATGAACTGTTTCCTGGCCAGGAAGATGCACATAGCTTTGAAGCACAGATTTGCCATTTGTCCCGTTATTTCAATGTACTTCCGTTGCATGAAGCCATTCAAAGACTGCAGGACAACACACTTCCGAGCCGAGCGGCTTGTATTACTTTTGATGATGGTTACGCCAATAATGCCGAAGTTGCTTTGCCAATTCTTCAAAAATACAATCTAGCGGCAACGTTTTTTATTGCAGCCGGTTTTATTGACGGCAGTATGATGTGGAATGACAAACTCATAGAATTTTTACGTCGCGCATCCGGCCCAGTTTTGGATTTAGACAAAATCGGACTGGGTAAGCATGAAATCGGTACACTGGAACAACGACGGCAAACTGTATTAACACTGATTGAAACGTTCAAGTATCTGCCATATGATGAGAGATCTGAGCAATTGGATCGATTATGCAATTTAATACCTGGAACACTGCCAGGGAATGTTATGATGAATCCCGATCAGATCAGACAGCTACATGGCGCCGGTATGGAGATCGGCGGACATACTGTTACCCATCCGATTCTGACGCGTCTGGAAGCTTCTGCAGCATACGCCGAAATTGAACAAGGCAAGACCATATTAGAAAATATCCTACAGGCGCCCGTTCGTTTTTTCGCATATCCAAATGGCAAACCCGATCGGGATTATTTAACCGAACATGTTAACATGCTTAAAAAAATCGGCTTTGATGCGGCTGTATCAACTGCCTGGGGAACCGCAACCGCAAGTACTGATGTTTATCAACTCCCGAGATTTACACCTTGGAATATCAACCGAAATCGGTTTTTATTACAGATGATACAAAACATGTTCAGAACAGTGCAGACCGTAACGTAAACTGCCCAGACAAACAACTATGCAACCAACCGTGGTCGTCAATCATCATCGCCAGACGGCAATTATAGTAACCAGAAATGGCAGCAAATACAAAATCATCAAATTAGGTAAAGGCCGTCTCACGGTAACATCAATATCGTTTACAGAGTTAGAAACACAGGGATACAAAGTAAGCCAATATTCACCCAGCCAGGCCGCCCAATCCTATCTTCAACACGGTGCAGGTGTCAGTCAAAGGGCCAGAAGGTATCTGGAAAGTATCGCACGCAGCAAATTCTCCGATGTATTAACGCTGACATAGTTCTTTACCATACAAGATGCTATCGTTTTAGCGTCTTACCAATCGAACAAGCTCAAATCCAAATCCATCAACATTGTCTTTCCTATATGACAAATACAAGGCCACGGATAACAATACCGACGACATAGCAACCTGCTGAATTTTTACAGCAAAAAAAAACCGCCTGATTGGAGGCGGTTTTGTTTACCTCAACTCAGTGAGGACAGATATTGGCTATTAAAGTCTGAATTAATGACCTGGTTTGCTTTTACCACCATAAGGACGTGGATCTGCACCTTCAGCCAGGCAGTTGCCGTTGCCGTCAATACCGAACTCACATTCCATGTCTATCATATTGGGATCACCCATATCTGCGGAATCAAACAAACCACCGCAACCGGATAAAACTAGTGCGAGTAACGCTGCTAAAAAAACTGAAAATTTCATTGCTTCTCCTAATAATTATCGAATATTTGAAAGATAGCTATAATATTTTAATCTAAAAAACTATCTGTAATTATTATTAATATTTCTTTTCTGATTAATAAAACAACAGCCAGTTCAGGAGTATATACTGAAACAAACCAAACATACAAGCGGTACCAATGATCGACCTCTCCACTGACTCACAAATTACGCGATATTCTATTCATACTTCATACAATTTTACGCATGTTCTTCAACAAACCGATGCCAAGATATGCCATGATAATGGCAAAGCAGGGATTGAGCAGATTCAACAAGGCATACGGCACATACTCCAGCGTTGTAACACCAAGTGTAGCAGCATAAAAAGTACCAGTAGTTGTCCAGGGAACCAGCGCCGCTGTCAGCGTCGCACCTTCCTCTACTGAACGGGACAATATCGCTTTATCGATGTCTTTTTCTTCATAGAATCCTTTGAATAACTGGCTATTCAAAATAATCGAGATATACGCTTCACCCAAGGCAAGATTACAGACAAACCCTGCAGCAATTGTAGTTGCGATCAGCGTGCCGATGCGTCTGATAAACATGATAATGTTTATCAGCATGACCCGCAAAAACCCGGCGTGATGCAAAATGCCACCCAATGCCAGTGCCATAATCGACAATAGCAGTGTCCATGCCATACTATATATGCCACCGCGTCCAAGCAACTCATCCAGATTTTTAATACCGGTTGACCCTTCAGAATTTAACCAGAGCGCGTTCAGAACATCGATACCGCTTTTCCCCTGATACACAATTGCAATCAACATGGCGATAAAAATACTGATCGACATACTGACTTCTGGCGCGTACCGCTTGATGCTCATAGCAAACATGACCAATAACGGCAACAGTGTAATCGTCGGATTTAGCAGATAAGCATTGTTTAACGCCAACCTGACAGAATTGTTAGTCGTTTCAGTTGTCGCATCGTAGAGTTGCGCATCAGCATACTTTAATCCAATCAGAACAAACAGACACAACACAATCAAGAACGTGGGTACTGTAGTAAACAACATGGAATAGATATGGCGGTAAAGACTTGTTTCAGCACTCATGGCGGCCAGGTTCGTTGTGTCTGAAATTGGCGACAGTTTATCGCCAAATGTAGCGCCCGAGATAATCATACCGGCGACAACCGGCAATGGAATACCCATTGCGTCACCAATACCCATGAGAACTACCCCCAGTGTGCCAACGGTACCCCACGATGTACCAGTTGCCACTGACATCAGACAGCATAAAATCAATCCAACAGGCAAAAAAATTACAGGATTGAGGAAATCAAGTCCGTAAAATAACAAACTGGCAATCGTACCGCTTTGCATATAGCTGGCAATTACCATTCCAATCAGCATAAAAATATACAATGCCGGCAGCGCTTTATAAATGCCATGATTCATCATCTGCCTGATCGCAAGAAAAGAGTGACCAAGCCAAGCCGCCTGCATGGCAGTCCAGACCAAAGCAAGAAATATGATCGCGTGCAAACTGGCCTCGAAAACAAACAACCCCAATGAAATCATTAAAAACACGCCCATGAAGCATGTCACTGCGTGAATAAATGAAGGATTTTTTTTATCCGCAAATGCCACGTTTAACTGCTTATTATTTTCCATCGTTTTTTCAGGATTTTGATCAATATTGTTTATTCTTCAGGTTCAGTGAACAAGCAGGATTATTTTTCATATCCGGCCAGCCGCTTCCCGAATTAAAATATTTAAACAACAAAGGTCAATCCCGATACCGTTTCAGAGTCAATATCCATTTCATCTTGATTCCTGAACCCATTCCAAAAAAACGGTTTAATGGTCACATTCTACGCACCAGATAAAGCCGTGCCATTAACTTTTGCTCAGGTTTGTTGGAATCTTCATAAGATTTTTTATACCGCCAGATAGTATTGCTGTTTTTTTTGCCGATTAACTATTGTCAGTTTATTCCTTTTAATGGCAAGATTGCGTTATCTTTTTATCCTGATATCCTGAAAGATCTAGTTAGTCTAGTTAAAAACTTTCAGTCAGGTCAATCTAGGCAATGAGATGCACTCACCACCTATGGATACATTTAAATACAAAAATCAGCAAAATATCTGGATCTTGGCACTTCTGTTTGTGATGATCACGGGACCAGTTTTTGCCGGACCATATTGTGGTGAAGTGGACAATACGACATTTGGACCGTTTGACTACACTGACCCAACAAAAAAAGAAGAACTAAAGGTTGTCGAAACACATCACTTTGATCGTAATGTAGAGAATCTGATCGCAGGTACGACAAGCTCAATTGGTGGAGATTTGAACTACACGTTAAGCGCTTTTCCTAACCATCACAAAGCGCTGCACACATTGAGCAGACTTGCTTTAAGAGACAAAATATCCAGACCTGAAGGAACCCGATATACTGTTTTATGCTATTTTGACCGAGCAATCCGTTTCAAGCCGAAAGATCCAGTAGTCCGCGTGATCTTTAGTAATCACCTGCTCAAACAAAACAAACTGGACATGGCGCTGGAGCAATTACAAATTGCCAACGATATTGAACCTGACAACCCCACAACTAACTATAATTTAGGATTACTCTATTTAAAAAAGAGAAACTATGAAAAGGCCTTGCTTCACGCCAAAAAAGCATACGAACAAAATTTTCCGTTGCCTGGACTTAAAAACAAACTGGTTGCCGCCGGTAAATGGAAATAATCATTAATACTCAATAGAGATTTAGCACTCCATATTTTTCCATATACATCGATTGCCATTTTCTTTGGCAATTCCTGCCAGCAAACGGTTATGCAGCTCTAGTTCCTGAGCGCTCGCAACTACTATTCGCAGATTCAGATTGCTGACATCATATTCAATTTGACCGCCGGTCTGCATATCACTGTCCAGATCCATCATCAGACTTTCCTGACCACGAGTCATCGCAAGATAAACTTCGGCGAGCAGTTCTGCATCAAGCAATGCTCCGTGCAGTGTTCTTTTCGAATTATCGATCTTATAACGTTCACATAAGGCATCAAGATTATTACGTTTGCCCGGATGCAGATCTTTCGCCAGTTTGAGTGTATCGGTGATGCGCGCGCAATACGCATCTATGGATGACAATCTCTCAAGACCGAGCTCTTGATTTAAAAAACCCACATCAAATGGTGCATTATGTATTACCAGCTCTGCATCATAAATAAAATCGAGGAAATCTTTGGCAATTTCTTTAAATTTTGGCTTGTCTTCGAGAAATGCACGGGTTAGACCATGCACTTGGAGCGCACCCTCGTCACTGTCGCGCCCCGGATTCAGATAATGATGAAAATGACTTCCGGTTAGCTGCCGGTTGCTGATCTCAACTGCAGCAATTTCAACGACCCGATGCCCAAGTTTGTATTCCAGCCCTGTAGTTTCAGTATCGAGTACAATTTGCCGCATGATCAGGAAAGCTGTTCGGCTATAACTTTATCGACACCACGATTTGCCAACGCATCGGCACGCTCGTTACCTTCATGTCCAGCATGACCACGGACCCAGAGCCACTCCACATCATGCTTCTGCGATAATTGATCCAATGTTCTCCACAAATCCTCATTCTTGACCGGCTTATTATCAGCTGTTTTCCAGTTCCGCGCCTTCCAGGCCTGCATCCATTGACTGATACCATTATGTACATACTGTGAATCCGTATATAAATGCACCTTGCAGGATCGTTTCAACAATTCCAGCGCTCGAATTGCAGCAATCAGCTCCATTCGGTTATTGGTTGTATGTTTTTCCCCACCGAATATTTCCTGCTCGTGCGCACCATATCTCAAAACAGCACCCCACCCACCAATACCCGGATTTCCTTTACAGGCACCATCAGTGTATATTTTAACTACTCTAGTTTCTTTCATCATTTTTTGATCTGCACAACATTAGTCACAAATTCGTCACCTTTTGTTTAATTGCAGACCTGCTATGAATTCCTTTGCTTAATGCGCTGCGTAGCAGCAGCGATCTTCTTTTTTCCGGCCAAACTGCTTTTCCAACTAGGTTTGATTACACGCATACCATATTTATGCTTAACCGCGTGCAAAAAATATACGCCGCCTGAGATTGGCCACCAGCGATCACCCGCATCTTCCATAAACCTGAATCGCTGACGCCAGTTATCCTGTTTGAAAGGCGGCGTATAGCAACACAGTTTGCCGCCTTTCATCTCAAAATTGAACAGTTTTAACCAGTCCTTTAACCTCGGTAATGCAATAAAATCTCCATTCCAAGGAAACTCTTCTCGCTCTGACACAAAAAAATTGTGTACACCCCATAAACTGATTGGGTTAAAGCCGGAAATAACGACATGACCTTCGGGGATCAGCACACGATAAACCTCCCGTAGAATTTGATGCGGATTTTTATTAAACTCAAGAACATGGGGTACGATTACCAGATCAATCGTATCGCCGGCAATTGGCAGATGATCACTGGCTGCTTTCATTTCGTTATCGCACTCGGTACCCGCTGTGAAACGCAACGGCATGCGGTTCATTCTCAGAAAATCAAAGTATGGCATGCCTAATTGCATGGCGTTATAACCAAAAATATTTGCAACTGCCTGGTCAAAATATAAAAATTCATGTTCGACAACATACTGTCCGAGAGGTGTTGCAAACCATTGCCGAGCGGTTATTGCAGTCATACCTGTAAATTTAAACGGTTCATAAGGTTGGTCAGAGCTTATATTTTAATTTAAGCTATAAGGATACTCACTCAAATTCTACAAAATTCTACATCATTAAAAACTGACATGACGACATTGCGTATTTATCCAATACCCGCATTCAGAGATAATTATATCTGGATAGTTCACGACACAGCGTCTGCTGTAGTTATTGACCCGGGAGACGCACACCCCGTACTTGATTATCTGCAGTCGAAAAAACTGCAACTCGACGCTATTTTGATTACACATCATCACAATGATCATACTGGCGGTAACCTCGCACTACTAGACCGGTTTGATGTGCCGGTATACGGCCCAGAGCACGAAGCGATTTCAACCGTGTCTCATCCTTTGCGAGATGGAGAAATAGTTGTCCTCCCGTCATTATCTCTGTCACTCGAAGTAATTGAAGTGCCTGGACATACGCTGGGACATATTGCCTATTTTGGACTGCCACCCGGGCCAGATCAAAAACACATACTATTTTGTGGAGACACGTTGTTCGCCAGTGGCTGCGGGCGATTGTTCGAAGGAACCGCGCAGCAAATGTACCAATCGCTGCAAAAACTGGCAGACTTGCCTGATGACACTCTGGTCTATTGTACTCACGAATATACACTTAGCAATATCAGTTTTGCCCGAACTGCAGAACCCGATAACGTCGATCTTCAGCAACTGGAACAACATGCCAGTCAGCTACGCTGCAACAACAAGCCAACACTACCCTCAACCATAGCAATGGAAAAAGCATGCAATCCGTTTCTACGCTGCAATCACCCTGAAATAATCAGAACAGCCAGTCTGTATGCCGGAAAAAAGCTGCATGAACCGCTTGATGTCTTTACCGCATTACGCGAATGGAAAAATAACTTTTAAGCGTCTTATTCCTGAAACAGGATAAATGAAAACGGACTTCTGGCCGGTTGGCCGGAAGTCCGTCATAATGCAAAGGTATCAGTCGATGAATGACTGATCTCAAACCAGATTGCCTGAGTTTCTATGGTTTGGCTGCACGCAATACTGGATAGCCCTGGGTAAATACCTGATCCTGTGCCGCATGCTCTTGATGACATGCTGAGCAGGCCGAGTCTTCCTGAATCGCACCATGTCTTGCACCTTCAGGAAATCCAAAATAAGCCCAGTTTCCCGGACGATCGGGATATCGTTTCTCACTTTTGACCATAGCTGCAATGCCATTAAATTCACCTGGGAAATAACCATTTCCACTAGGCGATTCTTTTCCTCGAACGCTGACAAGCTCTTTCACTATTACAGTATTGTTACGAAACTCACCGGTTTTCTTCCAGTATTCGAAGCTGCCCGGATCTATATAAACATTATGGAATTCTGGAAATGCAGCGGCGCCATCATTCATATCATTCGGTGTAACACTAGAACCAATGAAGACCCACTCACGATAATTTCTAGGTGTATACAATTCGTTATCTTGTGTGAATCGACCATACAACCGTTCTCCAGATGCAACAGCTTGTGATGTAACACTCAACATACCGGCCATTAACAGTGGAGCAATACCGCAAAATAAAGCTTTTTTAAACTTTGACATAATAAGCCCTTTAAATGGTTAACGAAAAACCCGAAAACAGCCTGGAAAGCCATTTCCCAGCCTTATGTTAAAGAGACATGTTACACTCGTCAAGAGGCAAAAAATTCAAAGTGATATCACGAAATATGGCCATTGTATTTTTGGATCATTCTCAAACACTATTATTTTCTGGCAGATCCTTTAGCAAAATTACAATTAACTTGCTTATAGCAAAAACAGGGTTGCAAGGCTTAAAAAAATGAAAAAACCACCACTATCGGTAACCGCAGTAATCATTACGCTGGAACCCAATGCCGGATCTCGACCAAGCTTCCTTAATGTTAGCGGAATTAACACACCAAGCAATGCAGCAAGAAGCAGATTCAGCAACATCGCCAACATCATGACAAGACCCAGTTCTACGTTCTGATAAATTGCAAATGTAAACAATCCGACCACGCCCCCCCAGATGAGGCCATTGACGACACTGACACCAATTTCCTTGCCAATCAGCTTCCAGGCACTTCCCGCTTTAATTTGCTCCAACGCAAGCGCACGGACAATCATGGTAATTGTCTGATTACCGGAATTACCGCCTATACCGGCAATAATCGGCATGAGCGCCGCAAGTGCAACCAGCTTTTCTATAGAATCTTCAAACAAGCCAATCACACGCGAGGCGATAAATGCAGTAACCAGGTTAATCGCAAGCCATACCCATCGGTTTCGCACGCTTCGCAGCACCGGCGCAAAAAGGTCTTCTTCTTCGCGCAAACCAGCAAGATTCAGCGCATCATATTCAGCTTTTTCCTGTATAAAATCAATTACCGTATTTACGGTTACACGACCTAGCAACTTCTTGTCATGGTCGATGATAGAAGCAGAAACCAGATCATAACGCTCAAATGCGTGCGCGGCATCTTGCGCCTTATCGTCCGGATGCAGCGTGATCATTTCTTTGGTCATAACATCCGCAACCAGCATTTCAGGGTCGCTAACCAATATTTTGTTGATCAGCAGCACCCCTTTCAAATGTTCATTTCTGTCAACGACAAACAGTTGATCCGTATGGTCAGGCAGTTCTTCAAGACGACGCAAATAGCGTAATACAACCTCGAGACGCACATTTTCACGGACTGTAATCACATCAAAGTCCATCAACGCGCCCACGGCATCTTCCGGATATGACATGGCTGCACGCAACTGTTCTCGTTCAGCAATCGGAAGCGACCGAAAAACATCCTCCATCACATCCTGAGGCAAATCAGGCGCAAGGTCCGCGATCTCGTCTGCATCCAATTGCTCAGCAGCTGCAACCAATTCATGCGCCCCCATATCCGTAATCAATGTTTCCCGTATGGCGTCGGAGGCTTCCAGCAATACGTCACCATCATATTCCGGTCTGACCAGTCCCCAGACCAATAATCTGTCCTCCAGCGGTAAAGATTCCAGAAGGTCTGCTATATCCGCCGGATGAAGTTTGTCCACCAGTCGCTGCAACTCTTTCAGATTTTCTTTCTGGATGGCCGATTCTGCAAGTGCGTTACCTGTTTCACTCTGCAGATCGACGAAACCCTGCAACAACTTGTATTTATTTAGCAATGAAATAACGCGCTGTAACTGAGTATGCAGTTTCTCGTTTTCTTCGTTATTATTTTTTTCAGTCATAGCAGGTCAATCCTTGTGTATTCTCGTAATCATCGCAGGCAAAAAGAGAACCATGCTCAACGAAACAAAAAGCACTTCGTTAGTCGTTATTCTTGCAATAGCATAAACGCTTTGAAGCAAGACTGACAAACGTAATAAACAGGCAAAACAATGCCTGTACGATAGGCGTCTATTCAACTGAACCTTCAGGGTATCTTCGCCGAATGCAAACGATTGAGCAGAATATCTCGCTTTCTCAATAAATGCGGAGAATTTTGATTCTTATCATAAAAACGTGGATTGGTCACCATAGCCGCCAGATATGTCGCCTGCCGTTTTGTTAAAGACGCAGACGATCGACCAAAATAATGCTGAGCCGCTGCCTCTACACCAAAAACGCCGTTACCCCACTCAATCATATTCAGATAAATCTCCAGAATACGCTGCTTGGACATCACGGTTTCCAGCATTACTGTAATAATGGCTTCTTGAAATTTCCGCCATACGGACTTCTGCTCGGAAAGAAAAAGATTTTTAGCCAGCTGCTGGCTGATAGTCGAACCGCCAACTGTTATTTGACCTTGTGATAAATTCTTCTTCAGCGCATTCCGAATTGCATCATAGTCAAAACCTTTATGCTGAAGAAACTTGCTGTCCTCAGCAACAATAATCGCCCGTTTCATTTCATAAGAAATTTTCCTGTAAGGCACCCAGGTATGACGCAGCGATGCAGCCGGATTCTCTTCACGCAAAATTTTCATCCGGGACTCCATAAACGCACTGCTCGGCGGGTTGTTGTGTTTCCAGTAAAGCACATGACTCATCAACCAAAGCTGATACACAAACAACATGTAAATCAACAGCAGAAACAATCGCCAGAACCAGCGCCTGAGCGTCCCTGTATATCCTGCTGTTTTTCCTTTAACAACTCTTCTCGCTGTTTTCTTTTTCTTCTTCATGGGTGATGTTTCAATTCACTAACATTGTATTGAATAATGTACTTGAACAATCAGCACAAGACAAAATCGATGACAACACATAAAATTTAAATTTTAAATGACTGCGGACCGGTTCAGATTTCCAATGAACACATCACACCGATGGGAAACTATCTTGATTCAACAAGAACAGCGAAAACTTTTGCCCTTTTAGGAACCGTGGTAATCGCATAGAACTATTTTTAGCAGTCTGCAACGCCTTCCCGCCGGCTATCGTCTAGTTACCAAAAAACAACAAAAGTGAATTATACGGAGATCGGCATTTACTGGATTACGGGGAACATGCCTGACCATTCCACCGTTGGAACATCATCTGACATGGTTGAATAATCAATACAGGCAATCTATGATAATCATGACCATTTGTTTACTGGACAAATAGTCTGCGGTACTGGAACCGACTTACTCTTACTACAGACATATTTGCACCAATGACACATGGAAAAATATTCAGTAGCTACTGTGTTCATTGATAGGCAAGGTACAATGCGTCGAAGAAGGAGCGGTACAACTGCGAAAGCGATTTTTTAATCAATCATCTGATAATAAAGTTATTTCTGTTATCGTATCGCTCTCCATCGATGTTGAAAATAGTGGCGTAAAATACGAAGAGAATGCCTGAATCTAAGCCACCTGCCAAGAATTGTGGTCCGCTTCTGTTATGATGCTCTGCTCAAAGTAAAATTATAAACAAGATAATAACCACCTCGTTCAACCAGGGTTATGTTGATGTTAATCGGGCCGCTCGAATACTCCGCCACACCAGAGTAATTAAGCCGCTTTTCACCAAACAAGGAAAATACACTCGATATGCGTGAAAAATCCAGTTCATCAATGGAATAAAATCTGCCAAAACTGCGATAGTGATCAAGCAATTGATCCAGTTGCTCGTCGGTGATGGTCTGTTTCGCTTCCGGCGCAAGATGCCTGAGCAAAGGCTCCTTTTCCCAGGTGGAGATTTCTGCCAGAATTTGTGCTACGGCTGGCTCAGCCGATTGACTGTATTGTTTTTTTTCCCGGTCCGTATAAAAATACAGCATAATCACTACAGTCAGCAGAATAGCGATAATAAAACGCAATGTATGAGTTTGCATAATTGAAAACAATTAAAATGATTAAATCGGGCAAGAACGGTTCTCATTCTTCCCATAACTCTCCCTGTATGCCACTTCTGGGCAATGGCAGTCCAAAATGACGGTAAGCGATAATTGTCGCCATACGGCCCCGTGGTGTACGTTTAAGAAATCCTTGCTGAATCAAATACGGCTCCAGCACATCTTCAATGGTGTCACGTTCTTCTCCGATAGCAGCGGCAAGATTATCAACACCGACCGGCCCACCTTCAAATTTCTCCAAAACAGACAATAGCAGCTTTCTGTCCATGACATCCAGACCAGTCGAATCGACATCCAGCATGCTCAAGGCAGCATCAGCAATTTGTTTCGTCACCTGACCATTGGATTTGACTTCGGCATAGTCACGCACACGGCGCAACAAGCGATTAGCAATGCGCGGCGTACCCCGTGAACGTCGCGCAATTTCCAAAGCACCGTCCGGTGTCATCTCTACATTAATCAACCCGGCTGATCGTTCCACAATTTTACTTAATTCATTCGCTGTATAAAATTCCAACCGCGAAACAATACCGAAGCGATCGCGTAGCGGATTTGTCAGCATACCGGCACGCGTAGTTGCACCAACCAGTGTAAACGGCGGCAAATCCAGTTTGACAGATCGTGCTGCCGGGCCTTCTCCGATCATAATATCCAGCTGATAATCTTCCAGCGCCGGATACAGAATTTCTTCAACCATTGGCGACAAACGGTGTATTTCATCGATAAACAACACGTCATTCGGCTCCAGGTTTGTCAGCAAAGCAGCAAGGTCGCCGGGACGCTCCAGCACGGGACCGGACGTATGACGTAAATTGACGGTCATTTCTCTGGCGATGATATGCGCCAGCGTGGTTTTACCGAGTCCCGGCGGGCCAAACAACAAAACATGATCCAGTGCCTCCTGGCGTCGGCGTGCAGCTTCGATGAAAATACTCAATTGGCCGCGGATTTTTTCCTGACCAACGTAATCCTCAAGCATTTTCGGACGTAAAGCGCGTTCCAGGACTTCTTCCTGAGATGAAGATGTAGTAGCATTGATTAGTCGGTCCGTTTCAATCATAACGCCGAAATTTATTTATCCCTTGACAATTGCTGCAAAGCACGGCGAATACCCTCCGTCACAGTCGCATCCGGAGGTATCTGCTTGATCGCCCAGTCAACTTCGCGTTCATTATAACCCAGAGACAACAGCGCGTTCATTACGTCTAGAGTCTGGTCAGCAGTACCAACTGAGGAAGTCAAGTCGTCAGCAGCGGCAACCAGTTTCCCTCGCAATTCCAGCAAAAGTCGTTCCGCTGTTTTTTTTCCGATTCCGGGTATTTTCACCAGCCGTGCACTATCATCCGATTCGACAGCATGTTGCAAATCGGCGACAGTCATGCCGGATAGTAGTGCCAACGCAGTTCTTGCGCCGATTCCTGAAATTTTGACAAGTTGACGAAAAACTTCACGTTCTTTCTCGGTTGCAAAACCGAATAACAAATGCGCATCATCCCGAACCATAAGATGCGTATACAGTATCACCTGTTCACCCGGTGCCGGAAGATCGAAAAAAGTGTTCATCGGCACATCGACTTCATAACCGATGCCCGCGACATCCAGTACGATTCGCGGCGGCTGCTTCGCCAGCAGAATACCCTGCAGTCTGCCGATCAAACCAGTCTTCCTCTTTTCATACGCAAGCCCGACGAAAACTTGCCCAATCCCGAACCACCGTGCGCGTGGCAAATTGCGCAAGCCAGCGCATCGGCAGCATCTTTTCCGGGAATACCTGTAAGGCTAAGTAACTGTATTACCATGGACTGAACCTGGTCTTTGTGTGCATGTCCGTTTCCAACAACTGCCTGTTTAATTTGCAGTGCAGTATATTCAGACACATCAAGATTATGTAGCACCGCCGCACAGATTGCTGCTCCCCTGGCCTGCCCCAATAATAACGTCGACTTGGGATTGACATTGACAAACACTTGTTCAACAGCAACCTGGTCGGGCCGGTAGTGTGAAATAATCTCTCGCAGATTATCCATTATTAACTTAAGACGGGCCGGTAATGTGCCTTTAGGAGTCCTTACGCACCCACTACCGACATACTTTAATTGATGCGCGCGCCAGTCAATAACACCAAATCCTGTGGTACGCAATCCCGGATCTATACCTAGAATTCGAATATGACCACCTGTGTTTGAATTTACTCATCAAGTACCGCTGTGGTATAAACAGCCTGAACGTCATCCAGGTTTTCCAGTGCGTCAAGCAGCTTCTGCATTTTGACCGCATCGTCACCAGTTAAAACGGTTTCATTGATAGGCTTCATTGTCACTTCTGCCAATTCCGCAGTAAAGCCGGCATTTTCCATTGTCTCCTTCGCAGAAACAAATTCATAAGGTGCAGTAACGACTTCAACACTTCCATCATCATTGCTGATAATATCTTCGGCCCCGGCCTCCAGTGCTGCTTCCATAAGTTTATCTTCCGGTGTACCCGGCGCAAATATAAACTGTCCACAATGCTTGAATTGAAAAGCAACCGAACCATCAGTACCCAAATTACCACCGAATTTACTGAATGCATGACGCACATCCGCAACAGTTCGCATACGGTTATCCGTCATGCAATCGACCATCACCGCAGCACCTGAAATTCCATAACCTTCATACCGGATTTCTTCGTAATTGACGCCCTCAAGATCGCCACTACCACGCTTTATAGCACGCTCCACATTGTCTTTGGGCATATTCTGACCAAACGCTTTGTCCATGGCGAGACGCAATCGCGGATTACTGTTTGGGTCTCCGCCGCCCAAGCGGGCAGCTACGGTTATTTCTTTAATTAAGCGGGTAAAAATCTTACCGCGTTTGGCGTCTTGTGCTGCTTTCTTATGCTTGATATTTGCCCATTTACTGTGACCTGCCATTTATTTTATATCCTGTATTAAGAAAGTTTATCTTACCATTCGCCACAACCAGGAAAAAAGAAAAATACAGCACTCAATACAGCATGAATCCAAAGAAAAATTCAAACAGTTTCATTTATTCCACCGTTACCGCTTTTGCAAGATTTCTGGGTTTGTCCACATCGGTACCTTTGACAAGGGCAACATGGTAAGCCAGTAATTGCAGCGGTATCGTATGTAAAATCGGACTCAGAATGCCCGCATGCTCAGCCAGTCGAATAACGTGAAGACTATCACTTTCTTCAATCTCAGTGTCCGCATCAGCAAATACATATAATTCCCCGCCCCGGGCGTTTACTTCCTGCAAATTTGATTTAAGCTTCCCCAGCAGCTGATCATTTGGCGCTATGGCAACAACCGGCATATCCCTGTCTACCAGTGCCAACGGACCATGCTTTAATTCCCCAGATGCATACGCTTCGGCGTGAATATATGAAATTTCCTTTAACTTCAATGCACCTTCCATCGCTATCGGATAATGCATTCCACGACCAAGAAACAACGCATGACGTTTTTCAGAGAAACGCTGCGACCACTCTTGTACTTCAGGTTCTATCTGCAACGATGCTTGCAGCGCAGCTGGTAAGTGCCGTAACATGGCAATCATTTCGCGCTCTTTTTCAATCGATAACTTGTTGCGCATCTTTGCCAGCAACACAGTTAATAACAATAACGAAGCAAGTTGCGTGGTAAATGCTTTTGTCGAAGCAACACCAATCTCCGGCCCTGCACGCGTTAAAAACCGCAAATCCGTCTGTCTGATCAGCGCACTTTCTGCAACGTTACAGATTGCAAGACTGTGTAAATGGCCCAGTTGTTTCGCATAATTCATCGCAGCCAGCGTGTCTGCAGTCTCGCCAGATTGAGATATACCCACAACCAGCGTATGAGGATCTGCAACAGGATTACGATAACGATATTCACTGGCTATTTCAACGGCACATGGCAGTCCAGCGACGGATTCCATCCAGTACCGCGCAACGAGGCCAGCATGGTAACTTGTACCGCAGGCAAGAATAAGCAAACTATGCGTTTTCGAAAATATTTTCTCGGCAGCGTTACCAAACAGACCGGGAGAAACAGATTGAGCATTAAATACCATTTCAAGCGTATTAGCCACGGCACTCGGCTGCTCAAAGATTTCCTTTTGCATAAAGTGATCGTATGGTCCCATATCGATCGCATCACTCGTCAAATCGCTTTGATGAACAGGTCGCTGAACTTCCCTGCCTATATAACCCTCCGAGCAATCGAAAATATGGTATTGATCTTTATACAGCTCAGCAACATCGCCTTCTTCGAGATAAATCATATTGCGGGTTGTCTGCAGCAACGCGGACGCATCCGAGGCCGCATAAATACCATCCTCACCCAATCCTAATAATAATGGGGCGCCGTTACGGGCGACTACGATTCGTTCGGGATTTTCCTCTTCCATCACTGCGATGGCGTACGCACCCTGCAGCTCAGATATCGACAAACAAACCGCTTTCAGCAGATCCGTCGTATTTTTTAAATTATATGCAATCAAATGTGCAATGACTTCAGTGTCCGTATCCGACACGAATTCATAGCCCTCTGCCTGCAACTGCTTGCGCATTGATTCATGATTTTCGATAATACCGTTATGAACAACGGCAATTCTGGAATCAGTTCCTGATAAATGGGGATGCGCATTCCGTTCAGATGGTTCACCATGCGTCGCCCACCGTGTATGCGCAATACCCGCTAGTCCATAAGTACTTTGATCTTCAGCCTTTTTTTTCAACTCGGCAACACGACCAGCAGTTCGCAGTCTCTGCAGTCCATTATTGGTAATCACCAGGCCTGCTGAGTCGTATCCCCTATATTCAAGACGTAACAATCCTTCAAGTAAGACGGGAACAACATTGTTATTTGCAACAGCACTCACAATTCCGCACATACGATTTATTCCTGTACCAGTAATTAATATGCAAAACGGTTATGTTTTCGATGGACGCTTCCATCCGGATATACTGATCTGCTTTGATCTTGAAAGGGTTAATTCATTTTTAGGGGTATCCTTGGTTATCGTCGATCCAGCACCAATAGTGGAACCATATGCAACTGTTACCGGTGCAACCAGTTGCGTATCGGAGCCAACGAACACATTATCCTCGATAACTGTTTGATGTTTGTAGGCGCCATCATAATTACAAGTTATCGTGCCCGCACCGATATTGACATTCTCCCCGATCGTAGTGTCTCCAATATAACTGAGATGATTTACTTTACTGCCAGATGCAATACTGCTTTTTTTTACCTCAACAAAATTACCAATGTGTACATTGTCGATAAGCTGCGTTTCCGGTCGGATTCTTGAGTACGGGCCGATTCTGCAATTTGCACCAATTTTTGCATCTTCAATATGACTGAATGACAGTATTGTAGTTTTCTCTGATACTGAGACATCCTTTAACAGACAATTAGCTTTGATTTTAACTTGGTTACCTAAAATAACTGTTCCTTCAAAGACACAATTAACGTCAATCTCAACATCCGCACCGCAAATTAACTCTCCGCGAACATCTAACCTTGCTGGATCACGCAATAGAACTCCCTTTTCCATTAAATTTTGCGCGTAATTATTCTGGTAGATCCGCTCGAGTTCTGCCAGCTGCACCTTGCTGTTGACGCCCATTATTTCCCAGCTGTGCATGGCGGGTGAAGACACCACTGGCACATCCTGTGCAACTGCCATCTTAACAATGTCTGTCAGGTAATATTCCATCTGAGCATTATTAGTTTCCAGTTTTGGCAGCCATGAATGCAAATATTCATTTGGAATAACCATGATTCCGGTGTTGATTTCCGTTATCGCCTTTTGTACGCTGTTAGCGTCTTTTTCCTCAACTATGTTTTTGATTTCACCACTGTTTTCGTCACGAATAATCCGTCCATAGCCATAAGGATCGTCAAGTATTGCTGTGAGAATGCCACATGCACGTTTTTTTGTAGCATCTACAAGTAGTTTAAGAGATGCAAGGCTGACAAGAGGCACATCCCCATATAGTATTAAGGTCATACCTTTCTTATCTAAATGTGGTTTCGCCTGTAAAACTGCATGTCCCGTTCCTAATTGAGGCTCTTGTGTAACCCATGTCAGGTTTGGATCATTAATAACATTCTTTACATGATCTGCACCATGACCGATCACAATACAAATTTGATTTGGGGCCAGTTCATTTGCCAAATTCAGAACATGCACGAGCAATGCTTTGCCAGCTAGTGTATGCAACACCTTAGGCATAGATGAATGCATGCGTTTTCCCTTACCTGCTGCCAAAATAACTATATTCAGTTCAGACGTCATCGTAAACACTCCCCTCTTGCGAAACCATGCGATTTACTCAACTGGTTATTAGATTGTATTATTGTTCCGTACACCAACTCTGCGTCTGAAAACGCACAATACCACACGTATTACTGGAGATGAAGTAATTATCCAGTTCCGATTTGCTCGTTAAATATCAATAACAAAGATCACTGATAAAAAAAAAGGCGACATCCAATTGTCGCCCCTAGCTTATATTCATGAATATTGTACTAATGTCTGCGTTTTCTTAACTTCTCAATAGCTGCTAATTGCGCTACAGCCTCCATTAATTCGGCCTGCGCGCGAGCATAATCCAGCTCTGAAGTTCGGTCTTTCATTGCATCTTCAGCTGCGCGTTTTGCCTCTATTGCTTTCGCCTCATCCAGGTCGTGGCTACGTATCGCTGTGTCGGCCAATATTGTAACTACATCTGGCTGAACTTCAAGCATTCCCCCAGAGACATACACCAATTCTTCTTCTTTTAGTTGCGCTTTGATTCTTACCATTCCTGACTTAATCTTCGTCAGCAAAGGTGTATGTCGCGGATATATACCCAGTTCGCCCATGAGTGCGGGCGCAACGAGAAACTCTACGGGACCCGAATAAATAGATTCTTCGGCACTGACAATATCCAGATGAAAAACTGTACCCATTTTTGTATATACTCGTTATTGAATGCTTTTGGCTTTTTCTACCGCTTCTTCAATACTGCCAACCATATAAAATGCCTGTTCCGGTAAATCATCATATTCTCCAGTAACAATGCCTTTAAATCCTTTAATCGTTTCTTTCAAAGGTACATATTTGCCTGGTGCACCGGTAAATACTTCTGCCACATTAAAAGGTTGGGAAAGAAAGCGCTGGATTTTACGTGCCCGGCCAACAGCCAGTTTGTCTTCGGCTGACAGCTCATCCATACCCAGAATCGCAATAATATCTCTTAATTCTTTGTAACGCTGTAATGTTTGTTGTACTTGGCGAGCGGTATTATAGTGCTCTTCTCCAACAACTAAGGGATCGAGCTGTCTCGATGTTGAATCCAACGGATCTACAGCCGGATAAATTCCAAGTGATGCTATATCCCTTGATAACACTACAGTAGCATCCAAATGGCCAAAGGTTGTTGCAGGCGACGGGTCAGTCAAGTCATCGGCGGGCACATAGACGGCCTGAATGGATGTAATTGAACCTGTTTTAGTTGATGTAATACGTTCCTGCAAACGCCCCATTTCCTCCGCAAGTGTGGGTTGATAACCTACAGCAGAAGGCATACGCCCCAATAATGCTGACACCTCTGTACCGGCAAGTGTATAACGATATATATTGTCAACAAAGAACAGGACATCCCGGCCTTCGTCTCGAAATGCTTCAGCCATGGTTAAGCCTGTCAGAGCAACGCGAAGCCTGTTCCCTGGTGGTTCATTCATTTGTCCATAAACCAATGCTACTTTATCCAGTACGTTCGAGTCCTTCATTTCATGATAAAAGTCATTACCCTCGCGTGTTCTCTCTCCGACACCCGCGAAAACGGAATAACCACTATGTTCAATAGCGATATTCCTAATCAGCTCCATCATGTTGACAGTTTTACCAACGCCTGCACCACCGAACAGACCCACTTTACCACCTTTAGCAAATGGGCAAATCAGATCAATAACTTTAATACCGGTCTCGAGCAATTCAGTCGACGCCGATAATTCATCAAAGGCTGGTGCCTGACGATGAATTGACATTACCTGCTCAGAGCCAATCTCACCCATTTCGTCTATTGGACGACCCAGTACATCCATGATCCGTCCAAGTGTTTTAGTACCAACCGGAACTGTAATCTCAGCTTCGGTATTCGTAACTGTCATGCCGCGACGCAAACCATCGGAAGAGCCTAGCGCGATTGTGCGTACCACACCATCACCCAGTTGCTGTTGAACTTCCAATGTCAGATCAGAACCTTCCATTACCAATGCATCGTAAACTTTTGGAATGGAATCACGATCGAATTCCACGTCTACCACCGCACCAATACACTGAACAATTTTTCCTTGACTCATTGTTTTATCCTAAATACTTTTTATTTAAACAGCTGCTGCGCCGCCCACAATTTCCGACAACTCTTTGGTAATAGCCGCCTGCCGTGACTTGTTATAAACAAGTGTTAATTCATCGATTACGTTACCTGCATTATCTGATGCCGCCTTCATTGCCACCATTCGCGCAGATTGTTCAGAAGCCATATTTTCCGTCACTGCCTGATAGATGAGCGCTTCTACATAGCGAACCATAATATCATCTATAACCGGTTTCGCTTCTGGCTCATAAATATAATCCCAGCCGGTAGACGATGCATTTTTATCGCTGTCTTGGTCAGATTTCATCTTCTCATCACTGAGCGGCAGCAATTTTTCCATAACAGGCTCTTGCTTCATGGTATTGATGAAACGATTATAAAAGATATAGACGCGATCAAAGCGGTCTTCATTGTAGCTATCCAGCACAACTTTAACTGCTCCAATCAACTTTTCCATATCCGGTCTATCACCTAAACCGACAACCTGTGATATGACATTTGCTTTGAGTCTGTTCATGAATCCCAGGCCCTTGCTGCCTATACAGCTGACTTCAACCTCTTCGCCTTCAGATTGCCATGATTTGATTTCGCTCAGGGCACGGCGAAGCACGTTTGTATTAAGTCCACCGCACAAACCCTTGTCAGAAGTTATCACGATTATACCAACGCGTTTGACGGTATCACGCTCAACCAAAAATGGATGCCGATATTCGGTGTTTGCACGACTCATATGCGCAGCAACATTACGTATTTTTTCACCATACGGCCTGGCTTTTTTCATACGGTCCTGAGCCTTGCGCATCTTGGATGCAGCAACCATTTCCATTGCGCGAGTAATTTTCTGCGTATTTTTTACGCTTTTGATCTTATTGCGTATTTCTCTGCTGCCTGACATTGCTTAGTAGGTTCCGTTTTTCTTGAATTCTTCTATTGCAGCCACAAGTTTCTTTTCAGTATCCGCATCAAGTTCTTTGGTGCTTTCAATTTTTTCCAAAATTGATGCATGCTGGCCACGAATATAGCTTTTCAGCGCTGCTTCGAATGCAAGTGCGCGATTTACTTCTACATCATCAAAATAGCCGTTGTTGATTGCAAACAACGTCAATGCCATTTCTGAGACACTCAATGTAGCATATTGAGGTTGCTTCATCAGCTCTGTAGCCATTTTACCGCGATCAAGCTGCTTTCGAGTCGCCTCATCCAAATCGGATGCGAACTGTGCAAATGCCGCCAACTCTCTGTATTGAGCCAACGCCAGACGTATACCACCACCCAGCTTTTTAATGACTTTCGTTTGTGCCGCACCACCAACACGCGAAACAGAAACGCCTGCGTTGATAGCAGGACGTATACCGGCATTAAACAAGTCTGTTTCCAGGAAGATTTGTCCGTCAGTAATTGAAATCACATTTGTTGGTACAAACGCTGTAACGTCGCCGGCTTGTGTTTCAATAATAGGCAATGCAGTCAACGACCCTGTTTTACCTTTTACTGCACCATTTGTCTCTTTTTCCACATAATCTGCATTAACCCTAGCCGCTCTTTCCAACAGGCGTGAATGTAAGTAAAACACATCACCCGGATATGCTTCACGACCTGGCGGCCTCCTAAGCAGTAGTGAAATCTGGCGGTATGCCCATGCCTGTTTTGTTAAATCATCATAAACGATTAGTGCATCACGACCGGTATCACGGAAAAACTCTCCCATCGTACAGCCGGAATAGGGTGCAATAAACTGCATAGCTGCTGATTCCGATGCGGTTGCTGCTACCACGATCGTATATTCCATAGCGCCATGCTCTTCTAGTTTGCGAACCACATTCGCAATTGATGATGCTTTTTGCCCGATAGCCACATAAATACAGAGCATATCCTGGCCTTTCTGGTTAATAATCGCATCGATTGCTACAGCGGTTTTACCCGTTTGGCGATCCCCGATTATCAACTCACGCTGGCCTCGACCAATAGGCACCATAGAATCAACTGACTTCAAACCAGTTTGAACAGGCTGATCCACTGATTTGCGCCATACTACACCTGGAGCAATTTTTTCAATAGGCTCCGATCTTTCAGAAGTAATAGGACCTTTTCCATCAATCGGCTGTCCAAGGGCATTTACTACACGCCCAAGCAATCCTTCTCCTACAGGAACCTCCAGGATTCTTCCAGTGCACTTAACTGTGTCTCCTTCAGAAATATGCTCATATGCACCCATGATCACAGCACCTACTGAATCCCTTTCCAGATTAAGTGCAAGCCCATAGGTATTGCCTGGAAACTCCAGCATCTCACCTTGCATGACATCCGATAAACCATGTATTCGAACAATACCATCTGTTACCGAGACAATGGTACCTTGCGTACGTACTTCTGCTGTATCAGCAAGTCCTTCTATCCTATTTCTAATCAGCTCACTGATTTCGGATGGATTTAACTGCATTTCTTTTTAACTCCTAGCTTTTAAGGGCACTAGCCATTGCTTGTAGTTTACCGCGAATGGAAGCATCGAATATTTCATCGCCAACTTCTACAATCACGCCACCGACTAACTCCGGATTCACCTGAACTTTTGCGTCTATTTTCCTGTCGAATTTCCGCTCCAGTGACGCCACTAATTTCTTTAATTGTCCGCTGTCCATTTCAAACGCCGAAATAATGGTTGCTTCGAGCATACCTTCATGCTGTGATTTTAGATGCTCATAAAGTTGACTTATTTGTGGCAGAATACCGATTCTATTATTTTCTGCCAGCATTAACAGAAAATTACGGCCTTCCTGATTAAACCTGGACTTGCCAATTTCAAGCAGCAATTCTCCGAGCTGTTTTGCCGACACGACCGGATTTCCTATAAGCCCTTTAATCTGCTCCTGCTGAGATATGTCCGCCGCATCCCTGAGCATATTCGACCAATCAGAAAGCTTATTTTTAGCTACTGCCAGCTTGTAGACCGCTTCAGCATAGGGCCGGGCAACCGTTACTGCTTCTGCCATTATTTTAAATCTTCCTCAATTGTTGCAAGCAAATCTGCATGTGCTTTTGCATCGACTTCCCTGCGAAGAATTTTTGATGCGCCTGCAATTGCCAGTTCTGCAGCATGTTGGCGCAACGCTTCTTTTGCACTGAAGATCTCGTGGTCTATTTCTGCTTTCGCGCCTGAAATAATACGACCACCTTCTTCTTTAGCTGTTTTTTTAGATTCCTCAACAATCTCTGAAGCGCGTTTCTCAGCCTGCTGAATAATCTCTGCCGCCTGCTGTTTAGCCTCTTTCAAAATTTCTGAAGATCGTTGACTTGCCAGTTCCAGCTCATGCTTCCCGCGCTCTCCTGCCGCCAGACCGTCTGCAATCGTTTTCTGGCGCTCTTCAATTGCCTTTAACAATGGCGGCCAGACAAACTTAACTGTAAACCATATGAATGTTGAAAATGCAAGCGCCTGAGAAATTAATGTAAAGTTAATATTCATGACCAACCCATATTGGTTTTAAACAAAATTGAATTATTGTATAACTGCCAACAATGGATTACCAAATGCAAACAACATTGCCAAACCTACTGCAATAATAAATGACGCATCAGTCAAGCCGAGCAGCAGAAACACTTTACCTTGCAAAGTCGGAATCATTTCTGGCTGGCGCGCAGCACCCTCCAGAAAACGGCTACACATCACACCCACACCAATACAAGCACCTGCAGCACCCAATCCAATCATCAGACCAATACCGATCCCGGTGTATGCTTGAATCAATGCCAAATACTCTATATTCTCCATGCCTTTTCCTTTAGTTTATGATTAAAGATTTCCAATAAAAAACTTTTAATTAATTAGTTAGTTAGTGCGACTCATGCGCCATCGAAATATAAACCACAGCAAGCATCATGAATATAAATGCCTGTAGCGTCACAATCAAAATATGAAAAATAGCCCAACCCGCACCGAGTATTGCACCAAAGAACGCACCCGCCACTCCAGTCGCAGCCCACATGCCTAACAGCAAGAAAATGATCTCCCCTGCATAGATATTCCCGAACAAACGTAGCGAATGCGACAATGGCTTGGATACATATTCAATAAAATTAAAAAGCAGATTCAAAATCCACAGCAATGGATTCTTCCCAAAAGGCGTGCAAAACAACTCGTGCATCCATCCGCCCAGCCCTTTAACTTTTACACTGAAAAATATCATTAAAAACCAAATGGACAGCGCCAGTGCAAACGTCGTGTTCACATCCGTAGTAGGTACAATTTTCCAGTAATGCAAGCCAAAAACATTTTCCGTAACCCATGCCGTGATATCGATTGGCATGATATCCATGGTATTCATCAAGAGCACCCAGACAAAAATTGTCAACGCGGTAGGCGCAACAAAGACATGCCTGTTTCCATGGAATGTATTTTTCACTTCGTTATCGATAAATTCGATCATCAATTCAACAAATGCCTGTCGCCTGCTCGGCACACCGGGTGTCGCTTTACGCACAACAAGCCACACAAACCCGATGCCGAGAAAACCGAGAAGTATTGATGTCACCAGTGTATCTATGTGCAATGTCCAGAATGCGCCTTCATTGACTTGCACCGTCATATGCGTCAAATGATGATCAATATATTTCGTTGGGGTTAGTTCTGAATCTGCTGCCATTCGCAACCTGTTATATAGTAAGAATAAATTTTAGTTGATGCGGTCTGTATTTTTGCTATCTGATACAAACAATGCCAAGCTGTGTGCAATCACCGTTAATATAAAAATGCCAATGAATGCATATGCTTTGACGCCGTCATACGTTTTGAACACAATCCACAGCAAGGTAATTGTTAAAAAAATCTTTACGGCTTCTGCTCTTAAAGCTGTCCTAATTGTCCCGCCAGCTGAATAACCTTTGTGACGTGAGACTATTATCGCAAATGCCGCTGAGGAGATAATACTAACCATTCCTCCGAGAAATGCCGATACGGCATACTGCAAATCCATCAGCAGTGCCAATACACATGTCGCCACAATTGTAATTAACAACTGCCAGCGTAGAACAATCACAAGTGGTTTAACTGTTATCCAAGATGCCATCTATACCTGTCTATCCTGGAACAAGACCTTATAATCTTCTCTACGCCTAAAAAAAGCGGGATTCTATACTGATCTGCTAGCTCAGTCAATGTAAAAATCTTGTTCGCCCCAACTAATGAGTTTTATTTTGCCTGGTCGCGTATTTTACCAATTTCATATTCACATTTCGACATTTTGGCAAACGTTTCAAGCTATTTACGGCGTTACTCAGATTGAAATTGCAAAGTAGCCAGTTGTGCATACAAATGACTGGTCGTCATTAATTCAGCATGCGTGCCCAGTGCCTCCAATCGCCCATGGTTGAGTACCGCAATGCGATCGGCCGACTGCACAGTTGATAATCGATGCGCAATCACCAGTGTAGTGCGATTGATCATTAATCGTTTCAATGCCTGTTGTACCCAGAATTCACTTTGCGCATCCAGCGCACTGGTTGCTTCATCAAGCAGCAGAATGGGGGCATCAGCTAGAATTGCACGTGCAATTGCCAATCTTTGTTTTTGGCCGCCTGATAACCCTAGTCCAAGATCACCAATTTTTGTCCGGTATCCATGTGGCAGTTCCTCTATGAATTCATGTGCATATGCGGCTTTCGCCGCAGCCTCAACACTTATTTGATCGGCATCAGGTTTTCCATATTGCAGATTCTCAAGAATAGTGCCATAAAACAATGCAGGGTTCTGTGATACTAATGCGTAACATCGGCGCAGGTCGAACAGATCCAGTTGTCGTATATCAATGCCCTCCAGTCTGATACATCCCGACCGGCAGTCAAAAAAACGCAGCAGCAGATCAAACAGCGTCGATTTACCAGCGCCTGACGGGCCTACCAGGGCCATAGTTTCACCTGCATGAATGCGCAGTGACAACTTGTCGATCACCGGAGTTTGCGGACGCGAAGCATAAGCAAAGGATATTCGATCAATTTCGATCTGACCGGAAACCCTGGGAAGCAATTGTTTTATTTGTGGCGATGTAATTTCGTTCGGTGCATGGAGCAATTCCATAGTTCGTTCCGCAGCACCTGCCGCACGTTGCAGTTCACCAATTACTTCCGATATCGAGGCTACAGCCGATCCGACAATCACGCTATAGAAAACAAATGCAGCCAGTTCCCCACCGCTGATACGGCCTTCAATGACATCGATACCCCCGATCCAGAGCATGACACCAACAGCGCCTAGAACCAGCACTATCACCATTGTCACCAATAACGCACGCTGTATAGTCCGATGCTTCGCGACTCTAAAAGCTTCCTCTACAGAATCGAAAAATTTGCGCTGGTCGATAGGTTGATGATTATAGGCCTGTACCGTTTTAATCTGACCGAGAATTTCCCCGACATAAGCGCCGACCGCAGCCACCCTATCCTGACTTATTCTTGACAAACCACGGACTCTGCGTCCAAAAATCAAAATGGGAACGACAACTAACGGGACACATATCATTACGATCACAGTGAGTTTCGCATTGGTAATAAACAACCAGACGATACCACCTAACATCATAATGAAATTTCTCAATGCAAACGAAATCGATGAACCAATCACCGATTGCAGCAGCGTCATATCTGCGGTCAAACGGGATTGAATTTCAAGGCCACGATTATTCTCAAAAAAACCGGGGTGCAGATGAATAAGATGATTAAATACTTTGCATCGAATGTCAGCAATCACACGCTCACCGAGCCAGGTAACCCAATAATAACGAGTAAATGTGCCTATGGCCAATGCACATACTAAACCTAAAAAAACCAATACATACTGACCCAATAGGTCTTTTGACTGGGTTGCAAAACCCTGATCTATCAGCAGGCGAATTCCTTGCCCAATCGACAGAGTGATAGCCGCAGTAAGCAGTAAAGCTGACAGCCCATATAAAACCTGTCGTTTGTAAGGTGCAACAAAGCCGAGCAGCTTTCTAACCGTCGACCACCGGTTATTATCTGCAGATAACAGATCCATCAAACCGGTGCGCAAAATCAACAGCAGGCTGAATACTAAAAAGGGAGCCTGCCGCTCCCCTGATCATATTGACTGACATTCCAAAATCGCTTGATTTTTTCAATACGCTACTCCTCTCGTGCAGTCACTTCAACGAGATGATAGCCAAACTGGGTTTTAACCGGTCCCTGTACCTCGCCTACTGGCGCACTGAAAACCACGGTGTCAAATTCCTTCACCATCTGACCGGGGCCAAACTCACCCAGTTCTCCACCCTGCTTACCGGACGGACACAAAGAATGTTTTGCAGCCAAGTCACTGAATTGCGCACCATTTACAATTTCACTCCTCAATTCATTGCATTCGTCTTCAGTTTTGACCAGAATATGTCTTGCACTCGCTCTTGCCATTGATCTCTCCTGCTAATAATTAAAATAGATTGCACATTTAAGCATACATTTTCCATTCAATAAAATTTTCATCCATTTCCAACTTTTTTTGCAGACGAATGGCAACAGGATTGTCAGTGTTTTAACAAATCAGAGGACGCTACCCGTTTCACAATTTAGCTGTGAGAACCGGCGGTTAAAAGTGAGCAACTATACTGGCCCGTAATGCACGGGTTTCGATAGGGTGAAAATGCGTATCATTTTTGCCTTCCGCCGGCTCCCCAGGCAATCTCGATGTATAAAAATAATCAATAGCATGATCATGTGAATTCAATATATTAAACGCCTGCAATACAAGCTGCGCTCTTCTGCCGATTTTATACCCAAGCTGACCATTTAAAGTGATGGTTGGGTCGGTGCGTACGCTGTTATCTTCGGTCAGTGCTCGTTTTCCGAAGTAACGAAATTGCAGTCCGCCAAAAAATGGGCCCAGATTATTCAATGCAATTGCGGCTTTACCAACACCTCGTATTGCCTGAGGAATATGGTTGCCTGCGGGATCAAAATCTGTAAACCGCGCCCGGGTTATCGCATAATCAAGGTCAATCGTCAGCCATTCCAATGGCTTATAAAAAATTGAAGCTTCAAGTCCGTCCCGCCTGCTAGGCCTGGAAGCCTCGGTAGTCCCTGCATCACCAACAAACAGCAATTCTGAATCAATGTCTAGACGAAAAAAAGCAAGCGACGCCTGTATCCCTGACAATATTGCTGTTCTAAATCCTGTTTCAAACCCTGTTGAGCGCACTAGCGGATGCACTCGATCGATGGCTTCGCCTGTTTTGGGATCAATTGTCGTAGTTGTTCCACGCGCATCATTGCTGTGAAAACTGCTGCCATAATTAAAATAGTATTCCGTCTGCAGCCAGGGGCCCAGAATTACACTTAGTTTGGGGTTGGTCATACTGTCATATGCTTGACCCGAATTCACATTCAGATTACTGTTAACGTCAAACCAGTAAAAATCGCTGCGGACACCAGCTACTGTTCGAAATTTTTCCAGCCACTGCACGCTGTTCTGGTAATAAACCGCGATGCTGTTCTGTAAAATGTGATCCTTACGGGTAGTCGAGAGCGTTTTACGTTCTCTCGTTTTCAGCAATCCGTTATCAATGACATCATTTTGAAACTGAAAGCCGATGGAATTTTCCAACGCAAGACCGGCAAATTCATTAATCCATGCGTGACTCAAATCCAGCGCTGACTGGAAACGCTTGTCAATTTGCACAAACTGATCACCGTTGACCGGATCATCCAGAAAATAAGTAAAATTTGAAAATAACGCAAGATTGGTATGCAATGTATACAAATTGACCTTTGTGATACCGAAGTGGCTTTGATGCTCAACCGCAGTTGACAGGCTGAATCGATGCGCCTCGCCGCCATCGGTCGGGTCAATCGTATCCAGTCGCGAAATGAGATTATCAGCGACAGCCCGTTGAGGGATCTGATCAGTTGCATTCCACCGGCCACCGTAACCCATTGCAGTGACATTGAATCGGGTATTGCCCGTATTCTGGCTGTAACGCAAAACACTATTGAATTTTTTATATCTCTCCTTATTAGTCCACGGACCGTTTTTTCTGAGCAGTTCCAGTGCAAACAACGCATTGCCACCACCCATCGCCTGTGATTTAGCAACCACACCCCGATTGAAGCCCTGATCGCCAGCACTGAAACTGGCAATACCAGCAGGAAGCGTATCTAAGTACCGCATGTTAACAACACCCGCCGATGAAAAATCTCCTTGATTTGCGTAATAAGGTCCTTTCTGATACTGAACAGCGCTGACCAATTCCGGTATGACGAAATTTGTATCTGCCCACCCCTGCCCATGTCCATGTGAACGCTGATTGACCAGCATTCCGTCCACGATAACCCGTAAATCGGTACCATGGTCAAGATTGAATCCGCGCAAAAAATACTGATTAGCCTTACCTTCGCCGCTATGCTGTGTAACAATCAGGCCAGGCACTGTCTCCAGCAGCTCACCCGGACGGTATACCACGCGCTGGTCGAGTTGTTCTTTGAGCACCGTACCCTCATTCGCAGAATCGGCTACACCAATTAGTTCTCTGGTGTTCGCGCGCACCTCGATTTCACTCAGTGTTGGAATACCTGCTGCAATACTCGTATTGAATACAACGACCGCCATCGAGACCAGCAGAATTGCAAAGAAACCTTTCCCGAATCTGCTGGTATCAAAAGCAGAATTTGCATACTTACGTATCGGGTGCAGACATCTCTTTACACTTTGCAAATCCTACACCTCGTTTTTGACTGAGGCTCAGTCGTTCACAATGTGTTTGTGCTGTGTATACAATTGGCTGAAGCTTCGCATCGTATTTCTCAAAAACTTCAACCAGTACTTCTCCAAGGATATTGAGTACTCCCGATTTCATCGGAACAGGAGATTCAATGAAAATCATGACGCGTAATCAGTATGAAATATTTTTAATACTTCATACTTTAAAAGACTGTTACCCGTTTTTCAATGGACAGATTCCATTCATGGACTAAAGCAACACTTCGGTATGTATTTCCTACAATTGAAATTCTGTTTCAGGCACGTGGGTTACTGAGTCAAATCTGAAAAAGTTTTTGCTGAAAATTTTCAGCAAAAACTTTTTCAGTTCTGATTATTTACAAATAATATCGAATGCTTGTGTGAATTTTCTGGATTGAATAATTATATATTGCATTCAGATACCGGCAGCCAATTAACCAACAAGCCCTGGTCGTGCAATTGGCCTTCACCTGCATTCATGTAATAAAGATGATGGTCGGCCGAGGATACACCCAAATAAGCTTTAGTACCCGGATAATAGCGATAACTGTAAACGCCGGAAATTTGCGTAGTCGCGCCAGCAGGCGACAAAACTCCGAAATATTTCCCTTCCGCCCAATTAAAGAAACAGTCGATCTTTTCCTCGGATAGTTGATTGATATAATTATTGACAACTGCACGTCCGCCGGACAAAACCAAATCTGGGTATTCCAGGATTTTGAATTTCTCAAATGGATTACCCCTTACGGCGATTATGTCTGCCGGGGCATCCGGAGTCAATGTACCCAAGCCAGGAAGGCCAAGATCTTCCGCAGCTTTTGACGTTGCAGCTTTAATAACATTGACAACATCTGCGAAATCAACCTCTTCTCCGCTCAGCGCGTGTAACATGGTGTGCAACTCCTGTCCATTAATTCCCCAAGGAACATCATCATGCGCAATTTCGGAACCGTAAATTACCTTGGCGCCTTTCATACCAAGCTCGACCGCATTGCCGAACATATGCTCGCAAGTTGAATGGGTGTCGAGCGTAGTAACAACCGTAACACCGTCGTCCGTAATTCGTTGCAGCGAATCATCACTGATCTCAGCACACGGCATATGAACCAGCTCATCAACATTGGCATCCAGAGCACGAATTAAGCCAGATTCCTCGCCTACAAATGCCATTACACGTTTTCCAAGCGCATGTGCTTTGGTCACGATGGCTTGCGTAATCTCCGCAGAAAGCATTGGCCAAGGTGTAGCCGGAATCGGATTACCATGAGTCATCCAGTGTCTTCCTGGTTCGCCACCGGGTTCCAGAGAAATGACAATGGCTGATGCTCCCCCACTTACCAATTCCTGCACGACCGCTTCGGCTTCGGTTACTGATGAAACGGTAATTCCAATTTTGTCAAAGCCGCCATCACCACCGAAAATATTAAGTGGATAACCGTCAACAGCTTGAATAATAGGCCCCGCGCTTAATAATCGCAATGTGCCTTGACCGCCCTCCATCGCTTTCAAAGGACCGCCGACATCCTGTGCCGTCGTGATACCGTTTTTCAACACAACACTTTTATTGACATTCTGAAATGTAATGTGGCCGTGACGTTCGATAAAACCCGGCAATATGGTTGAATCTCCTAAATCCAATTGATTTGCGCACTGACTACTTAGCTCTGCCAAGGTACCGACTTGCTTGATCTTATTTCCTTCGATAAGAACAGCCTTGTTATCTTGGGGAAAATTGATACCGTCAAATAATCGTGCTGCAGTAAGAATCTGACATTCCGGAAGACCAGGCACTACCGTTGTAGATCCAGAATGATCCTCATTACCGTGCCCATGATCCTCATCGCCGTGCCCGTAAGCATTAAGGTTGATTCCCATTGAAAGAATTAGCAAGATCAATACATAATTTGTATTATGTAAAAAAATATTTTTATTTTTATTCATTTGAATAATGTATTTCCTTTAAATAACAGTGGGTTTTTATTGAAGCAGTGAAGACTTGTCCCAATAAATTGGAAACTAATCAATAAAAAAACTTCTTCAAATTATATTTATATCTGTAGTGAGAAAGAATTGTAATGTCAACCACTTTCATTGAAAATGTGACAAATTGTCGCATCCACGCATGTGAATACCTCATTGACCAAATAATGTCGCGCCAGTTCTTCACGCATTAGCGTAATTAATCCACATAAACGCCACGCACTTATCTGTTTGCGCATTCGTAACCTCAGTATTCTTTTTCAGATTCTGAAGCAGGATAAGACATAGCTGAAACCAGCTACCTTTTTGACGCGGTTAATAAAAAAGCCAATCGTGAACTGCGCAATCACTCTAACCCGATCAGAATTAAAGTCTTCAAGGAAGCTCCGAATCTATAAGCAATAGCTATTTGACCAACACAACACTACCTCAAAGTCTTTCAGATCATCACCAGGCGAAGCCAATTCTCGGTATTGTGGGCAACCAATGCACGTTCAAGGTTCTCTATTGGTAATAGCCGGACTTTTTCGTACCTCCCCACCCCCGCTTATCAAAATCTAATGCCCCGCGTCAGCAGCCAATGGAAGCACTACGCGCTTTAGCCTGTTTGTCTGAACGTGCTTGCCAGCCTAACAAGAATTATTCATATACGGTTTTTAGACTGACAACAGAAAGAAATCCATAGACATACTGATTTAAACTTTGTTATGTTATAACGTATCATAACCAAGCTTGATGAACTTTGATGATTAATTTCTCAAAATATACTTCCCTTTTGGATAAATGCGCTATATGTACTTCAGCAATCTGCGCCTTTCATTGTCTCAGCCTTCCTTTCTTGCTGAGTTTATTTCCGGGATTGGCTGTTTCTGTATTCGGACAAGAATTTTTTCATGAATTCTTGTTAGGGTTAGTTATCCCGCTTAGCCTCATCTCTCTTTCATCTAGCTGCAAACGACACAAGAGCTGGAGCGTCGCTCTATTAGGTCTGACCGGATTAATTGTTTTAATATTCACTGCAATTATGGGACAAGAAGCGTTGGGCAAGCACGTAGAACGTGCCACAACACTTATTGGCGCTTCATTGATCGCCGCTGGACACCTACGTAACTATGCGCTATGTCACCCCACCTGCAAGCATTAAACAGTTTTCAGTACTTTCGCTGCTTGCTTAAAATTAAATGCAAGTAGCAACCTGGCTACATGGCCGTTAAGAAGATTTCTTCAGTTCGTTCCACGCACCGCGAAGAACTCGAAGGGCGGATTTGGTAAACAACAGGAGCAGTATGATGGCCACCAGAATGTCTGGCCAGGCCGAACCAAATATCCATACACTGAATGACGCGATTAACACCGCGACACCGTCAAAAGTGTCGTTTCGGGAACACTCCCACACCGAAGACATGTTGATATCACTATGGCGAAAAGGGGTCAGAAGCCACAAACAGATGAGATTTGCGAAAAGATTGACTAAGGCTGCGATACCCATAGCCTCAACCATTGGAACCTCAAGATGCAGGAAATGCCGATAAATTTGAGTAGCGACGATTAATGCAGCTGCTGCGATGAGCACTCCCTTGAAAAGGGCTACTCTTGCTTTTGCCAAATGACTTGCTCCGACAACTGCGAGACTCAGTCCGTAGGTCAGTGCGTCACCAAGATTATCAAGCATGCCGGAGAGCAAGGATGATGAACCACTCAAAATCGAACCTGCGGCCATCACAACGAAAGAAACGACATTAATTAAAAGCACAATGATCAATACGCGTCGCTGCCGATATTCAAGCTCGGCGGCATCTAGGTGTCCATCGCAACAACTATCGCTCATTCACAGTATCCTGTAGTCACCTGTCGGCGGAATATTGTGGTGCCTGTAAAATGCGAAGCGCTTTCAGACATCCAACATGAATAACTTGTTGACTGTTTATTCTGCAACAAAAACAGATAAATACTCTCCATCAGAATAGTTTCTGATAAATCCTTTAGTTTTAGCAATGCTGTCTTTACAGGTTACCCGATCTTTAATTAAGTACCAATTGTCGTAAATGTGACGGTATTAGCACGCTCTTTAGCCAGTACATCTCCACCTAGTACTCTATCAATATGTTCGATAACTGTAAGGGCATCTTCGTATCTCCAAGCAATTTCATTGAGACCGATTGAACTCAGGTTGATTCCCTTGCCTTATAATTGTTCTGGTATGACCATTTCTTTTTACAGCCTGGGTAATTTCAAACAATTTCAGGCAAGAACGTTAACCCGCTTGATCTGAACCGGCAATAAGACAAACATTATTCCATCTCCACAAAGCGTTCATAGCGCTGCTTCAATTCCGGCATAACCTTCTCTGCCGCTGTATATCCCGATTCGAAAAGCTGCTCACCACGCGTAAAGTCGGCAAACGGAAAGGCTGAAGTATCCGGAGTCAACAGAAAATCGCTTTCTGACATATGCAATTTGGCCAATTCATGTGAGCTGACCTCAAGAACGCGGTTGAGTGTAGAGAAATATCCAACATGCTGCATTTCACTTTCAAGAGTATGCGCATTATTTTTGCCAAATGTAGGGTGCAATTTAGTTCCAACATCAACGGCGACAATATAGTCCGCACACTGTTTTCTGAGAACGGAACTTGGTACGTTGATCAATACGCCTCCATCCACAAGAGCAAGCCCGTCCCGCCAGATCGGCTTGCCAAAAACCGGATAATTAATACTCTCCAATATACTATTAACCGCTCCCCCGTTTGAACGGATAACTGCTTGGCCGCTGATCAGATCAGCTGAAATCGTGTGTACCGGCAACAACAATTGCTCGAGCATAAGGTCTTTCAAATATTTTCTTAACCTGTGCTCTATCAAACCAAACCTGAATAACGTCCACAGATAAAACTGGCTCATTTTAGGTATGAAGCGCATGAATCTGGGCGGTTGCATTTCATTGTTAAACAGGTTTAGCAAATGTTTTGGATTAAATCCTGCTCCAAGTCCCACGGCAATAATCGCGCCTGCGCTGGTGCCTGCGACACGGTCAAAATACAACCCATGCTCTTCAAACGCCGCAATAACACCAATATGCGCTAGACCATGTGCGCCACCGCCGCCCAGTGCCAGCCCCATGTGAACGTCTCTGGCAATATGATAGAGACGCGTTAGGTCTGCAGGCCGCATTTCATTGTTATACGCGCTATAGATACATCGTACCGCTTCAAGATCTGTCGGCATTACGTAGGTGGAATTATCCGCCAGGTTATAGGATTTTGATTGTATCCAGACAGTCTGGATGCGCCTTTTAAGTTCCAAATGCTGTTGAAGCATCGCTTCGGCCAGTTCAATAAACGCCTGTTTAGTTGGTCGATTCTGCTCAATCAACCACCAGATTCGTTCACATTGCAATAGCAGTTCCGCAGTTATCCGCCCCCCATGCAAATCGATAAACACATGGTCACAGCGTTTCGTGGCGGATATCAATTCCAGTAAAAATTTTGTTCTGTCAGTTGATGGATTTAATGTATGGATTGGAAAAGAATTTTTATGTGCAGTTAACTCCCAAAATGATAAGCGGTCAGTAAAAACTTCTATCGCTTTATTTTTCTGGGAAAAAAAATGCACAACGGAAGGCGCAATCAATGATGTCAATTCGGTGGTACGAATCAGTCCGATTATTCCCTGCTTATGGCGCACGATTTTTCGAGACTGAGCACCCAGCAACCATTTACCAATAGTACGGCTAAGCTTGATTGAAAACTCGGGCAAAGTTTTGGCCAGCTGATAAAAGTCACGCTTTGAAATCTCCAGCACTGTTGTATCCAAAACGGCCGTCGCTGTTGCGGCACGACGACCACCGATCAGCAATGACAGTTCGCCAAAATGATCACCCTGTTGCAGCATATTGACAACCCGTTCACTACCGTCCTCTTGGAGCATGCTTAAACGTACCCGCCCGAATAAAATAATAAACATGCTAGTACCTATATCACCCTGACGTATCAGTTTTTCACCGCTGATAAAGGTACGGCGCTTTGCTGCCGCCAATATTCTTTGCGTATCCTCGTTACTGAGCCCGCCCAACTCAATTGGCAAATCCTGTTTCTTGACGACCTTGTCATTCATTCACGGCATAACTCTCGAACATTGATTGCGGTATTCTTTCAGTTAATCAGAAAGCGATCAAGTTCAAACACAGGCATAAAAACGGCTGTTTGATACAACATTTGCTCTTAAAAATAAATTCCATCCAATAGCTGTGTAGCTAACGCTGCACATAAGAATGAGTGATCTCAAAATGTATCTATCGAGTTAGCAACTGATTATTATAGATACATATCACATATGAGGCATTCAGAGTTATAATTTTCCCGGATCTTTATCGAATATATAAAACTGTAAAAAGAAAGAATAATGCTCAGGAATACTTGTTTTGCTAACCTACTGATACTGATAGTCGCTAGTTGCGTTCTGCTCAACATCGCACCGGCAAGAGCCTCAACTGTTGACTGTTCTGAACACACCGCCCCTGCTACTTTTATTATAGATAATGGCTTGCTTTGCCTGCAGAAAATCATTATTGAAGAGCAGCCTGAAATGGCGTTTTACAACGCGTCTCTGGCATGGTCAGATACAAATAACCCCAATCAGTTCAGATTATTGAGTACAGGTCTGGATAAAAGCGCTGATCTAAACAGTCCGTCTTTTTCAACAATAAACGGTTTGCTTAGTTTGCCCAAAGTCGACGTGCCCGGCACCTACGGCACAGAACGTTATGTGGTCAATCTGGCCTTGGCCGACAAAACCGATTTTTCAATATTCGAGCTTGTATCCGTATCGGTGTACATCAACCCTGATTTTATTCCCAATGTTACCTGGAAGCCTTATGGAATGCTCGACAGGGAAGAGAAACATGCTGTCGATCTGCTGGGCCGTTCGCTGCCTTATGCAAATCTGGCAGACGCTGTCTATGATTTTGACAACACAGTCATCGATCGGTGGATACTGATCGAGACAAAAGATAACAACTCCGGAATGCAGGCAGGCGTTTACTATGATCCGAACACCGATGAAGTAGTGCTTGCTTTCCGTGGAACAGAAACCTGTGATTTTCCATGCTCTCTCAGCGAGCTTGCAGAACTTGCACTCGATACGGCAGCTGATACCTTGCTCACATTTGGACTTGTCGACACACAGTTCGAAGATGCCATGGACTATGCCCGAAATGTCGTCGAGCGTGCGCAAGGCAGACAGATCATTGTAACCGGACATTCCCTAGGTGGCGGGCTGGCGCAGGCGGTGGGTTCAGCATTCGGACTGGAAACATTCGCTTTTAACTCCGCACCGGTTCCAGATGATTTTTTCGACGATTATCCACCCGCACTACCACAGGAGACACTCAATGACATTATCCATGTACTCGCCGACATACACGATCCGGTTTCCAACACCGATGAAACCGGCAAATTCTATCGGAACGCAGCGCATGTTTCCTCGCTGATACAATTTGATTTTGATCTGAAAGAAATCCTGCCGCCGGAATTGCGGAAACTGAATGAACTCAGATTTAACCGTCACAGTATTACCACGCTTGTTGATAACGCATCCTCGCTTTTAATGCTTTATCAGGACGGATGGTAGCATCGAATATAAATGGATAGCATCCAATTGACGGTCGAACAGTTACAGATTGCGGGTATACTGCTGATAACTGCCGCATTGTTTTTATGGGGACGCTGGCGTCACGATATGGTTGCCGTTGGGGCATTGCTGGCCTGTACGATAACCGGTCTCGTCAGTTACACTGATGCTTTCCTGGGTTTCAGCCATCCCGCTGTTATTACAGTCGCGTGTATATTAATTCTTAGCGCTGGCCTGCAAAGCTCGGGAGCCGTTGACTGGCTGACAAGATGGCTGTTACCAGTAAAATCCGGCCCGACATTGTCAATGGTCGCACTGACCTGTCTGGCTGCTGTGCTTTCTGGTTTTATGAACAACGTGGGAGCGCTGGCAATTTTAATCCCGGTTGCATTGCAAATGGCGGCCAGACTGAATATGCCACCCGGACGAATACTGATGCCGGTTGCTTTCGGTTCAATTCTGGGTGGAATGACCACAATGATCGGCACACCGCCCAATCTGATTGTTTCGGGCATACGCGCAGAAACAACAGAACTGGGATATTTCTCCATGTTTGACTTTACACCTGTGGGGATAAGTGTTGCGATAGTGGGCGTATTGTTCATCACGCTCTTTGGCTGGCGACTCGTTCCTGAACGCAAGCAGGCGGGTTCCGAGGGTTTCGATCTCAGCGCCTACCTGACAGAAGCCCGGGTCCCTGAAGACAGCAAAGCCGTCGGCATGCGTTTGCACGAAGTCGAAGCCGCCCTGAGCGCAGCGGATGCGCAGGTTGTCGGCTTAGTGCGAAACGATGTTCGCGTAACACCGGCAAGTCTGAGTCGAAAAATCTACGCAAATGATATTCTGATTATCGAAGCGGAAGCGGAACCTCTTGCCAATGCCTTATCCAGTTTAGGTTTAGTACTGGAAGAAGCAAAAACTGAAGAACAGGCAAGCGACGAGGATAGTTCTGAGCACCAAGAAAACGAAAAAAAAGCATCGGCGCATAACGAACAGCCAGATAACGAAAAAGATAAAAAACCCGTATCCAGCGAACTCATTTTAGCGGAGTATGTCGTATTGCCAGCTTCGTTTCTGGTAAATCGATCGCCCAGCATGATAGCACTGCGAACGCATTATGGAGTTAATTTGCTCGCATTATCGCGAACCGGCAGTCGTACTATGGCGCGCTTGCGTACTATCCAATTCAGGGCCGGTGACGTACTGCTGTTACAGGGTCCACCTGATGCGCTTGCCGAATTTGCGGAAAACACGGGTTGCGTGCCACTTGCTGAGAGAACGCTGCGCTTTCCGGACAAACGTAAGGCTTTGTTGAGCGGCCTGATTTTGCTGTCGGCAATCGGTATTATTGTATCCGGAATCTTGCCGCCAGCCATTGCATTTTTGTGCGGTGTACTAGCTGTAACCGGGCTTCAGATCGTACCGCTTCGAAATGCATATCAGGTGATCGACTGGTCCGTCATTGTTTTACTGGCTGCACTTATACCGGTAGCAAGTGCAATGCAAAGCACCGGCGTAGCTGATTTGATTGCGCGCGGGTTACTAGAAAGCCTGGCACAAGGACATGCCATTATTGCACTGGGATTGATACTGATCGTTACCATGACATTATCGGATGTCATGAACAATGCGGCTACAGCAGCGGTCATGTGCCCGATTGCGTTAGGCACCGCCAATCAGCTTGGCGTCAACCACGATGCCTTTCTGATGGCTGTTGCAGTAGGCGCCTCATGCGCTTTTCTGACACCGATCGGCCATCAAAATAATACATTGATACTCGGTCCGGGCGGTTTCCGTTTTGGCGATTACTGGCGGCTTGGACTGCCTTTGGAAATCCTGGTTGTCAGCGTCAGTATTCCCATGCTTATTTGGGTCTGGCCGCTATAAGAACAATTGTACCGGGGATTAGCAGCCAATTCCGGTCAAATAAAAGGAATAAGAGCATTGAATTCATGGTTTCAATCAACAGGATAATTATTTTTTGGGTGCTATCGCTGGGCTGGCTGGTATCTGCCCATCATGCTGGCGGAATGATCCCCGACCAGCAGCTCTGGTTTGTTTTACTGGTGACCCTTTTGTTCGGCCTGCCATTGTATATGGCAGCAACTTATTCAGTAACTATTCAACGAATTCATCGCGCTAATCAGTTTCGCAGTCCCGGCATTTTATACTGGTTTTTGAACAAACGGTTCATGCCATATATCGGTTGGGCGCTCTGGTCTGTCACATTCACTTTTTTGCTGGTGTTTTATCTGGGCGTTACAAAAAAAATCGAGTGGATCGTCTTTCTTCTGACCGTCCCGGTGTTTTCATGTTTTCACGCGGTTTTCGCACCGCTGGCAGCACGGGAATTCAGACCTTATATCGCATTACACAAATCACTGATTTGGACGCGCTGGGCAACAGCACTGGCAATGGCCGCTTTTTATGTACTTTATATCAAATTGGCAAGCAGATATCCGTCCTATGCTTCGTTATCCGCAGCAATTGAAGCGAACAGTCAGGGTATCACGGGCACAAGCCAGAGCATCTTGATACTGGAAGTCACTCGCCTGCTTGGATTTATCGAGGGGCTGAAAGCATATGCACTAGGGAACCTGCATTCATTCAGCGATATTATTTTTCTGCTTGCGGTTTTTCTTTGCAGCGCCGTTCTTTTCTACAATATAGCACTTGCCATCTCCAGTTTTATGGTGCCGCTATCCGAATATCGCCGTGTGCTAACACCATTGCAGGACGTGGATGCGCCTTCGCGTATTCCGCCACGTTCACTGGCCGTTTCCTCTGCACTGCTAACTTTTTTCATGCTGTTTATTTACGTACCGTCAACTGTGTATATCGATGCTTGGCTGCGTTCAACACCCGAGGTTGTAGAGCGCCTGCATGATACGCAACGTACCGTTACAACAAAAATCGAATCATTGGAGAAAATTGGTGACGATTATTACAAACCGGGCACCATCGCTCAAACACGACAGGCCTACTTCGAGATTGTTAATGAGCTTGAGGCATCAGTTCTTCAACTTAAAAAAACATCAGATCAGAGTTTTATGCTTATGGCACAAAATGTGGATGACTATCTGGACTGGTATTACAGTCTGCCTGGAGAATATGAACGAATCGTAGCACTGGCAACTGGCAAACTGGAGCTCTGGATGACAGAAAAACTCGAGGCATACCTGATGCAAGGCAATGCATTTGGCCCGGTACAACAGTCCATAGAAGACGCATTGCGCAAGAATGAACAGCTGCGTGCCGAATATCTTGATAAAATCAGCGTAATACTCGCCGAAAACCAGATTGAACCGGTAACTCAGCAACCTGAAGTCATTCAATATTCCCCACTGGATGCCATCAAGGAACCACCCAGCAACAGCGTTATCATCAATTTGGAGAACCGGTTGCTGATTTCGGGCGGTATCGGTGCGGCTGGTGCGATCACCGGCGCGATTGCCGGCAAGGTCACAGGAAAAGTCATTGCCAAAGGCGCAATCAGCCTGGGTGCCAAGGCATTGGTTAAGGTTGCCGCCGGCAAAGCGGCCAGCGTGCTCGGGGGAGCAGCTGCCGGCGCTGCCAGCGGCGCCGCTATCGGCTCTGTTTTTCCCGGTATTGGCACTGCAATCGGTGCAGCACTTGGCGGAATCATAGGCGGCATATCAGTCGGCCTCGGTGTCGAGCATCTGCTGCTTAAACTGGAAGAACACTATTCACGCGATGAATTTAAAAAACAGATCCTTGATGCCATTGATGAGGCGCAGTTGGAATTCGAGGAATCATTGGGCATGCCCAATCATGATTCTAAAACCAATACCCCTTGAACTGAACATGACAAGTATCCCAGAACCTGAAAAATTTCATTGTACAACACTGGGACAAACTGATTTACGGACAGTGGCCTGTTTTCAGACTGGACACCAGTATAGGAAAGACGACAATGTTTTTCCGGGAACAAATGAAAAATCCGGATTGAAGGAGAATATGCGTGCAGATTAAAGGCCCAGCCAGCCTCATTTTGCCCGGAGGAGGCGCCCTTGCTGCGTACCAGGTCGGTGTATTAAAAGCCATAGCCGAACTATTTGGCAGCAGATGCTTGCCATTCGAGTCGATATCTGGGGTCAGTGCTGGCGCATTAAATGCAACGGCTCTTGCCCAGGATGCAGACAATTTTTTTGACGCGGTATTACGTTTGGAACGCATCTGGACCGGATTGTATACACACAATGTATTCACACTGGACTACAATTTGATGCGCGGCTTCATGACAAAAAGTAACAAACCCCCCTCGTTTCTCAATGTTGCTCCCCTGGCTGAACTGTTACAGCGCGAGCTAGGAAATGACCGGCTGGTTGAAGCACAGTTGAAGAAAGGTCATCTCAAAGGACTGGCGGTTACCGCCTCAAACTATTCAACTGGAGAAGCCACGACTTTTTTTGAATCAAGTATTGAATCACTCTATTGGCACGATCATCGACGTGATAGTGTTCGTACCAGAATCGGAGTACCTCATTTGCTGGCGTCCGCCGCGCTACCGCTTTTGTTTCCACCGCAACGTATCGGTAACGAATATTTCGTTGATGGATCATTACGTATGACCGAACCATTGCGGCCAGCCATCAAAATGGGGGCTGACAGAATCCTGGTAATTGGCGTACGCAATGAGACACTCCCCCTTGGAGACGAAGGTGACTACCAGCCCGGTGTTGCCGAAATCGCCGGCTTTACACTTGATTCCCTGTTTGCCGAAAACCTGAACACTGACATAGAGCGCATGCAGCAAATCAATCATATGCTCGGTCATATGAATTGGTGGCAACGCAAGAAAACCGGTCTCAGAAAAACCAAAGTGATGGTTATCCGCCCATCCCAAGACTTGCGCGTTATCGCAGCACGGTATGCTGTTAAACTACCGCGTGGAATTCGCCTGTTTCTGCGTACTGTTGGTGGTTGGGGCCATGAATGGCGATTGCCAAGTTTTTTGTTGTTTGAAGGTGTTTTCGCCCGTGAACTTATAAATCTTGGTTATGATGACGGCCTAAGGCAACGGCCCAAAATCAATGATTTTTTTAGCTAAGGAACTGCCAGACCCTTTGAATCAGCCCACTTTGAATCAGCCCGTGAACCACAATTCCACAGCCATTCTCAGCTCTGCCAAAAGAGGAATGAGCGGCGACAACACACCCTGAGACTGTTGATTCTTTTTGAGCTTAAAGGATGCTATTGAGACTGATTCTAATCCGCCGTCTACAGAAAAAGCTACAAATACTGAACACGCTTGCACAATCAATTGTTTCAAACATATATACAACATGTTTAGACGTTAATTTGTGGCCGCGATTAGTTTATAATTTAATTATCTATCAAGCCATTCGTTACCTTTTGACAAGATGACGTCTTAAAACAATACTCAATGAATAATCTGAACAGCCTGCGTAAAACCAAAATCGTTGCAACCATCGGCCCGGCCTGTGACTCTCCCGATATTCTGAAGAAAATGATTGCTGCGGGCATGAATGTCGCCCGTCTGAATCTGTCCCATGGCTCTATCGAAGAACATCAGGCCAGACTGGATCGGATTCGAGATACTGCCAGTGAGATGGGAGTACATCTGGCCATAATGGTCGACACTCGAGGAATCGAAATTCGAACCGGGAAGCTTGAAAACAACTCGGCAGAACTTGTGCGCGGTGCAAAATTTATCTTGTACACCGATGGACGTATCGGTACCGATAAGGGCGTCTCCGTAACCTATAGAAACCTGCCAAGAGAGGTAAAATCCGGCATTCCAATTCTGATAGACGATGGAGCGATCGAGCTTGAAGTAACATCCATCGTGGATAACGAAATTATCTGCCAGATCATCCATGGCGGCGTTTTAAAGGAAAACAAAAGCGTCAATCTACCAGACACTGAATTGGCTGTCAGTGCAGTAAGTCCCGAATTCAGGGATGATATTGTACGGGAAATTAATTTTGCAGCTGACAATGATGTAGACTACCTGGCTGCATCTTTTGTACAAAGTGCGGAGGATATCCATCGTATTCGGGATATTTTTCTGGAAACTGATCGTCGCACACCGATCATTGCAAAAATCGAAAACAAAGCAGGTATCAAGCACCTTGAGGACATCGTAAAAGCAGCAGATGGTGTAATGGTGGCACGTGGTGATCTCGGTGTTGAGTTGCCGCTCGCAGAAGTACCCGGATTCCAGAAAAAAATCATCCGTACCACAGTAATGAATGGAAAGCCGGTGATAACCGCCACCGAGATGCTGGCCTCCATGGAACGCAATCCCAAACCAACCCGCGCCGAAGCCAGCGATGTGGCCAATGCGATTCTTGACGGCACATCAGCAGTCATGCTCTCCGGAGAGACCGCGATAGGCAAATTTCCGGTAGAAGCGGTACGGACCATGTCGATTCTCGCCCAGCGAGCAGAAGCATCACTGAATGAATATGGGTATTTGCAAAAAACCCGTATGGATCCGGTGAATATTATTCCAGAGGTAGTCAGCCAGTCAGCGGTAAACATGGCTGAAAAGCTCCAGGCTGTTGCTATTTTCAGCCTTACTGAAACCGGACTGACATCCCGCCTGATTTCCAAAAACCGCCCTGCCTGCCCGATCCTGGCAGTAACCTATTCTCCCCTTGTAGCGCGACGCCTATCCATGAACTGGGGCGTTATCCCGCTGCTCTGCGAGGAAGGCAGTGACGACAGCGCCAAACTGGATTTTGCAATAAACCGGGCCAAGAAGCTGGGTTACATCAAAGCAGGAGATGTCGTTGTCGTAACAGCAGGCACTCAACATCGAGTCGGTGGTACCGACCTTATTCGCGTACTGAAAGTATAAAATTTTTAATTCTGACCAGATTAGTCTGCAGTCCAAGCATTACGGTTATAAGAGGTCATGGCTATAAAAGTCTCGGCCAATCGGTTGGCATCCTGCCTACAGTGCACACAACTCTATCCTGATCATCAATAATCACTATATAACTGTTGTTTGATTGCAAGTTTATCCTGGAAATCTCATCTCGTCTTCTATCGATAAGATTGTCTCAAACCATTAACTATAACCCTTCCGGCTACAGTCTGGAAGGAGGGGGCAGATGACTATCAACTTCAAACCGACATCTACAACCTACACAACAAGATATTACAATACAAAATTTTATATTTTATCCGATAACAGAAATCTCAGCTCGATTTCAATTAAACTTAATTACTGATTACAGCCATAATTCTGTAAAAACAGATTGTAATATCTCCATCACATCCTGTGAAATAACCGCATCTTCACCACTCGGCGCAGAATATGATGACATTGCAGAAACTAGCTGATCAACTTCTTCATTCGACAGCGATGCTGAACCAGCATAAATCTGATCCAATTTGTATGAATTGTTAAAATACCAGTTGCTGATCGTTATCTGATCATTTGTACCAACCACATTTATTTTCAGATCATTCGAACTGCGGCTAAACCAAAGATTTTCATACGATATATTGACAAATTGAAGCACATCGATACTTAACGCATTTGCATCATAATTGCTTATTGAATCTATGCCATCACCCATTGCAAAGACATAAGTATCGTTACCCGCACCACCATCCAGCGTATCATTGCTGCCCGTACCACCGCTAAGAATATCATCACCCGAGCTTCCGTACAGTCGGTCTGCCCCTTCTCCACCTTCAAGCATATCATTACCGTCATAACCGTTCAGGTAATCATCTCCGGTACCGCCATACAAAGTATCATTACCGCTTTTGCCATAGATCGTATCATTCCCACCCAAACCATCTATCGTATCTTCATCTGCAAAGCCGTTAATGACGTCTACACCATCGGTACCCTGAAGCACTTTTTGCATCACGGCATCTGGATTCCAGCTGGTGCCGTCGGCAAATTCGATTACATCCAGCCTGTATGATGGATGCGCCGTATCCAGGTAGAAAAAGTATGAAACCGTGATTTTCTCACCAGTACTCTGTAGCGTTAGCGCAAGATCGTAACTCCCGGTTCGGGCCGCTAAAATATCATCGGGTGAAATACCCGAATCAAAGCGCAAAATATCTTGGCTGTTTGCACCGGTGTCATAGTTACTGATCATGGTATTACCATCACCTGCCGCAAACAGGTAGGTATCATTACCCGCACCACCGTTCAGCGTATCGCTACTACCCGTGCCACCACTTAGAATATCGTCACCCGAACCACCATAAAGCCGATCGTTACCGTTTCCACCTTCAAGCATATCATTACCGTCATAACCGTTCAGGTAATCATCTCCGGTACCGCCATACAAAGTATCATTACCGCTTTTGCCATAGATCGTATCATTCCCACCCAAACCATCTATCGTATCTTCATCTGCAGAGCCGTTAATGACGTCTACACCATCGGTACCCTGAAGCACTTTTTGCATCACGGCATCTGGATTCCAGCTGGTGCCGTCGGCAAATTCGATTACATCCAGCCTGTATGATGGATGCGCCGTATCCAGGTAGAAAAAGTATGAAACCGTGATTTTCTCACCAGTACTCTGTAGCGTTAGCGCAAGATCGTAACTCCCGGTTCGGGTCGCTAAAATATCATCGGGTGAAATACCCGAATCAAAGCGCAAAATATCTTGGCTGTTTGCACCGGTGTCATAGTTACTGATCATGGTATTACCATCACCTGCCGCAAACAGGTAGGTATCATTGCCTGCACCACCATCTAGCGAGTCATTGCTGCCAGAACCGCCGCTGAGTATATCATCACCTGAGTTCCCATAGAGCCTGTCCGCACCATCACCTCCGTCAATTACATCATTGCCGTCCCCACCATACAACGTATCATTACCGCCTAGACCGTTAATAGTATCATCTGAAACGAAACCAATAATACTGTCATTTCCTTCAGTTCCCATCAGTGCCATTAGCGCTAGGGCTGTGCTATCCCAACTGGTACCATCGGCGAATTCAACGGCATTGAGCATGTATTGGTTGCCGGCGATGAAATGATTCTTTACAGTAATGATTTCACTAGTACTTTCTACAGAAAGTTTCAGATCATTACCAAATCGGGATACCAGTACAATACCTGGGCCAATTCCGGTATCAAATCGCAACACATCGTGACGGCTTGCACCGGTATCGTAATTGTTGACGGTTGTCTTCCCATCACCTGCCGCAAACAGGTAGACATCATTGCCTGCGCCGCCATCTAATGTGTCATTACTACCAGAATTGCCGCTGAGTGTATCATCACCGGCACCACCGTAAACTTGGTCTGCACCATCTCCACCGTTAATAACGTCGTTGCCACCATCACCGCGTAATATGTCGTTACCATCCAGACCGTTGATTGTGTCATCTGTCGCAAAACCGGTGATATAGTCCGCGCCTTCCGTACCTGTCAGCACCAAAAATGCAAGGACTTCAGTGTCCCAGCTAGTTGCGTCGATAAACTCAACTGAATTGAGTTTGTATTGATCACCATAGAAATGATATTGTACTGTGATGATTTCACCGGTACTTAGCACCGTCAGATACAAATTTTGACCGACTCGTGATACCAGCACGTCATCAGGGTTAATATCCGTACCAAAACGCAAAACGTCATTGCTGTTTGTGTCGGTATTATAATTACTGATGGTAGTATTGCCATCACCAGCCGAGAACAGGTAAATATCGTTACCTTCATCACCACTTAAAATATCATTGCTACCAGCACCACCACTGAGAGTATCGTCACCCATACCCCCGTGGACTGAGTCACTACCGTCACCGCCTAAGAGTGTATCGTTTCCGCCAACGCCATATAGATAGTCGTTTCCCAAACCACCATATATGGTGTCGTTACCTTCTCCGCCATTTATCGTGTCTTCACCACCCAGACCATTAATAATGTCGTCTGAAGTAAATCCGTACATGGTATCGTTACCATCCGTACCGGTTAACGCCAATTGTTTAACTGTTGATGAATCCCAACTGGTACCATCACTGAATTCAATCGCATCCAGCATATAGCTACTGTTGGTATCCAGATAAAAATAATTGGTGACTGTGATTCGTTCTCCGGTTGTCAGTATTGTCAATAACAAACTATACGTATCGCGCGATACCGTTACATCAGCCGGCGTGATTCCTTCCATAAACCGTAGAACATCATGACTGTCTCCCTTATCATGGTTATTAATGGCAGTGTTACCATCACCTGCTGCGTACAGATAGGTATCATTGCCTACATCACCCCTCAAATGATCATTAGCACCGGTGCCACCGCGCAAGATATCATCGCCAGCACCTCCAAAAAGCATATCGGTGCCGTCACCGCCATCCAAATTGTCACTGCCGTCAGCACCATATAAACCATCATTGCCAGCACCACCTGATAATACGTCGTTGCCTTCACCGCCAGTTAATGAATCATTACCATCACCACCACTCAGGTTATCGTTACCACTGGTTCCGGCAATGATGTCATCCCCGGCTAAACCGTCAATAATATCGTCTGTCTCGAATCCCGTTAGATTGTCGTCACCAGTTGTACTTTCTATTACCAGCGATCTAATCGTTGAAATATCCCAACTGGTTCCGTCTCTGAATTCGATAGTGTCCAGCACATATGTACCGGCAAGATCACCATAGAAGTAATTAAAAATCGATACTACTTCTCCAGTGGTTTCTACGATTAAATCCAGACTGTTTAGGTTACGCGCCGCTGAGACGTTTTCCGGTGTTATACCTCCCAAAAAACGTAATACATCATGGTTATCGTCCCCATAATTATTATTAATGGATATATCGCCGTCGCCCGGTGCAAAGAGATACGTGTCGTTACCACGGTCGCCGCGCAAATGATCGTTTTTTCCACCGCCACCGCGCAGGATGTCATCACCGTTACCACCCACCAGTAAATCACGGCCGTCTCCACCAAACAGGATATCGTCCCCGCTACTGCCGCTTAAATTGTCGTTACCGGCACCGCCGTTCAGAATATCATTACCGATAAACCCGGATATGCTGGCATCGCCCGGTTCACTGAAAACAATATCGTCGTTCGCACTGGTCATCTGATTGTGCCAGATAATACTCACACCCAGATCCTGCAGAATCGCACTGGATTGTTCACCAGCAGCGTCCGCATCAATCCAGTCTCTCAACAAATCCAGACCGTTCCAACCCTTATCCTGCAATATTTCACCGGCATATTTATTCAGTTCGATCAAATCAGCCAATGCAGCCGCAGGGTCAGCCGCTTTTTGACTGTCCAGCAATGCATCCATCGCCGAAAAATCCACGTAAACTTCGGATGATTCATTCACTTTTAGCGCGATTTCATCCAGATATGGTGAAAGCCGCGTTTGCAGAATCAAGCTGCCATAGACAGATTCTTTCAATAATTCATAGCTTTGTTGCATAAACTCGATCTGCTGGGTTGACAAGGTAACATAGAATCTTTTCGTTCCCAGCATGCCGGGTACCGGATTGACCGTATTGCTGAATCCATTACCCAATGTCACCTTGTCAGCATCGACAGTCACGAAAGGTGTGCCGTTAAATCGCTCCAGAATACTGATAATCTCAACAATCTCTTGCTGTTGTTGCAACATCTGTTGGTATTCAGTGCGCGCTTCAGCGCTGAGCGAATCCAGAAATGCGGTGTCCGTGGTGTTCCAGTAAGCCAGGTGCGCATCATGATCCGACCACGACTGACCGGGCACCAGGTATAACAATAAAAAATTCTGGTCGGCGGCCTGCTCGATGCTGGTTTTCATCGTAGACGTCTGCGCCCAGGCGGATAACAAATCATCAAGTAAGGCCCGTTGGCCAGCAAGACTGCTTTGACTGGCATAGTTTGTCAACACACTTGCCAAAGCTGGCGACAGACTGACTGCCTCACGCAAATCGCGTACTAAGCCGGATGCTTTGCTATCGGGCAGATTTTTAGCTTCTTCGGTCAACGGAATACTGATGGTAAATTCACGGTAAAACGAATTGTTCGCCAAATCCAGATTGCCCGTCTGCCCCTCGCCATCGACGGTTAAATGCGCTGCTGCTGCCGTTTGCACATTGCCGTTGCCGAAGTTAACATTCTGGTTGGTGGCATTCAGGTCGATACTGACAATGCCGAGTTCTGCCAGGGAAAACAATTCTTTAGCGGCTGAAATCCCGTTCTGGTTGAAATCGCGCCAAACCTGAACCAATGCAAACGCTTCATCGCTCGCACCAAACACTCCATCAGCATTTGAATCCAGATCGCCCAACGCATCGAATCCGTCAGTCGCCAATGCGCCACTGGTTTTTACCGTATCAACCCCGAACAATTCCGCACCGGTATCGATCGTACCATTTTCATTACGATCAAGTACCAGGAAACCGTCATCACTTTTAACCCAGCCTGTACCGGTTCTAATACCGTCGCCATCGTGATCAAAGACCACCACAGTATTTCCAATGCCAATGGTTTCGATACCGTCGTTATCAAGATCGAGCACCAGTGGATCTGTGCGAGGTGGCATCCAGTTTTTAGATTGGTTATAGTTTGTGTTGATATCGTCGTAAAGTCCAAGAGGATCCCAATTTCGTAATAAATTAGCCCCAAATGTAAATCCAATCCAATTCCAGAAAGGTATTGTTTCGCCATAAAATAAAAATGCTATGCCCAATTTTTTTGTTACAGGATCAGGTGATGGGTTCGATAATAAGTTGGCTCCAACAGCTGTCGATAATGCAGCCACATCATCCCAATCAAACTCTAAATCAAGAAATTCTACAAAAATATTTACGCCAGCAAGCTGCCTAGCAATTGCTCCCATTGCTCCACTGGCAGCCTCGTTTCCAGCAATATTCACAACGTAGGAAGCGATGACTGTTACTGCTGACATAGTGCCAAGAGAAAGAGAAGGCGCGCCTTCTCTTGTCATTTGCTCCGTCGCAACAGCGACTGAAGTAGCTTCACCTCCATTTTGAATAGCTTCGTCAATTTTACTTGCTATGGGCCGAGCTAAATCTGCAACTTGTTGCGGTGTATATTTTGCCACTTACTCGCCTCCACTAAGCGCGGGTATTTTAGCTGCCTCCGTTTGTATAAATCTGATCCACATATCAATTAAAAATATAATTGAACCAAAAACTACAATATTTGAAACGGTCGATGCCCATTTACTATCTTTTTCTCTATTGCCCGTTTTTCTTGGGAGAAAACCATCCATTTTGAGGATAATTCCTCCTTTTTTTAAAAAATATTTGCATATCATCGCCAGTATTATTATTGGCAAATAAAATAGAAATGGACTGTTTATCATTTGTGGTTCTCCATTTAAGTTGTTACAACCCAGAATAGAAACAATGCATAAATCATATAACCTAATTATATTGAATCGATACTTATTATTACTTTCATTGATAAACCAAATGATCCAATCGATTCATGAACGAGCTTGTCGATTTTCATACATTTTTTTAAATCAGCACCAGAACTGTAGGTTAATTTGAGATTTTGTAACTGGAAGGCGGCTGCATTACGCTAAGCAGCTGTTTCAAGAATGATAGTTTTGCTGCAATATATAAATTTATTTGCTATAAAAAAATAATCGTAAATACCGCTTGCTTGGTTATGGTTAGCATCTAATTTCACAGGCCTATTCTTCACAAGATTTACAGGCACAGTTCTTAAACCAGCAAATTTTACGAACAATAGCAGTAGCAAAGCTTCTTTCTAATTTTTTTTACGATCCTAGATAGTGTCGTCATAAGATACTAGCCCAAATAGCGATGCACCGTATATGGACAGCCGCCAGAAACGATGCGGCATTCTTTGCGTATCGTGTTGCAATGCCTCTCCAACGCTTCAGATGTAAGAATGCATTTTCCACTAAATGTCGATATTGGTATAAGTTTTTATC
>NZ_FOIA01000043.1 GCF_900111605.1 Nitrosomonas marina | reverse complement strand
AAATCAAATTCTTGAACAGAAAAATAGTCGGAAATCCAGCTAATCGTTCCCTGGCTTGGAAAGATTCGCTTTAAGTATATTTTTAGAGATTCCCTCAAAATAATCCGGCTCATACGCATTTGACAACACATTTGCTTTCAACGAATCGGTAGACAATATCCCTGAATTGGTATTGAACACGACCAGATGACTTAACGAAGACAGATTATCCGGCAACAGTTTATGGCCATTTGGAATATCAGGTGGAATAACACCGTTCAACGCATCGGTATTCATACCAAATGAAGCAAAGAAACTGCTGATGGCGTCGGTAGAAAAACCGGTAATCTCGCTGAGCATCTGCTTTGTCACACCAAATTGTTTTGCAGCATTGAAAACTGTTGCCGGTTGGTCGACATGCGACAGAATAAAATCTCTTGCCTGCTGAACCGTGACACCGTAAGTAGCTAAATGCGTTTGTACTGATGATTGTGTAACACCATCCGTGTTATTTAATGGAGCGGTATCGATATCTTCATTGACACCAAGTGAATAAGCAAAATCAGAAACGCTTCCTTGCCGCCAACCAGGGTCAATAAAAAATACCCCGGTGTAAGGCGCTATCCAATCGAAAATGGCGTCTAATTTTGATGGTCGTTTATCAGGATTGTTTTCTGTAGGAATTGGAACCGGGTCATCGGAATCGTCATTGACGAATATTGCATTGCCCTGACCGTCATACACAATCAGGGCAGGTTCTTCAAAACTATTGGCAAAAATGTCATAGGTTGCACCTTTTGTCGCTTCAAACTTATAAAGGTGTTGAAATGGTATTGCTCCTATTCCTGAAGCAACAGCTGTGTTGTCCCATTCAGGAGCGGCAAACTCAACAGAAGTAGGCCAGAAAGTTAATAACTCGGCCACAGCCATCTGATCAGCAGTCAGATCAGGATAATTATCAAGTGCTTCATCAGTTGCCAACTTAATTTCCTTTTAAATGTCAATGACTGCTGAACACATTAAAACCCGGTTTGTATCAATTTAATCCCGTAACATCACTAACCCACACGCGTAACGTGGTGCTCCAAAACCATGCCAGTTAACCGGCTATTCCTACAAGTGTTATTTCCCCGAATTCAAATTCTATGGCATCCACCAGATAGTCGCTGGCATTCCAGGTGCCGTTGCCCAAATCCTGCGGACCGCTCAGATATTGCCCGGCTGCATCGGACAGGCCACCAAAAACGAAATCAGCGCCATTGTAACTGCCTGCAGTCAGTACAACAGAAGAAAAGCCGGTGGTATGATCAAGCATGATTTGCTGGTCACTGGAAAGTGCGTCAGCGCTGAAAGTCAATTCATCCACAACCAAACCGGAACCATCTAGCAACTGCAACCGCCCCGCGTCATAATGGCCCGTCGTTGCATCGCCATCCAGACGAGACAGATCGACGGTTACACGCGTTGCAGCCTGATTCAGATCGAACCGTAATGCTTCGGTACCGTCTATTTCCTGACGGATTGTGCTAGAAGCCAGCGACTGGCCGCTGACACCGAGATCGCCACCAAAAATATCGCCACCACTCAATGCACCCGAATTACGGCCATCCAGAATTACATTGCTCCAGTCCTCAGCTGTATCCAGATAATCGGCCTTGTGGCTGATACTGACCGCTTCATTTGTCCAGGCATTCTCCCAGGCATCGGGGTCGGAGCGAGAAATGCGGAGTGGTGCATCGCCTATACTTATGGTTTCAGCTTGAGACGATGAATCAACTGTTACAGCGAGACTTTCAGCATTAGCATGGGTGCCATCTTCATCAACCAGATCGACACTGATAGTATTGTTGCCCGCTGCTGAATAGATATGTGAAACACCTCCGGCAGAATTGAAGATATCTGAACTGCCATCGCCCCAATTGACAATAAAGCTGGTAATCGTGTCATCACCCGGATCGATGATATCACCGAGATTCAATGTGTAGTTGTCACCGGCATTGATCTTAGCAGCGCCTGTCAGGGCAATGGTTGGTGCAACGTTATCCACATTAACCTTAAACTGCTGTGTTGCGATATCGTCACTGCCATCTTCTACCGTCACACTCACTGTGTAACTCGCATCACCATCAACAAATTGATGTGTCATATCAAAAAGCTGTATGCCGCTTGTAAGAGCTCCACTTTCAATCGCCGATCCATCACCCCAATCGATGCTGTATGTTCTACCAGCATCACCGCTGTCCACGTCATCGGTAAAGCTGATCTGGCGACTGAAATTGTCGCCCTCATTCAGTTGCGCTTGTTCGCCAACATTCAGGGAAAGACCAACGGACGGGCCGAAGATTTGCAACAGTTCCAGTGCGGCTTGCGCAAACTCGATTTCACCCGTCAATGCCACATCCAGCACAGCATTCTCGAACTCGATGGTACCTTCGGTTAGGCCGACATTGCGTACCGCTTCTTCGGCGGCTGCGCGGACTGCGGGATCAAGGTCTTTAACCGTAATTGTGCGCAACGGAAAATTCGGGATCGTAAACGTTTCGGTCGATTCGCCGTCGCCGTAAACGAATAGCGATGTTTCCGGCGTGACACGCCAGGAATCGGCATACGGGCCGTACAGATCCTGTTTCGTCAACGGGCCGGTCAGTACGGTACCATCGGCCAGCGCAATATCGTTGGTTTTGTCGCCATCAGCATTGCCGAGTAGTCCGGCAATTTCACCTGATCGCTCCGTACTCAGAAATGTACCCACATCAATAAACGAACCGACTCGAGCCCAAAAACCGTCACCTTGTGCGTTGGTTACCACATAAGTGTTGCCATGCCGGAAAATCGAACCGTCACCAACGGCTACCGTCTCGCCATCGGCAATCGCAACAAATTCACCGTTGATATTGATCGGGTTAGATTGACCCCGATAAATCCCTACCACATCGTCGCCAACCTGCATCGCAACGGCGGTATTGATGGATACCACGCTATTGTTTCCCCAGGGTTCCTGCCTTACTTGAATTTCCAGACCGGGATCGGTTCCCTGTACCAGCATAAATTCACCGGCGGCTTGGAAGTCGTATTTGAAATTATCAAAAGACACTAGATGTGGATCGCCCCAAGAATTCCCATGAATTAGGTCAGGTGAATACATATGATTTTCTACAACATATTTAAAAGTTGTATCAACCACCCATTCAAGTATTTTAAAACCTGCAAAGATAAGAGGCTTATACCAAAATGGTACAGGTGCAAGTGCTGCAATAATAGCCCCTACTTCCCCTATTGTTGATGTTGTATCTTGGTACTTATCTTGTAATATTAAAGCATTATTTTTTTCATGTTCCTGGCTAAGTGAATATCCACTTTTTACCGCAGTAGCAGTAGCTATAGTAGAAAATAACTTTGGGTGATTAGTTACAAATGTTTTTATGACGTGAAATATTGCATGTTCCCCATTTGGATCAATATAATATATTGGACTGTTTTTTCCAAATCTATAAAGATTCACGACATCTCCACCAAAAAACAGCGGATCCTCCGACAAAAACCGTCCCATTTCACTGTCGTAAAACCGCGCACGCATATACATCAGATCATTGGCGTCTTCCGACACGCCTAAAGCCCCATTGAATTCAAAACTGTTCGCGATGGTTTCATTCTCGAACAATTCATTGCCAAACGGGGTGTAGCCGTAACGATTAACTTCGGAACCCGAGCTATCGGTGATGCCGATCACCGAACCCACACCGTCGATGTCGTAATACGCGGTCGAACCATCGCCTGCAATGCGGCCAGCCAGTGCCAGTCCATGCGCATAGGATGCGATGAGCGAACCATCTGGGGCGTACTCACCGATCACGTTACCTAATCCGAACGGATCGATGAGAAACTCGGTACGCACGCCATTTTCGATTACTACTGAGCGATTGCCGAAAACATCGTATTCATACTGCGTTACGTCCCCTGTTGGCGTAGTCACCGACGTCAAGCGGTTTTCCAGATCGTAGGTGTAATTCCAGCTACCATTCGAATCGGTTTTGGCGATTAAATTACCGTCGGCATCGTACGACAGCAATGCATCACCTGCGGTGACATATTGATTCAATGTATTGGCGGTGTACTGCGTGGTCACGCCGTTTTCCGTTTTGCTGATGCGGTTGCCCGCCGCGTCATATACATAATCGATTTGCTTGTCAGCTAATCCGACGTGTGTTGACGTAAAATGGGCTGAGGTGAGCTGGCCGACGGCGTCGTAACCATACGCCCACGAACCGTCGACGGTTTCCATGCCGGTGCGTTGTCCCGCGGTATCGTAACTGTAGACAATACGGGAATTTTCATTGCCGACAGCGTCAAGGTTGTGAATTTCCAGCAACCGGCCTGCGGCGTCATAACTGTACGTGGTTGCCGTGCCATTGCCGTTGTCTTCGCGGATCAGGCTACCTGCGGCGTCATACGTGTAGCTAACCAGAACGCCGTCATTGTTGCTGAGGCTAATCAGCCGCCCTGCGGTATCGTACTGATAGAACTGCGCGTTGCCGTCCTGATCAGTCATAGACGTCCGGTTGCCTGCGGCGTCATAGGTATAACTCAGCGAACGACCGTTGGGATATTCAATTTTGGTGACGCGGTTTGCAGCATCGTAGGTCAGGGCGGTGACGCCTTCGGCTGTCGTTGCCGTCAACAAATTTCCTGCTGCATCGTAAATGTAACTCACCGCGCCGGAAGTACCAGCCGATTCTCCCGTCAGCCGCCCGCGTGCGCCGTAGTCATAGCTTACGCTTTCACCACGCCGGTTGGAAAAATCCGTAATCTGGCCATTGGCGTTATAACCGAAATCCAGGTGTGTGCCATCCGCCCAGGTTGCCTGCACCATTTCGCCCTGATCGTTGTAAGAAAATGCGCGTGTTGTACCATTGGCGTCGGTAAAACTGACAGGCACGTTAAAATGGTCATGGTAGGCATAAGCCAATGTTGCCCCATTCGCATCGGTAAGCGATGTCGGGCGGCCCAGATCGTCAACGGATACTGCTGCGGTGGTACCATCCGGAAATTCAACACCGACCAGTTCGCCCTGTGTGCTGTATAACAATGAAGCGGTTGCCGCCGTGCCGTCGGAAATCGCAGCAACCTGACCGCCGGGTGCAAGGCTGATATGCGCTGTACGGCCAGCACCGTCGGTGATAGTGTAGCCACCCAGTACATCGTAACTGAACGTGGTCTGTTCGATGCCACCTGCCACAGATACCGATGAAAGCCGTCCCGCGTTGTCGTAGGCAAAATCAATATCCGGTCCGCCTGCGGCGGTTGCCTGACTCAGATCATCATTGCCGTCATAGCTGAAATTCGCGGTACCGGCAACACCTGTTGCAGCAACCAGTTTGTCGCCATCTGTGCTATAGCTAAGCGTCATTGTCTGACCGTTGGCATCGGTTATCGATAAAACCTGGCCGGTAGTATCCCGGTTGATCGTCATTGCATTGCCATTCGGTCCGGTAAAACCGGTGATTCGTCCTGCGGTGTTGTAAGCTGCTATTGTTTCCAGTCCATTGACGGTGATGGCTTTCACGAGTGCGCCCGAATGGTCGAACAGCAGCGCATCGCCATGTGCATTCTCCAGTCTGAATCCATCGGTTGTACGTGAAAGCTGACCATCAAAATCACCAGCAGTGGTATAAGATCCATTGATATTCTTGCTGAATACCGGGCGAGTTGGCGCTACCCCGCCCAATACATTTCCACTCAGACCGACCGTTTGCCCCACGGATGATGATACGGTGTAATAGGCTGATTCTTCGGCATTCAGTGTAAATAATGTGCCTAATAAGGTTGAACCATGCAGAATGGCGTTTCCATCCGTATCGATATCGAGCCGCAAATCACCCAGAAAAGCCCAGCCACGGCCCGCCGTGCCGTCCATTGCACGCTCAGCCAGCGATCCGAAATCGCCCGCCTGCTCCAGTTCAAAACTTAAAGCAGCCGCAGCGCTGTCGCTTCGGACACCAAGTGAAGATAAGTATTGGCCGTTTTCCGCCAGTGTGGCAATAAATTCGCCTGTATTGGTACCCACTTCAGACTGGAAATTGGTGTAAATACGATGCCATAGTGCATCGGACATTGATTCAGGCTTGAGCTGGGCCTCAAGTGCTGTCCAATCAATCGTCTGGCTTGGATCGGCAACGGCAGCCGACACCGTTATGGAACCATTCGGTGCATCGGCCATTTTAGTAGAAAAGCTAAGCGCACCGGTTTCAGCTACCTGGATCGCACCTTCACCATCGCCAAGCCCGAGCAGAAAAATACCGTCCGAATAATCCCCGGTGAGCGGGTCGGCCAATAAACCGCCGCCTATCGCCTGAGCAAAAACCAGTGTACCGGGTATTGCCGTAGACGAATTGTTTTCGTAATTCAGTTGACTCGTACCGATTCCGCCTGGATTCAGGCTTTCGGGCACGATGAGCTCGCCGGTAATTGCAAATGTCTCAGGTGAATTGACCGTTATCGAGACAGTCGCGGGATCGCTGAAACCGGTTCCATCGAACGCGCGATAGGTGAACGTATCGGTACCGGAAAATCCGGCATTCGGTGTATAAGAAAACGAACCGTCGTCGTTCAGATTTACAACGCCATCGCTTGCTGCATCAACCAGCGAAGCCGTCAAGGAATCGTTTTCAGTATCGGTATCGTTAGCCAGTACGCCGTCGATTACGTTAACGGTCAGCGTTGAATCGCCAGCGACACTATACGCATCCTGTTCTGCAATGGGCAACTGCTGAACATCGTCGGCCACGATTGTCGCCACCGCGTTAAACGTTTCACTACCGCCTTGAGGCGTAACTGCCAACGTAAAGGCTTCATCTGTCTCCAAATCGGTATCGCCATTGATTGCGATTTGTATCGCCGTTTCGGTCTGGCCCGCTGGAATCGTTACGCTATCGTTGGCGGCAACATAGTCCTCACCGGCTTTGGCTGTTCCATCGACCGTCTGGTAGTTCACCACCAGATCGGCAGACAACGGTTGCTCCAGCTGAACTGTAAACGTGGCCTGTTGCGTTCCTGCATTACCTTCTACAACACTGGGACTGTTGATTGAAATTGGTGAAACCGTAATGGCAACTGGGGTGGGTGCACTCAAACCGATTCCGTCAGTAGCGCTATAGGTGAACGTATCGGCACCGGAGAAATTCGCGTCTGGAATATAAGAAAACGATCCATCCGCATTCAGATTCAAGCTGCCATGATTTGGTGCGTCGACCACTGAAGCTGTCAGGGAACTCCCATTGCCCGCGGTATCATTATTTAGTACGCCCGCCGCAGTATCGATAACGAGTGGTAAACCGTTGATGGTGGCGTATGCATCTTCGCCGGTTGAAACAAGCGCCTCGCTGAGTTGCAATGAAATCTCATCGAAAAAACCATCAGAGGAAATGCCACCGCTTCTGTTTGTTGTGAGGAGTATTTCGATTGATCGTGTACCGACAGGAACAGCTCTAATATCTGAGAACGATTTCCAATGACCTGCGGAAATATTTTTATCGTCAATAATGAAAAAATTGTCGAGAACAGAACCAACACCATCGATATACGAAACATCAACCCGCGCCAAATCGGTGAAACCATTACTCGAACGGCTTTGCAGATTAATACCGAAAGCAGATTGTATTTGGCCTGTATCGATTTGACTGGCGCCGTTACTCACGTCAATCGACTGGGATAATGTCTGTACAGTAGGGCCTGTTCCACCTGTGAAGGTAAAAGTACCAAAACCCTGTGCGGGGGCATCTGGTAAAACAGCGTCGATACCTGTACTAACCCAGCCTGAAGTATCTCCTGTTTCCGCGCCGCCATTGACGATTAGCTCTCTATTCAGTATGGACTCAGTGTCATTGGAAATAATTGTAGCGGTTGCGGTTACAGTTTCGCCACCGCCCTGCGGGGTAAGGGTCAAGTCAAATGTTTCATCTGATTCAAGATCGAAATCATCACTCACCGGAACCTGGATGGCTGCTTCGGTTTGGCCTGCGGGAATGGCCAAAATCCCGTTAACGGCTGTGTAATCAACACCTGCTATTGCTGTACCGTCAGCAGTTTGATAGTCGAATGCCAGATCAGTTGAAGCCGGGCGTGAAAGCTTAACAGTAAATGCCAGACTACTCGCGTTGCTACCTTCGATCTGCTCTACATCTTTGATGAATACGGTACGTGATTGAGCTACATCGCCATCATCATTCAAGATAATCCCTGTAGCAGTCAGTCGATCGGTGCCGCCGGCAAATTCGGCGCCGGTGAGATCATATAACTCGAGCAACACACTTTCATCTGGCTCAAAATCGAAATCGCCTGTAATACGCAGATCGATAAAGGCCGTGGTATTTCCTGCAGGAATGACAAGGTTTCCCGCAGGAAACTCACTCGAATTGGACGGCTCTATGTCGGACACATCGATTGTGCCCGGTAAAGCACGCCAACTGAGCGATATTTCATTCGTTGCCGGTTGTGACAGAACAACCTCAAATTTAAGAAACCCACCAGGACCGAAAAAAGATGTTTTTTCAGTGTCTTCAGTGTCACGAATGGAAAGTACTGGCAATGTGGTGGCAGTATTGTCGTCCTCAACGATTAAGGCTTGTGCTGAGAAAACCGTCAGTCCGCCAGCAAGTACAGAGTCTGACCCTGCTTGTGGACGCACCAATAGCGTAAAACTTTCCGTAGTTTCGGACAACGTATCACCTGTAACAGCTACGTTGACAACTGCTTCGGTTTGCCCTGCTGCAAATGTCAACGCGCCATTTGCGGCCGTATAGTCCGATCCAGCCGTGGCCGAACCGTCGACAGTCTGGTAATCAAACGTCAAATCAGTTGCAGCGGGTCGCGAAAGTAATACTTTGAAAACTGCATTTTGACTGCCGCTGTCTCCCTCAACCAGTTCTGCATCATTGATAAAAACAGTGCGTAATTCCGGTAAATTATCCGTGCTTAAGATGGTGCCTGTCGCAAGTAACCGGTCTGCACCCCCGGCAAATTCCGCACCTTTGGGATTAAACAGTTCAAGTAACAGGCTTTCATCAATTTCATCTTCTATGTCGGGATCTCCGGGAATCACAAAGTTGACAAACGCAGTTGTCTGTCCCGGTGAAAAGGTTACAGTACCTGCTGGAAAGCCTAAAGCACCGAATATGCCCAGGTCGTTAATTTTGGCTGTTCCAGGCAAACTTTGCCAACCCATGGACACTTCGCCGCTTGATGGCTCGGATAAAATTATCTCGAACTCCATCATATGCAGACCAAATTGAATTTCGGTAATACGGCTGTCACGTATCGATACAATCGGTTGCGAAGCAATTCCCGCTGCATCATCGGTTATGATATGCGCCGTTCCAACCGCCGGAGAATCACCATTATCAATAAAAAATTGTGATATCCCTTGCGCTCTGACAACTAAATTGAAACTTTCTTCCGCTTCAAGCAGGGTGTCTCCAATTACCGGCACTGTTATTTCAGCTTCAGTTTGCCCGGCAGGGAAAATCAGTGAACCGCTGGTGGCGGTATAGTCCGATCCTGCTGTGGCAGAACCATCGGCTGTCTGGTAATCAAACGTTAGATCAAAAGTCTTTGGGCGCGACAGTTGCACTGTGAAAACAGCATTCTGGGTATCGTTATCGCCTTCGACAAGCTCGATATCGTTTACAAATAATGAAGGATCTCGATAACCGCTATCATCGTCTAGTATAAATACTGTTGTCGTCAATCGTTGAGCATCGCTTTCAAATCCTGCACCACTCAAATTAAATACTTCAAAAACAACACGTTCATCAGGCTCAATAATAGTGTCGCCATAAATTTCTAGTAAAATAGATGCGGAAGCTTCTCCGGCAGGAATCACTAGCTGGTCAGAGCCGATATAATCCATTTCTGTGCTATTTGTTCTGTCATCTCTGGCCAGCCAGCCCAATTGAATATCGCTCGTTGAAGGTTCTGATATATTAATATCGAAAGTTAGAAACTGACTACTACCCGTTTCATCGTCTCCTTCAAGCTCGGAACTACCTGTAACCGATACAACAGGGGCGAAACAATGTGGGTATTCAATTGTTCCACCACTAAAGGGCATCAAAACTTCAAATGGCTTTGTCAAAAAATCGAGGTTCCAGTTTTGTTTTCCATCCCACTGGCCAATCGTAAGACTTGAAGCCGCAATTTCTGCGCCTGTCAGGTTTTTTAGTTGCTGAATAAAGTCCCTGCCAACTTCACCTCGAGCCAGTTCACACGCATAAACAAAAATTTTTGTCTGATTACTGATAAAACTTTTTTGCCATGCCTCAAATTCTTTTGAGCGTTTGCTCAACTCGTTTGAATCTAATTCATAATTTGAAAATACGATCTGGCCGGACCGCGCATGTGCAACTAAAATGATCTCCTGCACAAAGTTGTTGCTTGAAAGCGTGTTTGTGATCTGGATAATAGGATCGCAATCGGGTTTGAGCTGAGTGATTTGATACGCCGCGCTTAATCCCTTGAATAAGATTTCCTGATCCTGAATATCAGCATCGATAAATAAAAGTTTTTGTGCGTTCACGGTTTTCTTTTTGTTTTGCAACATGTCGCTTCCTTTATGGATTGAATCAATTTATTTTCTACATCCTGAATCCAGACAAATGAAAAACCCCGAATCAGCAGAATTGATCTGATAATTCGGGACTTGTGTTTAAGTTGTGAAAAGACAAAAGTTACGATAACAAACGGCTATCTTCTCCGCCTAGAACCGATAAGCCACAGTAGAGGCGCTATTGTCAGTAACAAGGTTGCCGGTTCTGGTATGTCGACAATATCAGCAGTCAACTGAAAAGACATATTGAGTGTCGATGCATCAAAATTCCAGAAATCGCCGTCCGCAGCGCGACTCCAGCCGGTGTTGTTGCCTGTTGCACTTTCAAGCCAATACCAATCCTGGGCGCCGTCATTATTGAATACAGACAGGTAATAATCAGCACCGCCTTGCAGCAGTTGGTTAACACCGAGGTCGTATTGATACACCGTGCCACCGAACAAATCAACAAGCCCGCCGCTGCTGTCTCCATTGCCTGCAAATGTTGTTTCAAAAAACGCATTGGTTTCGGGATTGCCGGAACCGTCATCGGCAAAAAGTCGTACTGTAAACGATTCAGTCACGGGTGCAGCCGGATCGTAGCTGCCCCACCAGCGGATATTGGTCAATTGAATGGTGTTTGCAAACTGAAAGTCGTCAGTGGCTATTTGAATACCGGATGGGCCGACACTCAAGCTGCCGTCCCCGCCATCCAATGGTGCCTGCTCCAGAATAACTGCACTGGCAGGCAAAGGTAAAATGATCAGAAATATTAATAAAATCAGTTGTCGCATGCTATTCATTGTTATTGTCCTTTAGTTCGTCATTTAAATTGATATGCTTATTAAGCTACTGAACCCACCAGCGTGATTTCCCCAAATTCAAATTCGACGGCATCTACCAAGTATTCACTGGTATTCCAGACGTCATTGCCGAGGTCTTGTGGATCGCTTAAAAACTGCCCGGTTTCATCCGTCAATCCACCAAAAACGAAATCAATACCATTGTAACTGCCTGCAGTCAGCACAACCGAAGAAAAACCGGCACTATGATCCAGGGTAATTTGTTTTTCATGAGAGGCTGCATCAGCGCTGAAAATCAATTCATTGATTACCGAACCACTGTCATCCAGCAATTGTAGTCTGCCTGCATCGAAATGACCGGTTGAACTGTTGCCATCGAGGCGGGACAAATCGATAGTGACTTTGGTTGCTGCCTGATCCAGATCGAAACGAAGCGCTTCCTTACCATCGATTTCCTGGCGGATCGAACTGGAAGCCAGCGACTGGCCGCTGACACCCAGATCGCCACCGAAGATATCGCCGCCGTTTAGCACGTTGGAATTGCGGCCATTCAGCGATGCACTGCTCCAGGCTTCCGTTGTATCAAGATAATTGGCTTTATGGCTGATGCTGACCGCCTCAACTGTCCAGGCATTCTCCCATGCATTCGGATCGGACCGTGAAACGCGCAGTGGTGCATCGCCAATCAGTATCGTTTCAGTAGGTACTGTGGGGTTGGCTGTAACGTCCAAAGTGGCTGCATTGACATGCGTGCCGTCCTCATCGATCAGATCGACAGTGATGGTATTATCGCCAGCAGCAGCGTAGGTATGCGTCACATCACCTGCGGAACTGTAGGTGTCGCTGGAACCGTCGCCCCAGTTGACAATGTAGCCGGTGACGTTATCATCACCCGGGTCGGTGATTGCGCCAAGATTCAGTGTGTAGGTATCATTGGTGTTGATCTCAGAAGCACCTGACAGAGCAATAATTGGTGCAACATTGTTGACAGCCACATTGAGCGTGCCTGCTGCGCTATGTGTGCCATCTTCGTCAACAAGGTCAACACTGATCAGCGGATTGCTTGCACCATCTGCGTACACGTGGGTTACATTGCCTGACAGGGTCTGTAATTCTGCTGCGGTCAATGCGGTGGTCGTGCCATCGCCCCAGTTGATGATGTAGTCCGTTATGGTATCCGTACCGGGATCGAAAACATTGCCCGTTAATGTATATGTCGATCCTTCATCGACAGATGCATTCCCAATCAGTGCAATGGTCGGTGCGACATTATTGACAATAATAGTCTTGGAACCGGCAGACACATGAGTGCCGTCTTCGTCGACCAGATCAACTGTAACCTGCGGACTGCTTGCGCCATCGGTAAACACATGATTGACATTGTTTCCCGCAGCCAAAAGCTCTGCTGCGGTCAAGGTTGTGGCAGCTGTACCATCACCCCAATTAATAATGTAATCGGTAACCGTATCATCGCCAGGATCAACCAGATTTACCAGACTGAGCGTGTAATTCTCACCTTCATTCACATTGTCATTACCCGGCAAATCGACTGTCGGTGCAACGTTATTGACATCCAATGTGAATTGTTGCGTATCCGAATCACCGGTTGTGTCGGTTATTGTGACACTAACCGTATGTGAAGCATCGCCGTCGGCAAACACACGGCTGATATCAAAATTGTTTGCACCGGCAGCAATGACACCGTTTTCAATTGTAGAGCCGTCACCCCAGTTAACACTGAATGTCCAACCGTCAGCGTCGGTATCCTGGCCATCGGTGAAGGTAATGGTGCGGTTGAAAGTGCCGCCTTCGTCAATGACCGTATCAGTTCCGGCATTAACGGCTATACCGTCAGGTGCTGCGTTCACCAAAACATTCAACGTTCCGGCATCGGTATGTGTGCCGTCTTCATCAACCAGATCGACACTGATAGTGCCATTGCCGGTACTGTTATACACATGTGTAACATCGCCTGCTGTGTTAAAGGTGCTGCTGGTACCATCACCCCAGTAAACAACGTAGCTGGTCACAGTATCATTGCCGGGGTCGGTGATAGAGCCGAGGTTCAGTGTATAACTGTCCCCAATATTGACTTCAGATGCGCCTCCCAATGCAATTGTTGGCACAACATTGTTAACTTCGAGTATAAATTGTTGTGTATCTGAATCACCTGCTGTATCGGTTACCGTAACGCTGACAGTATGCGATGCAGCACCATCGGCAAAAATATGATTGATACCGAACGCATCAGCACCATTGGCTATTGAACCAGGCTCTATTGCAGAACCGTCGCCCCAATCAATGCTGTAGGTCCATCCATCAAGATTGGCGTCTTCCCCGTCTGTAAAGGTTATCGTGCGCAAGAACGGTTCACCTTCGTTGATTATAGAATTTGGGCCTGCATCAACCGAAACGCCAGCAATCGGATCAATTACCTGGACATTAAAATTTCCTACCGCAGCATGCGTACCATCTTCATCTTTGAGAAGAACGCTGATGGTGTTGCTGCCAGGAGAACCATAAACATGTGTAACATCACCTGATGCATTAAATGTGTCAGTAGTGCCATCACCCCAGTTGACTATAAAGTCAGTTACCGTATCGTTTCCCGGATCAACCACCGCACTTAGATTCAAAATATAGGTATTTCCTGTATTTACCTGTGGTTCTCCCGTTACTGTAATCGTTGGTATTACATTGAAAACATTCACCGCAAACTGTTTTGTATCCGTATCGCCTACAGTATCGGTAACCGTGACGCTGACATTATGAGAAGCATCGCCATCAGCAAATTCATGGCTGATATCGAAGCTGTTGGCACCGGCAACTATGCTGCCGGTTTCCAGCTCAGAGCCGTCGCCGAAGTCGACGCTGTAGGTCCAGCCATCGCCACCGGTATCCTCGCCGTCGGTAAAAGTAATGGTTCGGACAAATGTGCCTCCTTCGCTGATTGCTGTATCATTGCCAGCACTTACCGCCACGCCGTCAGGTGCTGAATTGACCAGAACGGAAAGTGACCCTGCATTCACATGCGTACCATCCTCATCGACCAGATCGACCGTGATAGTATTATCACCGGCTGCAGCGTAGGTATGCATCACGTCACCCGCAGTATTGAAAGTATCGCTGGTACCGTCGCCCCAGTCGACGATATAGTCGGTAACGGTATCGTCACCCGGATCGGTGACTGTACCCAGATTGAATGTATAAGTCGCACCCACATCGACTTGTGGCGCGCCGGAGACGGAAATTGTCGGCTCGACATTGTCAACATCGAGGGTAAATACCCTGGTATCTGAATCGTCTGCCAAATCGATTATAGATACACTGACATTGTGGCTGGCAATACCGTCGACAAAGCTGTGGCTGATGTCAAAACTGTTTGAACCGGCGGGAATAGTTCCATTTTCTACAGGAGAATTGTCATTCCAGTCGATATTATAGGTCCAGCCGTCACCATCAGCATCTTCAGTATCAATGAATGTAATTGTTCGATTAAAGGTATCTCCTTCCGCTATAGAAACATCAGCTCCTACGTTCAAACCGACACTACCGGGAGGGATGTCAAATAACAATGCTTCCAATGCCAGCTCACCAAACTCGATGTTACCCGTCAAAGCAATATCCAGTACCGCATTGTCAAACTCAACAGTATTTTCAGGAAATCCAATACTGCGCGCCGTTTGTTCTGCTGCAGCACGTATTGCCGGATCAAGATCATTAATTGATATTATATGAGATGGAAAATTACGATCAGTAAAAGTTTCAGTTGACTCCCCGGCGTTATAGATGAACAAGGTTGTATCAGTCGTCACGCGCCATGAATCTGCAAATTGACCGTAAAGATCTCCTGCAGTAGGAGAACTTGACAGTTGTGTTCCATCAGCTAAAGCAATGTCATTGGATCGATCACCATCATAATTACCAAGTAGCCCTGAAACCGTATCTCCCAGGTCTGCGCAGATGAATGGTCGCAGATTTAAAAATGGTGTCGTCGAAGCAACCCTGGCCCAGAATCCATCACCATGTTCATTGGTGACTGTATAGGCATTTCCATCCCGATGTACAGTACCGCCGTCAACAGGTACGGTCTCACCCGGCGCAATGGCTACAAACACACCATTAATATTGACCGGATTGGGTTGACCGGCATAAATCCCGACCACATCATTACCAACACGCATCGCTACAGCCGTATTGACAGAAACATCTGTTCTGGATCCCCATGGCTCTTGTCGCACCTGCATTTCCAGACTCGAATCACTGCCTCGCACAATGGTAAATTCGCCAGCGGCCTGAAAATCATAACTAAGGCCATCGAATGTACGCAGGTGAGGATCGCCGTCTGATGCGCCATTTATCCTTAAACAGGTATTAATCTTTAAATCAAGAGAACCCGCATCGGTGTGCGTGCCATCTTCATCAACCAGATCGACACTGATAGTTTTGTTACCAGCTGTGTTGTACACATGCGTCACATCACCAGCCGTTGTATAGGTATTGCTACTGCCATCACCCCAGTTGACAATATAGCTGGTTATTGTGTCGTCACCCGGATCGGTGATCGTGCCCAGCGTCAGGGTATAAGTCGCGCCTTCATCAACGGATGCATCGCCACTCAAGGCGAGCGTAGGTGCAACATTGTTTACAGCCAGCACAAACAACTGAGTATCCGAGTCACCGGTATCATCTGTCACGGTCACGCTGACAGTATGGCTAGCATCACCATCGGCAAATGTCCGGCTGATGTCGAAGCTGTTTAAACCGGCGGCAATTGTGCCATTTTCTACCGGTGAACCATCATCCCAGTCGATGCTGTAAGTCCAGCCATCAGTATTGGTGTCCTCACTGTCAAGAAACGATACTGTGCGACTGAAGATATCCCCTTCAGCTATGGAAACATCACTGCCAGCAAATAAACCGACACTTCCTTGTGGTATTTCAAACAGCATGGCCTCTAATGCTATTTGGCCAAACTCTTCGTTGCCCGTCAATGCGATATCCAGTACTGCATTGTTAAATTCAACTGTGCCTTCCGGCAATCCGATGCTGCGTGCGATATCTTCTGCTGCTGCACGTATTGCCGGATCAAGATCATTAATTGATATTATATGAGATGGAAAATTACGATCAGTAAAAGTTTCAGTTGACTCCCCGGCGTTATAGATGAACAAAGTTGTATCAGTCGTCACGCGCCATGAATCTGCAAATTGACCGTAAAGATCTCCTGCAGTAGGAGAACTTGACAGTTGTGTTCCATCAGCCAATGCAATGTCATTGGTATGATCACCATCATTATTGCCCAGCAATCCTGCGACGCTGTCCCGATCTGCACAGATAAATGTCCGTAGATTAATCGCACCCGACCCAACCCTGGCCCAGAATCCATCACCATGTTCATTGGTGACCGTATAGGCATTTCCATCCCGATGTACAGTGCCGCCGTCAACAGGTACGGTCTCACCCGGCGCAATGGCTACAAACACACCATTAATATTGACGGGATTGGGTTGACCGGTATAAATCCCGACCACATCATTACCAACACGCATCGCTACAGCCGTATTGACAGAAACATCTGTTCTGGATCCCCATGGTTCCTGTCGCACCTGCATTTCCAGATCAGGGCCACTGCCCCGCACAATGGTAAATTCGCCAGCGGCCTGAAAATCATAACTAAGGCCATCGAAGGTACGTAGGTGAGGATCGCCGTCTGATGCGCCTCTGGCAACAGATGAACAAGAAGCTGTATTTACAATGTCACCCGATCGGAAGTTGAATAACCAACGGCCAATCTCACCGGTATTGCCTATGGTTTCATCTAAGGCCAGCATCGCGTTCTGTCCAGAAGCAGGTAATTCAAAGAACTCGGCAGGATCGCCCGTTCCAGATGAAAATCCTGCCCGTGCTACCATGCCCCCAAAGCCATCCGCGCCTTCACCTGAATCGCCGGTAGTCCAGTTCATGTCTTCGTAGCGGAATTCAATATCAAAATCACCGCTGCCCTGATCAGTCAGGATAAGCTGAAATGCATTCAGTTTATCTGTATGTGCGCCAAAATAACCGACATCGTCCCAGGTGACAATGAAGCGATCATTCGCCACATCAGAATCATAGTAAACAAGATTTGATCCGGTTGAATTACCGCTGCCGGTTGGCATTGCAACGCCACCACGCGTGTCGATATCCGCAAAGAAAGGTGTGATCTCAGGATTGCCACTGGCAACTGATAGCGGAGCAGGAATAAAATCTTCCCGGGGGCCATTAAAAGTTACGCTGCCGTTATTATTAATCCAGATGCCGGTGAACACCTGCCCAAAAAAATTGATGCCGCCTTCAAAAATACTGCTTAAGTCAATGTAATCTGTTGAATTATCATCATTTCCGGAAAGCACCTGCTCACCAAAGTCAGCCACGCCACCCACACCATTAATCAGGTGAATGCCTTCTATGGTTGTAAAATTAAGCGCGGTCGGATCACTGATGCCGGCATACGCATTTCCCGACGTATCCGTAATCACGCCACTGGCCATCTGGATGTTGTAAGTTGTATTAGGTTCCAGATCCGTTGTTGGATTAATGGTTATAATTCCACTAAAGTCAGAGAATGTAATCTGGCTGGTATCAGTGACATCTATGGTGCGTGTATCAGAACCATTACTGATAATGATATTGCCACTACCAGCAACTACCGTTTCGTTAAAAAATAACTCTATGTCATGATCAATTTGATGGGTCGAGCCATTAAACGGATCACTAAAGGAAAGTAATGGATCGGTAGGTATGGTCGTAAAATTGAGTGTGGTGGGATCACTGATGCCAGCATACGCATTTCCCGCCGTATCCGTGATGACTCCACTGACCATCTGTATGTTGTAAGTTGTATTAGGTTCCAGATCCGTTGCTGGATTAATGGTTACACTCCTAAAGTCATCGAACGTAACCTGACTGGCATCATTGACATCTATCGTACGCGTATCAGAACCATTGCTGAGGATGATAGCACCGGTACCGGCGACTACTTGTTCGTTGAAAGTTAACCGAATGTCATTATCAATCTGATGCGTATCACCATTAAACGGATCACTAAAGGAAAGTAATGGATCGCTAGGAATGGTCGTGAAATTGAGTGTTGTTGGATCACTGATACCTGCATAAGCATTTCCTGCGCTATCTGTGATGACACCACTGGCCATCTGAATATTGTAAGTTGTATTAAGTATCAGATCTGCTGTTGGATTAATGGTCACAACACCGTCATCAATTTTAACCTGGCTGGTGTCATTGATATTGATCGTACGTGTATCGGGGCCATTGCTTATAATGATATTGCCACTACCAGCAATAACAGTTTCGTTAAAACGTAACTCAATGTCACGATCAATCTGATGCGTCGAATCATCCCTCGGGTCGCTGTAGTCAAGTAAAGGTTCAGTAGAAATAGTCGTGAAATTGAGCATGATCGGGCCTTTGATGCCTGCATACGCATTTCCAGCAGTATCTGTGATGACACCACTGGCCATCTGTATGTTGTAAGTTGTATTAGGTGCCAGATCCGATGTTGGATTAATAGTTACGCTACCAAAGGACACACTACCGAAGTCATCGAAGGTAACCTGACTGGTATCACTGACATTTATCGTACGTGTATCAGAACCATTACTGATGATGATATTGCCAATTCCAGGGACAACTGTTTCGTTAAAAAATAATTGTATTTCGTCATCAACTTGATGTGTCGAACCATTAAATGGAAGACTAGAGAAAAATAATGGATCGGTTGGGATGGTCGTAAAATTGAGTGTGGTTGAGTCATTGATGCCCGCATACGCATTTCCTGCGGTATCCGTGATGACACCGCTGGCCATCTGAATGTTGTAAGTCGTATTCAGTACCAGATCCGCTGCTGGATTAATGGTCACAACACTGCCATTGATCGTAACCTGACTGGTATCATTAACATCTATTGTACGTGTATCAGAGCCATTGCTGATGATGATATTGCCAATACCGGCAACTACCGTTTCGTTAAAAAATAACCGGATATCATTATCAATCTGATGCGTCGAGCCATCAAATGGACTGCTGAAGTCTAGTAATGGGACGGTAGAAATGGTTCTAAAATTAAGTGTGGTTGAATCACTGATGCCCGCATACGCATTTCCAACGATATCAGTGATGACGCCACTGGCCATCTGAATGTTGTAAGTCGTATTCAGTACCAGATCCGCTGCTGGATTAATGATTACATTACCGAAGTCATCGAATGTAACCTGACCGGCATCATTGATATCTATCGTACGCGTATCAGTACCATTACTCAGGATGATAGCACCGGTACCTGCGACCACTTGCTCGTTGAAAGTTAACCTGATGTCATTATCAATCTGATGCGTCCCGCCATCCAACGGGTCGCTATAGTCAAGCATGGGATCTGCAGGTGGAATGGTAGTAAAATCAAGAGTAGTTGGATTACTGATACCAGCATACGCATTTCCAGCAGTATCTGTGATGACACCACTAGCCATCTGAATGTTGTAAGTCGTATTAGGTACCAGATCCGTTGCTGGATTAATGGTCACAATACCGCCATTGATCGTAACCTGACTGGTATCATTAACATCTATTGTACGTGTATCAGAACCATTGCTGATAATGATACTACCAATGCCAGCAACAACCGTTACGTCAAAAAGTAACTGGATATCATTGTCAATCTGATGCGTTGAGTCATCAAATGGAATACTAAACGATAACGTCGGAGCTAATGCATATGGATAATCTTCGATTGTGCTTTCACTGAATGGCAACAGCACCTCGAATGGATAGGTAAAAAAATCTAAATCCCAATTCTGTTTCTTACCTAAGTTACCCAAAATGGAAGTTGCGGCTGCTATTGTTACATCAGTAAATTTGTTTAGCTTACTTAAAAATGTTTTACCGGCTTTTCCTGCAGCAAGCTTGCAGACATAGAAACAAAACTTGGCATCTTTCGTAAAAAAACTTTGCCAGCCAGCTATTACAGATTTATGCTTTTCCAGTTCAACTAAATTCAGTTCGAAATTGGTAAAGTGAATCCGCCCTGGTGAACCATGCGCAACCAGAGCGATTTCCTGTACTGGCGCATGTTGATGAATGGCATTGGTTAGCTGCGTGATGGGTTCTGATTTCGGATCGAGCCGGATAATCTGATAATCCGGCTTACAGCCTTTGAGCAGTATGTCAGCATCCAAAACGTCTGCATCGATAATTAACAGTTTTTGTGCATTTTTAGTCATGAGTTTGTTTTGCAGCATCTGGCGATCCTTAATTTTTTGGTAACAAAATATAAATATAAAGAGCTCTGTAGCACGACGGAGAGACTGTTACTGGTGTGTTTTTGATGTGTTCTTTCGCTTACTGTGTTATTGGCGCTGACATATACAATTCATTGAATTTGACAGATATTTAAATATAAATCGATTGCATTGGTAAGATGGAATTTACTATCTTGTCAGAAACAGGAAATGGGGATACTATCTATTGTTAGTTGTTTGTACATCGGCGAAGGTATGGGATTTTTTCGCTGAATTAAGCTCTGTACTCTGTTATAGCCTGTCCTACATAGCGCAGCGGCTAATGAAGTTCAGGTTATCACTGGCTTAAACAAACCGGTTTTCTATGAATTGTTGAGCAACAAACAGCAATTTAGGTTGCCATTAAATTATGTGATCGGGAAAGGTCTATCGGGGGAATTATTTGTTGATATCGATAAAATTTATTCACGGTCGAAGAAATTAAGTAATCCGGCGTAATACAACACCTGATTACGGTTTATTTTTGGTGGTTCGTCTGCGCTTACACCTGACAGTTTCTGTCTTATTCTCAACATCACTCTATCAAGATATTTTTCGCTTTTGCCAAGTTCATGTGATATCTGGATCAGGGATTTGCCTTGCGCGAGTTTCTGAAGAAATGTTTTTTCGGTATTATTGAGTGTATTGAGTATGGGTCTTAGAAAGTGATCGATATGACACAGACTGGATATGACCATGCTGTGAAACAATTTTGCACAAAGAACCAGCTTGTCAATAATTAATGTTAGGTAAACCCCCGGCTATGCCGGGGGACTCCCAAAGGTTTGACCGTTACGGCAATAGCAGTAACGTACTCGTCCCAACCACGAG
>NZ_FOIA01000007.1 GCF_900111605.1 Nitrosomonas marina | reverse complement strand
ATATAATAAACAAAATGTTATTATACACTAACCAGGAAAAATAACTTCACTTCCAGACTTGCTTCGTTTTGTAATCGCAATTTTTAGATATGCCCTTGACGTGTTCGACCCTGAAAACTATCAGGGTTCATCGGATGGCGTATTCACTGCTGAAGAACTTGGTGTGGCGCACCTGCCAAACCTGCCGGCAACAACTGAAACCCTGGAGTCGTTGATTTACGGTACAATGGTCAATGCATTTAGGGCAATTGACGAATCAGAGATTATTCAGATTGCTTCATATTTTCGTTCCCATCCCGATCTAATCGATAATCCAGATACATCTGAATTTGCCGCGTTAATGAACGACGTTTTTAGCGATAGGCCAGCAGATCCTATTTACAGGAATGATACCCAACTGGCTCACGCTGTGTATCAAGCTACCAATGTTCTGATCGATGATATTATACGAAATGACTTTGAAGATATTTTAATTATGTCATTGATTGATGTAACCGCTGCATCTATGCTGGAACTAATCTCAAATGGCAGAGCCGATATATTTTTTGATAGTGGTGGCGTGTTTCTGTAAGTAAACAAAATATTGAGTATGCAGCCGGACACTTGCCTTAGGTTTTAATGGGTAAATTCGATCTGGACGGTAAGCGTCAAGGATAAACTTCATCAAAATTCAATTCACAGAGTGCTGTTTTTTTTATTTCTGGCAAGGCGTGAAGAGGCGTAACAACTTGTCATTAAAATGAATCAAATCCGGAAAATGATAAAAAAACGGCATAATATTAGTATCATAGGGTTACCTTAAGGGTGAAGGGATTCGTTATTGTTTTTTTTGATTTATGTTGTTTGTTCTTTTTTATGACAGTCAACTGAGTTTTTTAGGTTTAACCAAGGCCTGCAACGGGCAATTTCTTCTTGAACCCTGAGCGCGTCCCAATGCATTACACCAGAGATTTCTTCACCGATTCGACGCAAATCTGTTTCGGTCAGCTTCGCGAGAATCAGCAGCGGCAAACGGCGGCGCAGCAGATCGTCCAGGTGCATAACCATCTCGCTAGCTGCGCAGTGCATGAGATCGGCCTGGATCAACGGTAAGGACGGAACAATGCGTGCAGCCAGATCCGGTCGTTGTTCAATATCCTTCAGAATGTCTGAAACCTTACTACCATGACGCCGAATCAGCCACAACGCACTTTCCGGGTCAACTTTCAGTTCCGCAGCCAGTGCCTGCATTGTTTCAGACCAGCGCAAAAAGCTGTCCAGCGATGCGACCTGTTCACTTAGTTCCTGTGGCGACCAGGGCAGCTTGCGGTTTCGGGTTGTGCAGGGCGCGTCAATATTCAATTCTTCACAGACCCGGTCGACAATCTGAGCGGCGTCCTGCCGGGCTGACGTTAATTTTCCACCAATCGAATAGTGAACACCGTTTGAAGCAGTTCTCACTACCCAGTCCCGGCTGACGGATGAGGGAGATTCCGTTGAGTCGGCAGTCGCCTCATGCTTCAGTACCCGTACACCGGCAAAAGCGCCGACAATATCATTGCGCGTCCAGGGTTCGCGCAAATAATCATTGACCGCATTCAGCAGATAATCGACTTCTGTTTCATCGACGTCGATACGATTTAGTGGACCCTGGTAGGTGGTGTCGGTTGTTCCCAGCAATGTCAATCCATACCATGGGATCATAAAAAAAACGCGCCCGTCCGAACGAGCTGTAAGCAGCAGCGCCTCTTCCAGACCAAGCTGTGGCATGACCATATGAATACCGCGGGTCAACAAACAATTTTCCGGACGTTGATTGTCCACTGCTATCCAGGGACCCGTTGTATTAACAATCTGTTTCGCCTGAATTGTATACGTCCGATCCGCCGGTTCATCGTAAACAGCCGCACCTGTAGCCTGCTGGCCGGTTTCTATCAGGTCGGTCAGTTTGCAGTAGTTGACACACACCGCACCGGCATTCATGGCACCTTGTACCAGTTCCAGCACCAGCCGTGCATCGTCGGTCTGCGCATCGGCGTATGTAAAACCGCCCTTCAGCGTATCAGCTTTTAAAAAAGGAAATCGCACGTTCAATTGCTGGCGGTTGAAATAGCGATGTCGCTTCGAGGTTTGCTGTCCGACCGCAAGAAAATCATACGCCATCAATCCCAGCTTCAAACGCAGCAGGCCGACCCGGCTGTTTGCATACACCGGCACGCCAAAACGCAACGGCCACACCCGGTGTGGCGCAACCAACATCAACATCTCACGTTCGGTCAGCGTTTTCCGCACTAACCCGAATTCAAATTGCTCAAGATACCGCAAACCCCCGTGAACCAGTTTGCTGGACGCGGAGGAAGTAGCGCTGCCCCAATCTCCCTGATCGATCAGCGCAACACTCAGGCCGCGCAATACGGCATCATAAGCCGTCCAGGCACCATAAATTCCGCCACCGCATACAAGCAGGTCGAACGTCTGACTTTCCAGCCGCGCGGGATTTCGGTTCATGCACCACCCGGTCTCGCATTCCGCATTTCAATCGCCTTGTCCGGCACATCGCTGATCAGTATATCGACACCCAGTTGCAGCGCCTTGTTGATCTGATCATCCGTATTACAGGTATATACGATAATGCGTTTATAGTGTGCACGCAGCTGATCTGACAGATGCTGATCCAGCAAAGCTATTGGCAAACAGAAACCGTAAAGAAACGTACAGTCGTGCAATGCCTGCTGCACGTCTGCGATGGTCTGGTGATCATCAATATTGTAGACCAGCGGAATATCGCAACCCTGCTGATGCGCATAAACCAGACTCTGCAAATTAAATGACGATACCAGTAAACGGTCAGCAGTCCGGCTGCCTGATACTTCTTTAATGAGATCAATCACCCGGCGCATTTTTATTTCATGACGAATGACCGGCTCCCTGTCATGGTTTTTGACTTCGATCAGCAAGCGGCAATGCTGATTGTAATCATTCAGAAACGTTTTCAGGGTCATGATGCCTTTAACACCGGTTTGCGGAAAATTCAACGTTTCCAGTTGCGCCAAATCAAAATCATCAATATGTTGACCGGCCAGACCGATCTTATCGAGAGACTCGTCGTGCCAGAGCACCGCCACTTCATCACGGCTAAGCTGAACATCGGTTTCAATACCGTCAATTGCATATAGCAATGCATGCTCGAAAGCCGCGCGCGTGTTTTCCATGGCTTCCCTGCTTGCACCGCGATGGGCAAAAATCTGGCATTTACTGGACTGTTGCTGCAAAATTTATTACTCCATTATGAACTTACTGTCATTCAGACTGCAGTAATTCAATAATATCCTCGTTCCTGGCAATTTCCAATGCCGTCTTGCCGCTATTACTTTTAATAGATACATCCGCATCATGTTCAAGCAGCAATTTTACCGCTTCAACATGATCGTGCATCGCTGACCACATCAAGGCAGTGACGCCGTCATCATTCTGAAGATCTATTTGCGCACCTTTTTCCAGCAACACCTTCATCACGGGAACCTGTCCGTTTTGCGCAGCCAGAATCAACGGTGTAAAACCATTTCTGGCTTTATGATCGATCTTAGCACCGGATGCAAGCAGGATTTCAACAACTTCTTTTTGCCCGACCAGAGCGGCCAGCGTCAATGCTGTAGCGCCGTTCTGATCCGGCTGATCCATTGAAATACCTTTATCCAGCAGGGCCTTGACGATTTCAATATAGCCGTTCTGTGCGGCGACGTGCAACGGCGTAGTCTGATTGGCGGCGATCAGATCAACCGGCGCATCTTTCGCCAGCAAAGTATTCACAATCGCTGTATGGCCGTTTCGTGTTGCCATATACAATGCTGTCGTGCCATCAGAAGCCTGAGTATCAATTCGGACATTTTTTGCCAGTAATTTATCGACGATAGTTTCTCTGCCTTCAAGAGCAGCAATCATCAACGCGGTCACATTGTCTTCCGTTCCAAGATTAACATTGACCTTCTGTTCCAGCAGTGCATCAACTATGTTGTCATAACCTTTCTGAGCAGCCAGCATCAGGGCTGATATGCCATCGCTTGTCTGCAGATTCACCCGCGCACCTTTGGCCAGCAACGCCCTGACCACGTCGGCATGCCCGTTTTTGGTGGCCAGAATCAATGCCGTCGCCCCCCCGTTGTTCTGAATATCCAGATGCGCATCCTTTTCCAGCAGCATGGTTACAATATTTTCATAACCGTACTGCGATGCAATCATCAGAGGCGTAAATCCCTTTTCATTTTGCAGATCAGGGCTCACACCTTTGCCCAGCAATTCGCTGACAATTTTATCTTTACCGGAAAATACAGCCTTCATCAATTCGGTTTGATCATCGGCTGGTCCGGTTGCAGTGACCCCGGCGGCATTTTGTGCGTATGCCAGACTGTCGGCTGCCTTTAGCGGTAAAATGACCGCCAGCAATACAAGTAAAAGAAATTTCAAATAATGTCTAAATTTTTCGGTATCATTCATTGAGCACACCTGTTCTGGAATCTAATCTTTTATAATTGATTTATAGGGAATAACGCAAGCGCTTAACCCAAAACCCGTTATTCTAACCCAGAAATTCATTGAGCATGTTTTATAACCAGAGCACGTTTCTAATATTGTGCTTAACCATGATCAAAAAACGATGATTGATTTGATAATTCCCGACTGGCCGGTCCCCGGCCATATCAAAGCCCTGTTTACAACGCGATGCGGTGGGTTCAGCAATGGCGCTCACGCCTCTTTCAATCTGGGCATGCATGTACACGACAACTCTGAGAATGTCTTCAGGAACAGGTCTTTGCTGCGAAAATATCTACCCAGTGATCCATATTGGCTCGTGCAAGTGCACGGATCCCGCCATATCTGGATAAATCAGAACGCCACACAACTGCAGGAAAAATCCGCAGATGCCGCGTTAAGCCGCCAGTGCAATACCGTTTGCGCAATCATGGTAGCCGATTGCCTGCCGGTATTGTTATGCGATATGGCTGGAACCGTGGTCGGCGTAGTGCATGCCGGATGGCGCGGACTAGCAGCCGGTATCATCGAACAAACCGTTGCAGCCATGCAAACCGGAAACGATACTTTGATGGCGTGGCTTGGCCCGGCTATTGGTCCTGAACATTTTGAAGTCGGCGATGATGTCAGGGCGGCTTTCGTTGACCATGATCAGCGAAGCGCCAAAGCTTTTCAACAAGCAGGCTCTTCTACACGATCGGAACCCAAATGGTTTGCAGATATTTTCCATCTCGCGCAGCAACGCCTGGCCTGCGCGGGAGTAACTCACGTATATGGCGGAGGCGTTTGCACGTACAGTGACCCGGCACGTTTTTTCTCATACCGCCGGGATGGCGAAACCGGCCGCATGGCGGCGTTGATCTGGATGGAAAAACCGGCAAACTGGCCAAATTAGTTCATTCACCCCGTGCATCAGCGTATAATCCCGCCTTTCCAATTGTTTTTTCTTTATGTCGACGCTTTCCTGGATCGTAGCAGCCAGCTTTACCGGTGGCGTACTGAGCCTGCTTCTGGCAGCCTTGCTCACGCTTAACACTCGCACAGCCTGGGTTTCAAAGCTTGTCTCTTTCGCAATCGGTGCATTGCTGGGCGCCGCGTTTCTGAATATCCTGCCGGAGGCCTTTGAACTTTCTGACAACCCCGCTCAAGTTACCATTCTGGTACTATTTGGAATTTTACTGTTTTTCATTCTGGAAAAACTTGTGCTATGGCGGCACTGCCATATGGAAGACTGCGAGGCACACAGTCCGGCAACTGCCTCAGAACAGGCTGTGCCCACTGTAGCGACCGTAACGGCGAGCAGCTATTCTACACATGAGCATGAGCACGATCACGGTCGCAGTGGCATGATGATTATGATCGGAGACACTTTCCATAATTTCGTCGACGGCATTCTGATCGCGGCTGCTTTTATGGTCGACACACAACTTGGCATCGTTACATCCATCGCGATCATCGCGCATGAAATACCGCAGGAAGCCGGTGATTTCATCATTCTGCTCAATTCAGGCTATTCCCGCCGCATGGCTTTTTTGATGAATCTGTTATCTAGTTTTGCAACGCTTGTCGGCGGTGTTCTCGCTTATTTTATGCTTAACACACTCGATTTTCTGATACTGCCTTTGCTGGGACTTGCCTCAGCCAGTATGATTTACGTTGCCCTGTCCGATTTAATACCGGGCCTGCACAAACGTCCCGAGATTGGCGCTACCATACAGCAAGTCACATTAATTCTTGCGGGAATCGGTCTGATCTGGTTTGTCGGGTTATTTGCCCACGGACATTGACTGTCCCTGAAAGTACCACTTGTACCAGCTTCGCAATCGCGCGCGAACACATCAGAACCGATTCCATATCAGCTTCTTATGGCCCAGAATATTTACACCCTTTATCAGTTTATATAAACTCGGCCCATGAAAAGAACACACCAGTTACTATCCGCAGCAAGACCTCTGCATTTTTGTTCGAATAATTTCTAATGAAGACCATATCGCTGCGAGACATAATGATGGTCTTCTATTTCGCAGCCCTTCTACCCATTGCCTGGCTGATTCCGGAGCGGTATTGGAATTTCCTGACCGGTTTTCTAGGCAAAACGCATATCAAGCTGTTTGGAGACAATGGAACACACTTAAATCGACTGGTCTCCCGGATTCCGACGATCAAACCATACCAGATCGAGGTTGCATTCCGCCAACACAATCACTGGGAGCTGCTTGAGAATTTACGGGAGTATGCTCCCTGGGGATGGAACCCTAAAATAGAAATCAGCGGCCAGCACCACATATTCGAAGCACTCGAGAAAAACAAAGGTGTGATTTTATGGTTCTGCCCATTTGCGCATGCTGATCTAGTTTTTAAAAAAGGATTGTTTCAGGCCGGATTTCGCATCACACACCTGAGCAGTTATACGCACGGCTTCTCTGACACCCGTTTTGGCATGCATGTTCTTAATCCGGTAAAAACAAACATCGAAAAGCGGTATCTGGAAGAACGCTGCCTGATCACGCGAAATGGTTCAGGACAGGCCATGCGCCGTCTGGTCTCCAGGCTTCAGGCAAATGAAATCGTTTCGATAACGGCCATTCATTCTGGCCGTCGTTACGGAGAGCGTCCTTTTCTGGGTGGCCGCATCCGGCTGGCTAAAGGCGCACCCAATCTCGCACTGACAACGGGTGCCGCCCTGCTTCCGGTATTTATTGTCCCTGCTTCAAACGGTTACGCTATTAACATAGCGCCACCCCTTGAATCTCAGAGCCCACAGATTGATGAGGCTGAAGAAGAAATGATCAGTGCATACATACCCATTCTTGAACAAAATGTATTGGAACATCCCGGACTCTGGCGAGGCTGGTGGCCCCCTTTCAATCTCTGGAAAATTGATCCGGGCTGATCTTAGCCGGAATGCCTGACAGACTTGAATTTAATTTTCCTTTGTTCTATCCGCTAACAACATACGTTGTTTACAAATTACCAGTATTAATATAGAACCAAAAAAAACCAGTTTTTGCATTTTTGAAAAACACAGGAAAAAGTATGCGTATCGCAATTGTTGGTTCCGGCGCAATGGGTATATTCATTGGGCACGGTATCCAGAAGGCCGGATATGAAGTTACCATGATCGATCTGCCGAACCGGGTGAAGAGACTGAAAACATCAGGTCAGATTACTGTAGCTGACCTGGATGGTCTGGAATCATCTGTAAGCCCGTCTTTGATTACTTCAGATTTTGCTGAGGCTGGAATACACCAAATTATAATATTGGCAACCAAAGCACAAGACCTGCCAGACGCTGCGGAAAACATTGCCAGGCTCACCGATGGCAATTCAATTATCATTCCCATACAAAATGGAATACCATGGTGGTATCTACATGGACTCTCGGATCGTTTTAAAGAAGCGCAGATTAACTGCCTGGATCCGGAGGGCCTGTTGAATCGCTATATCAACCCCTCGCAAGTTATTGGTTGTGTCGCCTATCCTGCAGTCATGCTGGAAGAAAATGGACGCGCCCGGCACATTGAGGGAAAACGATTCTCAATCGGCGAAATCATTGGCACGCAAGGCGAACGCACACAAAAAGTCGCAAATCTGTTTCAAGAGTCCGGATTTAAATGTCTGATAATTGACGATATTCGATCAGAAATCTGGCTAAAGGCATGGGGAGCCTTGTCTATAAACCCTATCAGCGCTTTAACGCATGCAACGATGGAAGATATCTGCACCTTTCCCAATACACGCGAACTGGTCGCCAGAATGATGAGCGAGGCCCAGCAGGTTGCCGAAACGCTGGGAGCACATTTCAGGCACACCATCGAAAAACGCATAGAAGGCGCAAAGGCTGTCGGCCCGCATAAAACGTCCATGCTGCAGGATTTGGAAAACGGACACCCGCTTGAGCTGGATGCGCTAATGCTCGCTGTACTGGAACTTGCAAGACTCACAGGTATACAGACACCAACGATTCGCAACATATATGCCTGCGCATCGTTGTTGAACTGGAATATTCAGAAAAGATATGAATTAAAAGAGGACGCATAGAACTGCCTTATCTTAAATAATGCCATTCATTGCTACCCGGGGCTTCTGTATCACAGCTAACCAACTGCTTTCATAAAACATGATTGCGGCTCTGGTCACAACAACTCGCACATGTTAGCAAGTATTATTTCGCTGGTTCCTCTACCAGTAACCCCACCGAGAAACTGCTGAACACTTCTGCCGCGCTCAGGAAAAATTGGTCGTCAATGCGCGTGCTGGTGACGCGTTCACCGGTAAAAACATTGCGATAAGTCTGTATTTCCGACTGGTTTGCAGGTAATTCGACAAAGGTGTCATGCCAGATGGATCCACCGATAGGCAAGTCATTTTCTTCGGTTACCAGTGGCACGAATTCGCGGGCAGCGACTGCTATGATAGTTTCGCCTTCATGGCAGCGTGCAAACGCGCAGATGTGATCGGCGCGGGGGCCTTGTGCAGTCAAGCCTGTATAGCTGCCGTGCCGAAAAAGCTGTTGATATCGATGGCGCAGTTTCAGGCTTTTCCAGGTCAGGTAGAGCTTGGCATGGCCATTGCCAATCTGCTCAAGCAACTGCCGTGCAAAAACAGACAGGTCTGTGCAGGCCTCGGATTCCTTCACGAGCGAACTCAACAATCGGTTGCGCTCCCGATAATCCACGGGCTGCCGGTTGTCCGGGTCAACCAGATTAAACATCCATAGTTCATTACCCTGATAAATGTCGGGTATACCGGGTATCGTCAGTTTCATCAATGTTTGCGACAGGCTGTTAAATAACCCGAAACGTGCGACGCGCTGCTGAAATGGTAAAAAATCAGCGAGAAAAGCATTGTGTTCCGGGTTGGTATATAACAACGCACTCACAAAACTGCGTATGGCTTCTTCATACTCCTCGTTAGGATTGATCCATGAAGTATGCACCTTGGCTTCCCTGATGGCCTTGAGCATATAATCTTCAATGCGCTTGCGTAATGATTCAAGCGCATCAGTGTCTTCGAACAGATGCCCGGTTTGTAGCGGCCATACGCCGATCAAAGTCTGATAAATCAGATATTCGTCGTTGCGGGAAGGAGCGCTTTCATGATTGATCAGTCTCTTTTTGTGACGATTGAGACGACTCCAGCGATTCAGGCGCCGCTGCCATTCATCCGGCATCTCTGACAATACATTTATGCGTGCGCGAACGTCCTCACTGCGTTTACTGTCATGCGTGGATGTAGTGACCATGGCTTGTGGCCAGTGCATTAGCCGCTGTTTGTTGGCCTGGTGAAAAGCAGCAACAGAAATACCAAATGCGCAGGGATTAAACCCGACATCGTTTAACGATGTCAGACGGTTATAAATATAGAACGTGGTGTCTTCAAGCCCCTTGGCCATCACAGGCGATGTATATTGCTGAAATTTAAGTACGAACTGAACAACCTTACGCCGCATGCTGTTGCGGTAAGCGTCCAGATGCGTCAATGTCAATAACTGTCCGATAAAATCAAAAATCAGAATATCGGTCGCCGGATTGTGTTTTTTTGCCTGCGCGATTGCCCATTGCACATAGCGTAAATCTTCTTCGCTGATTTGTGTAGCAGTGATATACGTACGATAAACCGGAAAACAGGCAACCACCTCACCCAATGCATCGCGCAACGCCTGATAGGTAAAATCACGGGTGCGCCGGTTGGTTTGCGCAATATGACTGAGCAAGTTGGCCAGCACCGTCAATTCGCTTGACAGCATACGATGGGTAATCAGTTTCTTTCGATCGTAGAGCAAACTTTCATATTCAAGATTCAATCCGATAAACCTGCTGTAAATGCGATTAACCTGACGTTCGGACTGCTGCCGGACAAAAATCCCATTGAGCAGAAATGCCGAATCATATCCAGTGGTCCCGCTGACAGGCCAATCGGACGGCAGGTGCTCGAAATTGGCCAGAATTTTCTCGATCCACAATCCGAAAAATGCGTCATCCGACTCCGACTGGGTGCCGGCTTGCTTACGCACTAATTGCTGCAATTGATGATAATAGGCGCAGGGATCGGATAAACCGTCAGGATGATCAACGCGAAGACCGTTGATTTGTCCGTCATGCACCATTTGCAGAATAAGCTGATGCGTCACATCAAAGACCTCACTGTTCTCCATCCTCAAGGCGGCCAGTTCGTTGATGTCGAAGAAGCGCCTGTAATTGATTTCTTCGGTAGCGACTTTCCAGTAAGACAGCCGGTAAGCCTGTGTTTCCAACAGCTGGTGCAATCGGTCAAAACTGCCGGGCTGTTTGACATCACCGTTAAATACATCCAGATTGGCCTGAATATAGGTGTGCGCTTCAGGATGCTTGGAGTAGAGTTCGACCAGATGGTGCTTGCATGCCATGGCACTCTGATGGCGATACTTGCGCAGAGAATCTGAAAGATCGTTGCGGCCTGGCAGGGACTTGCAAGCGGCAATGACTACGGTAAGGGCCTCAAAAAGTCTTTGATTCCTGTCACTATGCTGTGTCAGTCGGTCAATATGCATGCCCAGAATAAATGGATAAGTAAGCGGATCAATCGGAAACAGGTGCTCGTAATAACGCACGTTAAAAGTGCCGTTCTTGCTGTCGAATACAAGCTTCAGCTCGCCGTTTTCAAGAACCGATCCGTAGTGATCGCCGAGAAAGGGCAACAGCACCTTGTTACTCAACGCCGGATTTGCGGGGTGCCAGTCGATATCGAAAAAATCCGCATAAACCGATGCCTCGCCATTTTCCAATACATCCAGCCACCAGTTATTGTCGTCACCGCCAACACCCATATGGTTGGGCACAATATCAACGATCTGCCCCATACCGTAATGGTGAAGCCTTTCAATATAAGCATCGAAGTCGGCTTTTGTACCGATTTCAGGATTCAGCGCGTTATGATCAACAATATTGTAACCATGCAGACTGCCAGTGCGCGCTTTTAAGAACGGAGAAGCATACACGTGACTGATACCCAGTGCATGCAGATATGCGATCATATCTGCGGCATCGGCAAACGTAAATCCACGGTTAAACTGCAGACGGTATGTCGAACTGGGCGCACTCGATGGATTCACTAAGCAGCTCCTTTACTCAGATACCAGATCACGGACCAGGGCGGCAAAACATCGATGTCATTCAGACCGCAGCTGGTGCTATGCGTGGCATACAGTAATTTCCATGGAGAAAAACTGCAGCCGCTCAGTACTTCATCTCCAAGGTTGGCAATTAGCGATAATTGCGTATTATCGGCCAGTATCCAGCTTACCTTCAATCCATGACCCCCCAATTGACTGAACGCTGCCGGTTGCTGAATCAAACCGGGCAGACAAGGCACAATATAACGATGACGCAGGGCAAGCAGCTCACGATACAGCGTCAGCCAGGATGCATGTTCGGGACGATCACAATCCAGCCAGTTCAACACGGCGCGCTGAAATGTACTCTCTTCCATTGGATTGGGAATGCGCGCACGCGCATCAGGATTACTGAATTCCGGAAAACGGGCGAATTCCTCGCGGCGGCCGTTGACAACCGCGTCAGCCAGCTCCGTCCCAAAATCGCAAAAAAATGGAAACGGCTGGCAGCTGCCCCACTCTTCGCCCATAAACAATAATGGTGGTGACGGTGCAAGCAATAATATCGCTGCCGCAGCATGAATTTGCTGTGGCGATGCAAGCGCCTGAATACGCTCGCCAAAAGCGCGGTTACCCACCTGATCATGGTTCTGCAAGAAGGACACGAAAGCTGTTGGCGGCAAATGGCGGCTCGGTTCGCCACGGGGCTCCCCGTTCCGGTAAGGAGAGCAATCACCCTGATAAGCAAATCCTTCCGCCAGACAGCGCCCCAGGTGTAATATAGGATTCTGCGCATAGTCCATGTAATAACCACCGGTTTCTCCGGTGGTTATTACATGGAGAGCATGATGTATATCATCGTTCCATTGTGCAGCGTACGCGCACGGCTTGTGTCCGGCATCACGCTCAAGATAATGCGCCGCGTTATGATCGTTCTCCAGGATCAGATGAATATGGCGTTCACTGGGAAAAGCTGTCTGCACTCGTTGAGCCAGCTCGGTCAGAATATCCGGTTGAGAATCGTCCAGAATGGCGTGCACAGCATCCAGCCGCAAACCGTCAATATGATATTCTTTCAGCCAGTACAGTGCATTATGAATGAAAAACTGCCGTACCCAGTGACTGTATTCGTCGTCGAAATTGATAGCAGCACCCCAGGGAGTCCGATGTTTCTCAGTGAAAAACTGAGGTGCGTAAAGATGCAGATAATTTCCCTCCGGCCCGAAATGGTTGTATACCACGTCCAGGAATACCATCAGATTGCGCGCATGCGCCGCGTCGATCAAGGCTTTTAGATCGTCGGGCCGGCCGTAGCGGCTGTCTGGTGCAAACAGATAGGCACCATCATAACCCCAGTTGTGTTTTCCTGGAAAATCAGCAACCGGCATCAATTCAATCGCGGTAACACCCAGATCTCTCAAGTAATCCAGTTTTCCCATTACGCCGGCAAAATTACCTTCAGGTGTAAAACTGCCGACATGCAATTCGTAAACAACGGTTTCTTCCCAGGGCCGCCCCATCCAGTGAGCATCCTGCCAGCGCCAGCTGGAAGGGTCTATGACTTCACTTGGCCCGTGCACATCTTCAGGCTGGAAGCGCGAAGCCGGATCCGGTACGCAATGATCGCCATCAATACAGAAACGGTAGTAAGTACCCGGCGTTGCAGATGTTGTCGTGATTTCAAACCAGCTGTCAGCTGCCGCCGCCATCGTTAATTTTTTTTCTTTGGAACCATCATACAGACAGACATCTACCGTATTTCCCCCAGGCGCCCAAAGTCGAAAACGCACTTTGCCGCCGGTTTCCAGCTCTGCGCCAAATGGCATTTGATAAGATATATTGTCAGACATACAGTATTATGGCTTCATAAATCACGAATTTCCTGATTCAGGCTCGAGCAGGACAGCTCTATACGGTCCTGCGATTCATATAGCAACGCGACCATTAGCGCCAGGTATTCGCGCAAATGGCGGGTAATGAGAAAATTGTCGCGCACAAAAACTCTGGCTTTCTCACCCATTTCACGAATTTTTGCCGGCTGGTACAACAGGTAGCGGATACGCAGGGCGGCACCTTCTGGCGTACTCGCAAGAAAACCGGTATGGTGGTTAATTACCTGCAATCGAATACCGCCCACATCACCGCCGATTACGGGTTTGCCTTTCCACATAGCTTCAGTGACAGTCAGACCGAAACCTTCACGAATTGATTTTTGTAGTACGATGTCCGCTGCACGTTGTAGCGCATTTATTTCCAGATGCGCATCGGATGGCAGCAAAAGAATATTGATATCAGGATCGCCGTACGCAGCTTCCTGCACTTCGCCAAGCACCACCCCACCCTCAGGATCATCCGTTGCTTCGCCACCCGCCAATACCAGTTGCAGCGAGGGCAGATATTTTTTGGCCAGCTGATAAGCCTCGATTACTCCAATAGGGTCCTTGAAACGGTCAAAACGGGACACCTGAAGTATCAAAGGACGCTCGGGATCCAGTGTATATTTTTCATACACCTGTCGAACTGCACCGGGTTCCAATTCGATATTTTTGTCACTGAGCGGGTCAATGCTGGGTGGTATCAGATAAATCGGATGAGGCAATTCATGAGCGAAAGCAGCCAGAGAGAAAATACTGGCATCATACGGCACAATGAATTTCCGCAAATACTTCCAGACCGGCCGATAAGGATGGCTGGCGTCAATATGACAACGCCAGATCCATTTGCCTTTACGATTAGGAAAATGCTGCAGCAACGCAGCCGGCTGAGGATCATGAATAAAGACAAAATCAGCTTCCGTGAGCGATTCGCGCAACGCTTCAGCGTTCTCTGCATTCGTTCTCTCATAGACACCAAGCAACTTGTCGCTCAAATGAATCTGATTACCTTGCAGGGTATTATGCATGCCCTTAGTGCATTCATAAAACTGACTTTCTCCGGTAATCACTTCCCAGCTTGCATTAATACCGAGTTCCTGCATGAGCGGTATCATTTTCGTCAGAATCTCGGCAACCCCACCGCCTACACGTGTGGAATTGACGTGTACAACTCTAGCACCGTGAAAGGGCGCTGCAAGCTGCTGCAAGTGGGCAATGACATCATTCCCGCTAATTTGTGCATAATCATCCAGCAGGCTCATGAACCGGCTCCTGAAAATATGTCTGAAACAGTTGTGCGAGTTGAATACGCAATTCGGCCAGGCTGCCAAAATAAGGATCTATACCCGCAATATGCTTTCGTAATCCATTGAACTGGGTACCAAAGCCCGCGAGCCAGTCGCTGAAATCATCGCACCGGTGCTGGGTTCGCCTGCGCGCATCAATAAAATGATAAAAAATGCTGCTGGTCGAGAATTGCTCTATCGTTGATGCCAGCTCGGCCGGCTGCTGCAAGCACCGTTCAGTGTCAAAAACGATAATCTGCGATCGTATAAATTCGAACTGCTGGGTCGCGCGCATCCAGAGCAGGCTTTCACATTCGTCCAGACGCATGTCAATCAGCTCAATGATTTCATGGCGTAACAAATCAAGATCTGCAAAATCAGTTGGATCCAATGCAGCGAGCCGTTCGGCAAGCATGGCGTCGTGTATGCCATGGCGAATCCATGCAGCAAAGTCATTGTTGAATTCACGTTCTTCAAAGCGAGCCTGCAGAAGACCACCCCAATAATGATGATAAATGCTGGATTCATCAATCTGGGTGATTTCGTTTCTGAATTCCTGCAACATGCGCGCTCTTCTGCCGGTCGCCAGCGCAACCAGCGCGCAATCTTTAATGAAAAATGGACCGGGACGATTTTCTGATTCTGATGCTGTGCCTGTGGGAGCGGCGTCAAGCGTTGTCATAGATGATGCCTCCTTCTTGTTATAGCATTATCGGATCAGAAACACGGTGACGATACAAACGCCACAATATTTATCAGTATTGGGCAAATGGGCTGATTGTCAAACCCGCAGTTGAAATTTAAACAGTCATTGCAGTGATTTGCAAGACCGTTTTTTCGGGCGTCTTAAGCGAAACCGCTTACATCCAGACCATCATACCCATCTCCAGCGGATGAGTCAGTAAAGTATGATACGGATAAATACGTATAAAATATTCCTGTTTGCCGCAAAGCTCGGGAGACAATCTTAGCTCAAAAATATGCGCGTCCTGCTCTTGGATGCCGGTATATTCAAAGCTGAAATGATTAAAATTGCTGAGCCGTGTTTTCTTGTACTGCCGGGAGATCAGCATCTCAACGATCACATCTTCAGGTGTTAATCCGTTCAGTTTGGCCGCAACTTTAAAATGCAGAATATCATTAAAACAGGCTCTCGTAGGCGGTATATCCAGGCGGCGTATTTCAACACCATGCCAGGCGCTTCTAATTCGCGACTTCCACGCAGCAATCTCTCGTGCGCCTGAAAATTGATCCGATCTGTAGCGATCATTCTGACGACTGGCCGGATAATAGAAATTTTTCAGATATTGTTCCACCATGCGCGACGCACTAAAACCTGGCAGCAGTGATGCCATTGAATGTTTGGCCATTCTGACCCATTCAGGAGAATAACCGAACTTGCTGCGGTTGTAATACAAGGGAATCACCTGATCCTGCAATATTTCATAGAGCGCCAGACTTTCCTCCTGATCGCGTACTACTGCTTCCATGTTTTCAGGCCCCGGTTTGATGGCCCAGCCATTCAGACCATCGTACCCTTCCTCCCACCACCCATCAAGAACACTCAGGTTGAGGGAACCATTGATGCCAGCTTTAATACCTGAGGTGCCACTGGCTTCCAGCGGGTAAATTGGATTATTGAGCCAGACATCTACACCGGCAACCAGGCGTCTGGCCAGCCTCAGATCGTATCCTTCAACAAGCAACAACCTGCCCTCAAAATCGGGCATATGCGCAATCTGGCTGATACGACGAATCAAATCCTGGCCAGGTACATCAGCTGGATGCGCTTTCCCCGCGAAAATCAGCAGTACCGGATATTCCTCGTCCAGCACGATTTTGCGCAGCCAGTTTAGATTTTCGAAAAGCAATGTGGCGCGCTTGTAAGTAGCGAAACGGCGTGCAAAACCGATGGTCAACACATTGGGGTTGACCGGATCGGTGAATTTCAGCAGGCGGTCAAGGTGCGCCTCGGAACCGTGATTGCGCGTATTTTGCTCAGCCAGACGATCACGGATACCAAACAGCATTTGCGACTTTAAAGACTGCCTGATACTCCAGAACATATGATCTGGAATATCATAAATCTGTTGCCAGAATGTTGTGTCACACAATTTCGTCCGCCAGCCATATCCCAGGTAACGATCAAACAGATCGGTCCACTCCTGTGCCAGAAAAGTCGGCACATGCACACCGTTCGTAATATAAGCCAAGGGATTTTCTTCCGGCTCGATTTGCGGCCACAAATCCTGACAGATCTTCGCAGAGACGTTGCCATGAATTTTGCTGACACCATTATGTGTACGCGATCCACGAACAGCGAGCGCTGTCATGTTGAAATCCTTGCTGCTGGCTGTCTGACCCAGCGCCATAAAAGTTTCGTGATTGATATTCAACTCGCGGTAAAAGGGTTCGAAGTAGCGTTGTACCATTTCTTCGCTGAAATGATCGTGCCCGGCGGGGACTGCCGTATGTGTGGTAAAAATCGTGTTGGCTGCTATCGCCTCCAGGGCGCTGTCAAAATCGAGATCACCGCGCATCAGAATACGAATACGCTCAGGTATCATAAACGCCGCATGGCCTTCATTTATATGCCAAATCGTCGGCTTTATTCCCATTTCATGCAAAGCGCGCACACCACCTATACCCAGGATAATCTCCTGTTCAATGCGCATGGTTTTGTCACCACCGTACAGTTTATGCGTAATGTCACGATCCTGTTGAGAATTTTCCGGCAAGTCGGTATCCAGCAGATAGAGCGTTACTCGACCGATTTTGGCCATCCATATCTTTACCGTTACCTGTCGTCCCGGTAACGCTACCTGAATTCGTACTTCCGAGCCGTCGTCATGCAGAACCGGCGATACGGGCAGATCCTCAAAATCCGAATCGGTATAGACGGCACGCTGATTTCCCTGATTATCAATTGTCTGGGAAAAGTATCCTTGACGATAAAGCAGTCCTACAGCCACAAACGGCAGGTGCAAATCACTTGCTGCTTTACAGTGGTCGCCGGCAAGAATACCGAGACCACCGGAATAAATTGGTAAACTTTCATGAAAACCGAATTCAAAACAGAAATACACAATCTGGTCTTTCGTGCGCAATCCGTTGGCTTTGTCCCGCTGCGACGGTTCATAGAGATAGGAGTCAAACGTCGATAAAATACTGTCGTAAGTCGTCAGGAAATTTGGGTCTTCTGCCGCCTTCAGCAATACGGATTCATCCGCACGCTTGAGAAAAGCTTTTGGATTGTGTCCGACGGCGCTCCATAAAACAGGATCCAATCTGGAAAACAACATGCGTGTAGCACGGTCCCAGCTGTACCAGAGATTATTGGCCAGTTCCTCCAGACGTTCCAGTCTGGGCGGTATTTTAGGGTTGATGGTAATGGTATAAGTAGTTTTAGAGAACATAATTCAGCACAGCCATTCAGTCATGTAATCAAGTATTAATCTGTTTTGTATCACAATCACTTTTCCGTTCTTTTCATTGTCAATTTCCAAAGCGCGGGTATATTCAGAAGAAAATCATCAGACACTGTCCGTCTGCGATAGCATCAAAGAGATAAAGCAGATTCAAAATGCGTATACTGGTTTCCATTAATCCACACTTAACTTGGCACAGCATGTGTCTCGTTTTCCAAGTCGGCTTTCAGCATGCATGTCGCCAATGTGTTTACCATCTACTACTCGAATATCGTTTTCAACGGCTTGTCATCATTAATTCCCTTGCACCGTTTTTGGCACCCAGCAAGCTGATATCAGGATTGATGATCACCTGAACCGGAATAGTCTTCATCAGGCCGGAAAACCGGCCTTTACGACAAAACTCCCGTATAAACGCACCCCCCCGCAGTGTATCAATTATTTTGGGGGCGATTCCACCGGCAATATACACGCCATTTCTGCATAACCCCGCAAGCGCCAGGTTGCCTGCATAAGCACCATATATTTCAGCAAACAGTTCCAGGGATTTGATTGCAACGGGGTGTTTTTCTTCGGTCGCAAGCGCCGTAATCGCCGCGCCGCTGTCCTCATCCAACTGAAACTGCGAAATATCCGGTGATTGCGTATGGTTTTCCAGCAAAAATTTAAAAATGTGCGTCAGTCCCGTTCCTGACAGCAAGCGCTCAACCGAAACACGCTGGAATTTGTTCTGCAATCGTTCAAGCAGTCGAATCTGCAATGCATTTGTCGGCGCAAAATCGATATGACCAGCCTCTGTCGGCAACGGCCGGTAACCGTTCCCATGCCAGATGAGCCACGCCACGCCCATACCTGTACCTGCGCCGAGTATCACACGCATTGCTTTCGGTTGAGCGCAGCCTGACTGCAACATCACCAGGTCTTCGGGTGCCAGATCATCAACGCCCATAGCAGCCGCTTCGAAATCATTCAGCAACTTTACATATTCGATTGAAAATGCCCGTGCAATCTGCGCTGCGTCAAGCAACCAGGGCAGATTGGTCAATTGTGAACGTTGATCGACAATTGGACCTGCTACGGCAAAACAGGCAGCGACGGGACTGCAAGTTGTTGTATCGAACCCAACTTCATTCAGAAAATGGTTGAGCATGTCAGCAAATGAACGATACTCTCCACTGCGGTATCGACGTAAACTGTTCGCCCGAAATGTGGCACCGACACATTCAGCCATTTGCAACAGAGTTTTGGTGCCGCCTATATCACCATAAATAATGTATTTTCGCATGTGCTTAATAGAATCAGCCAAGCTACACTGATAAAGAATAAACAGGCTAATGTATCTCCCCGCTCCTCGCCGAACTATCGAATCCAATCCAAATACCATTTTCCTTGATCTCAACGAGCAAGCAGCGCACAGCATACCACAACGCATACTCAGATAATCACCGCAGTCTTATTTGACTTGACTGCCAAGCAGCTACACAACGACTGAAATATTTAAATTTAGCTGAAACATATGCAACTAAACCAGTTCAACCTTATTCTGAACTCTATACAAGAACATATTCCTGCAAATTTAAATTACTTGTTTTATAATTTCATAACAAAAGGTTATCGTTTCAATCAGGAACAAGTTTCAATCAGGAACAACGGCAAACTGAAATGACTCTATTAAACTATCTGCTAACAGATAGCTCGGTTTCAAACAATAAAGCATGCAGCGTTACGTACCGAGGATGACTGTTTGTGCCTGAATAGACTTACGAGATGGCAAACAATGAAATCAGGATACAAAAAATCGGCGACTGACATCAATCATCTTTGGTCAAGCATGACTGTTATCAAGTTTGCTTTGCTCATCGCATTGTTGAATCTGTCTGCACTGACAGACGCTATCGCCGGGGAAGCAATTGTGTACTCGCGGTGTGAACGCACAACAACCGAAATGGATGTAACTGCCGATGTTATCCTGAATGGCAAGCGACAAACAGTTACCCGGCGCATGAGCGGACTTGATATTTATGATGTTTTACCAGATATCACCAATTTTCTGGGCGACTTCAGTGCCCCATGTGATTTGATCTACCGCAACCCGGACGGTGCCGAAACGATTATTTATGACTGTTCATCCAGCTCTACCCCAACTGATTCCTGTGCCGCGCTCGATCCGGCTGTCTCTTTCGATGCCGAAATTATCGTTTTTTCAGTTTTTCGTGGCAGTCTGAGATTTTACCAGGAACACCTTCATTCACAGGCTGTACACCCGGATGCCGAACCGGAGGATCTTGGCTATTATGACTTCCCGAATAAGCTGCTGACTACAACAGGCGCGCATCTACATGCGTACCATATTCCGAGTGGGCAATTACGATTTATACCATTTACACCGGGAGTTTATGATTCCGGTCCGACGTTCATCAGCAATCAACGCATCGCATTTACCTCGACCAGAGATGACCATACCACCACTGTTGTCTGGGGCACAACCGAATCCAGGAAAGGTACCCGAATTTGGACCATGGATGTCAATAGTAAAAACCCTGACCTGTCCAGCCATCATTCACTGTCTCAGGAGCAGCATCCATTTATGCTCAAAAACGGCAGACTGGCCTATTCAAGCTGGCAGATATTCGGCGGACTCCCGTTTCGTTATTCCAATAATGGTGCAGGTACCCATACCACGATCGACAATCTGTTCCATATTTATGTGCAGGATCCCGATGGTGCAGAAAACTTCCCGATCTACGGACAGCACAGTGGGGATCATGCAAAAAGCTACTTTGGAGCAGATCACAAAGCGGCGCATTTTATCACCCAGACTTCCGATGAACGGATCTGGTTTGCCGACTATTACCGTAGTAACAACAAAGGGCTCGGCTTACTGATTGGTGTCATGCAGGAGCCTGAAGGGCAGGAGGGCATTGGTCCCCAGGATGCTTCAAACGATGCCGATGTTTTTGTACCGCGTGACATTATTAATTTTGCTTCCTGGGCACATAGTGATGATATGCCTTCTTTTCCCATGAACGGGCCAACTGTAACGCACCCGAACTACGCAGACCCGCTGCCATTTGCCGGCAAACTCGGTCATCCGGCAGCCTTGCCGAATAATGGCCTGATGGTTGCATGGGGCAAAGGCGCGTGCAGCACAGTGGCCCATCATGAGATTTTCTCAGCGCTTGGCAGAATCGCGCCTCCTTTTACCAGTGGATCAGGAGGTGGGGTTGCAATGAATCTGATCACTTCACTGGAAATGGATACGCCGGGGTGCGACGTCGGGCTCTATCGCGCCACACAGATTCCGTCTCAACACCCGGACGACCTGGAAATGATTGTCGATTCAAAAGACTGGCATGAAATCATGGGACGCGCCGTGGTGCCCTACGCCGATATTCATGGCGTCGACCATCCCGATATCATCGAAAGAGCGGATGTGCGCACCAGTCATCCAAGCCTGGAAACCGGCACGCCTTTCGGTCTGCTTGGCGCTGCTTCTATTACTGACCGTGAGACCCATCCCAAGAACGGGATTCATTTCTTCGGCGAGCATCAGTTCAATCTCCAGGGCACCGACACCATTGACTACACCGACGACGATCTGTGCGGCGTTCGTATTCTGGGCATTATGCCCAACCGGAACAGAAACGTTGTTAATGAGATTGCCAATATAGCCGGCGAGCGCGTATCGATTCTTGGTGAATTTCCGGTATTGAACCGTCATGCCGACGGCAGCCGTGCGATTGACGCCAGCGGCCATCCCGATACCAGCTTTCTCGTGCGTATGCCTGCCAACATGCCATACCTCATGCAAGGCATCGATTGTGACGGACGCACGCTCAATACCGACCAGACCTGGCAAAGCCTGCGCCCCGGCGAACAGAAAACCTGCAATGGCTGTCATGTCCATTCCAGACCGGGACGCACGCAATTCGAAACCACTTTCGCAGCCTCTCCCGAATATACCATTCCACGACTCGGTGAAGGCAACGTGCCATTTTTGATCGGGAAAAGTGGCGATACTGTTCAAACACTGTCAGTTCCGGGCTATGGCGTCCAGATTGAATTTACTCAACATATCAAGCCCATTTTCGACCAGCACTGCGTCGCCTGCCACAGCGGCAGCTCACCTGCGGGCGGACTTGCGCTCAATAACACCGGCGGCGCAAATAACAAGCCCAATACAACCTGGTGGTGTCTGGTTGCTGATAAAGACCAGAGCTGCGTTGCTCCGGAAAATCAAATCGCAACAGGTGCAGGATTTACAGGCATGAGTTTCAGGCGCCCGCAGTTGACACGCTACCTTCGTGCCTTCAATTCGCGCGGCAGTCTGCTCTACTGGAAAGCCGCAAATCAGCGCACCGATAACCGCACCGATGCGCAGTTTTCGGATGATATCGATTTTGGCGCCAAACATCCAACCTCGATTTCCGCCATTGAGCTGGCGACACTGTCTCGCTGGATCGATATCGGTGCACCGGGTGGCGGCGCTACCGAACTCTATGATACCCAGAAACCGACACTGCATCTGGCATCGACCGATAGCGGCAGCGTATCGCAGCTACGCGTCGGCACTGTCGATCTTGGCAGCGGCATCGACCCCAACAGCCTGGTCGTGTGCGTCCTGGGCGCCGGCGGCAGCTGTAACAATCTCGCCGGTACCGCTGAAAAACACGGTGTGACCATCGTCAATCTCGGTGCTGCGCTGAGCGACCCGGATACGGAAATCTACGCACGGGTTCAGGATATGGCCGGTAATACCACTGAAGTCTACCGAACAGTCGACTGGTTTTTGAATGACGCACCGACGCTGTAAAAAACAGGTCAGCGGAAAAGAATCTAACTTTTGATACGATCTGTTAATTATCCCGTTTTTGCTGAACGCCGATTGCATGTTCAAAAACGAGTCTGCCACCATACCACCCTGCAGCGCACAATGATATTAATCCCAGTATCGAAAAAAGTATTGCGGCACTACTGGGTTGCATGAGTGTTGTACCATCAAGGCGCAAAAAAAGACTGATCGAATAGAGCGACCAGCTTACCATTGCCAGAATCATGTGCTGATTGGCAATTTTCATGGCATCACTTTGCTGATCAATTCTTGCCAGCTCCAACAATCCGGCGACCATGGCCAGAACGGCCGTAATCACCCCGATGACCAGTAGCACCCCAGCAACCCAGCCTACCTGCTCTCCGTAATACAAACTGGCAACATCACCTATAGTTGCAAAAAACCATGCGGCAATTGGAAAATGAACCAATACGGGATGCAAGGGGTGTGTCATAATGAAGTTCCTTTTTTATAATCCCAAGAAAACACTCAATAAAATAAGAAAGCCAACGACTGCAACGCCAGCATGGATAATAACAACATTTTTAGGAGCAACAACTTGTTTCATATGCAGCGAAGCCAGATAAAAACCGCCCAGCGCCGCCACTACAAGTAACCCGAGTGCCGCTGTTACCGCTCCCGCTGCGGAACCCTCCAGAACTATCATAATCAGCATAATCAGGCCGGTTGCGCCCAGTAACGCATGAACAATCGATAACGGCCAAGGCGCCAGTTGCCCCGACAATACCTTGGTAGCCATAAATACACCGCCGATAGCCGCTATAGCAAAAATGACAATCGCATAGGTCAACATTCTTTCTTACCTCCCTCAAAAGAATTAAAAGTGCATACTATACTGCAGCTATTACCACTTTTACAATATTTATATGTTAAAAGTTGCAAGACTCTACATTTAATAAAAAAAATGAATAAAAAATTCATTATAATGACAGCATGATATCCACGATTTCGAGTTTAGGGCAGCGTCAGCAGGCGCTGCTGAAAGTCTTGCTTCACCATCGCAAGGGATTAACAATCGATGAATTGGCCGGCCTGCTCGACATATCCCGCAATGCGATTAATCAGCACCTGTCCAGCTTGGGTGGCAGCGGGTTTATTCAAAGTACCCTGCTGCACAGTACAGGCGGCAGACCCAGCAAAATCTATATGCTGAGCCCCAGCGGTCTTGAACTTTTTCCCAGACACTACGCGCTGCTGGCCAGCACCCTGCTTGGCTGGCTTAGAAATAACCTGAGTGAAAAAGAACTGGAATCCTGCCTGGAAGAGCTAGGTCAACAAATCGCGCTGGAATTCACTGGGCGTGTCGGCAAACACCCCTCACTAACGAACAAAGTCCACGAAGTAGTCTCGATAATGCAGGAATTGGGCTATGATGCAAGCGCTGCACATAACTCTGACTCTTATGCCGAAATCGTTGCCAACAACTGTGTCTATCATAGAATCGCGGAAGAATGTCACAATGTCTGCACCCTGGATTTGAGCCTGCTTACTTCCCTGCTGAACGCCGATATTGAACATAAAACATGCATCGTAAGAGGCGGTAAAAACTGCTGTTTTGGAGTGTCGACAAAAGCATCGCCGTGTTCATCAAATCGGAATTAAATATGTGTTACTTAACCAACTCCGGTATCTATCTCAGCCCAGATTAGACACAACTGAAAACAACGCGCTGCAACCAAAGCGTTTACCACTAAATCAACTCAGAACCAGTAGCACAGTTCATATATTCCAATACGAACCGGCAACTGTTTGTGTACGTAACTACTTGTTAAATCAGTATACGAAATAGCGACTTCAACGGTATCATGTTATATAGATAAGGATCGTGTTTGTTTTAGCTCAGGGACGTTGCGCTCTGTCATTCAATAGAAGTGGAAATGCATTGTGGACATTGACACACAATTAATGCAGCAGATGGCAAACAAGGAACACCATGCGCTGGCGCAGTTATATGAGCGTCATGTGACACAAATGCTGGCGGTTGCATACAGAATACTAAGATCCCGCAAAGATGCCGAAGACTTGATTCATGATGTATTTCTTGAAATCTGGAACAAAGCCAGTGATTTTGATGTTAAACGCAGTTCGGTCCGAACCTGGATTCTGATGCGGGTGCGTAGCCGCGCGGTCGATCGGCTGCGTCAACTTGCGCGTACGCAAAAATTTTTTTCGGCTGATGCATATGATGAATCCGATGCGATTCAGACAACCGAACCGGCACCGGATCAATTAGCCGAATGGCAGTATGCGCGTTCCGCTGTCGAACGACTGCCCGAGTCACAGTACACCGTTATTGTACTGAGTTACTATGAAGGTTTAACATGTACGGAAATCGCCGAGCGATGCCGAATCCCGGTCGGCACAGTGAAATCCAGGCTGTCAGCCGCAATCCGGCATTTGCGCGGCGCATTGGAATCGAGTGGAGAAAAAGCACATGCCCGACCACGATAATAAACTGATCGAGTATGCATTAGGCATGCTCGATGAAAAAAACGCAAAAACGCTGCAGGCTGAAATCGACTCATCCGCTCAGGACAAATCAGCATTGCGGGATATCGAGCATGCATTGACATTGCTGGCAGAAGCGGAACAGCCACTGGCCCCGCCACAAAACCTGCGAGAGCGCATCCTGCATTCCGTCCGGCACGAAACGCGCTTTGCCGGTTTTCTAGAACGGCTATGCGATTTTTTTGATTTGAACCAGGCAACCATCGAAAAACATTTATCCACTCTGAACCATGTGTCAGCAGAAACCTGGCAGCTTAACGCCTTTCCCGGCACGCATTTATACCATTTTGATGGGGGGCCGCAGATTGCCGAAAACGCCGATTGCGGGCTGGTCTACGTCGAACCCGGTCAAATGATTGCCGCTCACCGGCATCTGGGCGACGAATGGTCGTTCATACTTCAGGGCCAGATGAAAGAAATCAACGGCACCATCTATTACCCGGGCGATTGCATACACCGGCCCGCCGGATCGGTGCATGCACTGCAATCTGTTGGAGAAAAACCACTTGTTTTTGCCGCTGTGTTAATTGAAGGTCTGGAATTTGTTATGGATTAGAACAATAAGGCAATCTTGCATATAGCGATACATGACTGATGAAACAGTCTTATTTTACTATTTCGTATTAATCGACCTACACTTTACAAATTCTTTGTAGGCAGACCAGTCCAAAAAATACTCATAAGGATTTCCTCCGCCCAGCCAATTCCCCATATCATTGTCGCAATCTCCATGCTCCCAAGTAAGATCGCGGTGTGTTTTCCAAGGGCTGGTCAAAGGCATTCCTTTATAATCTTCCCCACTTAAATCCTTGTACTCTTCACCGCCTTCGTGCTTGTACCAAGTTTTACCAAAAGCATGAATTAACTCATGTGTTGCAACATTTTCAGCATTCATGTCTTTGCTACTTATCAGAATTACCGGAAGCTTCCCCATATTTGCCGAAGCTTTTACAATACGATCGTAAGATTTGATAGCTTTATATTCATCAACGAAAAAAACATATATACCAGTCTTTTTTAGATGCCGCCACATACGTTTGTAAATTGTAACCACGGCATCATGATATGGACGCCATTCCGGATTCTTTCGAGGACCGTCAAGACTCGCAATAATGTCTTTCTGACTCTTCAATGCCTGTATTGCCTTCTGTCGCGCATGTTTTCTTTTAATCTCCGCAATCGTTTTATCGACATCCAATTTACGCAGATCCAGTTCAATACAATATTTCTCAAACCAATCCTTAGCTTCATTAAGTTTTTCATTGCATTTATCTATCGTCCAGTTTGATCCCAAGAGAACCCAATAAATGGGAATGGATTTTGTATTCGGTATGTTTATCACCACTTGAGTGTTACAGTTAACTTTACCTCGTCTTTTGTTTAAAAATTTTTGTGAGCAATTTCCGGATGGAACGCACCAATACACAGGCGAAGGAAAACAAGCTTCGAGAAAACACGTATTCGTGACCAGCGCCGATAATGGACGTGCATCGAACCATTGCAACCCTGCAGCAGCGTGCTCCAGCAGAGTCAGGTTGACCATTGTATCGGTCAGATAAAACGGTTGCGTTGTGTCTCTATTCCCCGATGCTGCTGACAAACCAGGCGATTCCCATTCCGTTGTTTCCAGCGTATGTGGACAGGGATCATTGCCAGCAGCGCATGTGTCTGTTAGAGCATAAGACAATAGCAGACCAGGCAGGTCGCTTTGCGCCGACTGCTTGAATTCTACTGGCACTGGAGCGCGTTGCAACAGTGTTCTGACAGCCTCCTTGTTGTATCGCAACACTGACTGTTTTATTCCTGGCGCAACCGCGCCCTGTAGGCGCGCACCGGAAAAATTTTCGGTCAATAATTTGTCGGCCATGGTTATGCTCCCCGGATATCAAAGTCAATCAATGGACTGCGGTGTGCCGGAATCACGGCGTTCTTGATCACAGCCAGACTGCTGGCGCTGCCCAGCGCAATGCTGGCGGGCATTGTTACGTGATAAACCAGCGTGGACCCATCCGGCAGCATTGTCGAACGTGTCACGAACAGTCCCGTATCCAGCGCCGCGGGCGTCATGCCATGCAGGTTGTTTTCACCCAATGAAAAAAACCATATATTGACACCTACGCCCGGACTGCCAAGTATCTGAGGATTTTCATGTACGAGCTCTCCGGACGGATTATCAGGGCTGCCGCTGAAGTTTTGATTCAGGTCGTTGATATAAACAGGCGCGCCGTCAAAAGTTAAAACACGTTCCATTTGATTCTCATTCCGCGGACAAGGAAAAATCATGTCGGTGTACTGCGGCGTCAGCCCACGCGTCCAGTGCGCCGCATGAATAGCGCGCTTACCGATACTGTTGGTAAACAGTACCGTGCCCCGGCCATCGTTGGTGCGTACCAGCTCCTTACCTTGTTCAAGCGTTTCCAGCGTGAGCGGTTGAAAACCGAGATCCAGTACCCGCGACGGGTCGACTATTTTATGCAAACCGTCAAATTCACCGGCATTTGCTGAATCCCCCGATTCGAACAATATCCAGAACTTGTAGAGCAGTTCCCGAATGGCCAGCGCCATTTGAACAGATACCTGGTCGTTGACATTCGATGAAAAAATATCCTGCGCCTTATATGCCACCCGGAACTGAGTAGCAATCTCGGCGAATGTGAAGACCCGGCTTGGATCATTGGGCATCTTGGTGTCTTCAACAATTCCTTCTTCAAATCCGATCATGACTCCAGGCTGCAGAATCGGTGTTGTAGTGTAACGCAGTGCATCACCGGCAACCGGACAAAAAGGGAATACGCTTGCCAGTTGAATGCGGAATGGAAAATCTTCAATCAGCCACTTCGCCTGAACGTCATTTGAAAGCAATCGTGCGTTATCACCAATAGTAGACATGATAATCTCCTTATCAAAATAATGAATCCCGTAGAACAGAGAACCGATCTGACCGGAAAAAAACCTTTTGCATTTGCAACATGGTTGATCCAAAAACAACCGTGGACATAAATCGGCAATACCGAAAACCTGTTTGGCTAAAGGCGTTGACTGGCTAACGGTCTCCGAAAACATGAAAAAAAACTCAAAAATAGGTTCTGTTCATTCAGAACACTCAATATAATTCCGGTTTTATCAGTTATACGATTGATATCCCAAAATGGTTCGATTCAGTTCAAATCAAATTACCGGCTGTGATCTGATTGTCGCGCCGCGCCATGGCAAAGGTTTGCTTTGTGATGACGAATGACAAGGCTGATTCCAAAAAATACGGAATTATCAATAAAATAGAGGCAGGTTATGAATTACAGCGGACAATGTGTTCCGAACAGATAAACTCTCGATCGAACGTGATCTTTTTGAGCTGTTTTTGGTAAATGGCATCTTTGCAGCCAGAGTACGGGCGGCTATTATGGCAATCTCATCCTTGTCGCACAGACTGCCAACCTGATCAACAGCAATATACAGCCGATATACCTGTAATTAGGAATAACGTGAGGACATAACCCTCAGGGCGGTTAATTACCTTCAGTTTATTAATGCAGCATCTGCTGATCGGACAGATAACCAGGCGTTAAGCGATTTAGCTGATCGTTTTTGTATAAAAACGAATAGATGAAGCTGATACGGAAACAAACAGCATCGGAGCAATGTTCTTTGGCGTCGAAGTGAAACAGATTCAGCGCTCTTGCCATGAAGACTATCCGGTCACACTGGTTAATTGTAGGTGCACGTGGTTGCCAAATCAGTACCAATGGTGCTCAGCAGAGAAATACGGACAGGCCTTTTATCGACACTATCGGCGCAACGACATGATCAGTGCATACCTGAGACACGACAGCTGCGCGTAATGTTGCATTTACCATTCATCTATGTCCGTATAACAGGCAGTCGATCCGGCATAATGGACAAATACTTGCTCATCTGGACTGCAGGTCGGCTAATATAAACTGTAAAATGGTATCGTTAACAAAAAAATGGACCAGAAAAATTCTGGCATGTCATCCCGCTTTTCGGATATATTGGGTTTTTCCTATACAGCAGTGAATCTATATAATCATCTTTATATTTTATGATCATCAATCTGTCAGTCATGCCTTCAATTCAAAGCTTCACAAAAATCATCGTTGCCTTGAGTATGGTTCTCAGTACAAATGCGGCAACAGCGAACCCGGTTGCCTGTCTTAACACGAACGTGGGTGACTTTTGTATGGAATTGCTTGAACGACAGGCGCCTCTGACAGTTACAAATTTTATCCGCTATATTGACAGTGGCGCTTATCTGCAAAATATTTTTCACCGCAGCGAACCAGGTTTCGTCATTCAGGGAGGCGGTTTCAAAGTAGCCAGCAATAATTCTCAGGTAAATGTAACGCCGGTAACTACGTTTGAACCTGTTGCAAACGAATTTGGCCTTTCCAATACGCGCGGCACGGTAGCGATGGCCAAGCTGGGGGGTGATCCGGACAGCGCTACCAGCCAGTGGTTTGTCAATCTGGCTGATAATTCCGGGCCTCCGGCATTTCTGGACACTCAGAATGAAGGCTTTACCGTATTTGCAAAAATTCTGTATGACGGCATGACTGTATTTGATACGATTGCGGGTCTACAGCGCGTCAACTTTGGTGGTGCATTATCGAGCACGCCTACGGTAGGCTTTGACGTGTCTGAACCGGTCCAGGTGGAAAATTTTGTATTGATAAATGCTGTCGAATTACACGACGTTACTGCAGTTTTTAACGAAAGCGCGGTAACTTTTGCTGTAGATACCGGAGACAACAATAGCTATTCAGTGCGCCTGCAACTGTTGGGCTCGGAGCCGGATATCCTCTTTGAGCTGGACCCCGCCAGCGTAACGCCACTTGTAGCCGGGTCCGCAAATATGGCTGTATTTTCCGGTCAAAACCGAACACTGGAAATTCCGTCGGTTATCATCAACGAAACCACAATACTTAAAAATATAATAATGTCACTGAGTGACCCGGCCCGAATGCAGTTTACACTGATCAGCTTTGAACAAGAATAAACATTTGTTAGTTAAGCTTTATACGAGAATTGAGCAATTAGCAGGTCGATAGTTTCATGTTGTATTGTAGGCATACCGATCCTCTCCTATCTGCTTGATCTCAAGTGTCCACAGAGATAGTGCCTCTCCATACGCACGATGTCGATCGCTATCATGATTGCGGCTGAAAAACCGGTTCCTGCACCTGTTCTGTCTGCTGTAGACAGGCATCCCAATATGGCGTTTCCTTGAAACGCTCTGCCAGAAAATCGACAAAAGCCCGCACACGGTGTGAAAGATGCCTGGTTTGTGGATACACAGCGTAAGCCGTTATTCGCGGACATTGATAATCCGACAAGACCGGCCGCAGCTCACCCCGTTCAATTTCCCGGTATACAATAAACGTGGGCAGCAAAGTAATGCCCAGTCCATTAACGGCTGCATCGCGAAGAAACTCACCATTACCTGCTTTTAAATAAGGATGTATGCGTACTTTGATTTGCTGATCGTTCTTATCGTGCAGATGCCAGTGATTGAAGTCGCGTAACAGGTTATAGACCAGACATTGATGGTTTTCCAAATCAGCAACGGTTTTGGGCTCTCCCTTGCGTTCCAGATAAGCCGGGCTGGCGCATATCACAGCATGTATATCTGCAATACGGCGCGCGATCAGGCTGGAATCAGCAAGATTTGCAATACGAACAGCCAGATCAAAACCTTCGGTCACCAAATCGACCTGCCGGTCGTTAAAATCAAGATCAAATTCAATTTGCGGATGCAGGTGTAAGAATTCTTCAATCGCAGGCCCCAGGTGCATTAAGCCGAAACTGAGCGGCAATGCAATACGCAGGCTGCCTTTGAGTGTGCCGTGCGCCTGGGACGCAGTGTGCTCGGCCTCCTCCAAATCATCAAGAATACGCACGGATTGCTGGTAGAAAGCACGACCGGTCTCAGTAAGATTCATCTTTCGCGTGGTTCGATGAAACAGCGCCACGCCCAGATGCGTTTCCAGCTCTTTCAAACGTCGACTGACTACCGATTTTGCAACATTCAACCGTTCAGCAGCGCCACTGATGCTGCCAGCATCAACGACCCGGATAAATGTATACATATTGTCAAACCGGTCCATACATATCTGTTGCTTTATCGAGAACAATTATTTCCAATAATACATGTTTATTCTTAATAACATAACAGTAATAATGTACGTGTCACAAAAAACAGACTTTATCATAATTCAAACGGAGAAAAAGTCATGGATATAGCAACAGATACCCTTCGATCAATCTCGGCAACAGCGACTCGAGAAGGAGCAGGCGTTACCGTATTTCGTACCATTGGCACACCACGATTGCGAGAGCTTGATCCGTTTCTATTGCTGGATCATATCGACAGCGACGACCCGGATCACTATGTTGCCGGATTCACATCTCATCCGCACCGCGGTTTTGTCACCCTGACTTACATACTGGATGGCATCATGACGCACAAAGACAGTCTTGGCAACAGCGGCGATCTGGGCCCCGGTTCGGTTCAATGGATGAAGGCGGCCAGCGGCATCATTCACTCGGAAATGCCCAAACAAAAGGATGGCCTGTTGCGCGGCTTCCAGCTATGGATCAACCTGCCGGCGGCACACAAAATGGACCGCCCGGAATACCAGGAGTATGCAGCAACAGATTTTCCCGTTGTCCGCACAACCGCCTACACAGTCAAAGTGCTGGTGGGCAGCTTTGACAACGCCATTGCACCGATCAAGGATGACCTTACATCCACGTCACTTTACGATGTGCAAATACGTCCCGGTGCACGATTTCACGTTACAGTTCCCGCCGGACACAATCGATTTATATATGTCTTTGAAGGCGGCGGCAAACTGCTTGGCCATGATATGGGATCCCGATCACTGTTCGTCCCCGACACTAACGGCGGCGCTGGCAACTCAGCCGAGTTTATCGCCGGCGAGCATGGCGCCCGGTTTTTGATGGCTGACGCCAAACCGATTAGCGAACCTATCGTCCGACAAGGTCCGTTTGTCATGAATACCAGGGCAGAAATTGAACAGGCTGTGCATGATTATCAAACCAATGAGCTTGTACGCGACAAAGCATTATTTCATCGAAACAAATAACCCGTAACTTACCAAAGGATATTAAAATGAAAAAAATCAGCGAACTGACCGCACGCATACTGTTGGCCCAGATATTTTTTCTGGCTGGCTACAGCAAAATCGGCGGATATGAAAATACGCAGGGCTACATGAATGCAATGGGCGTGCCCGGCGAACTGTTACCGCTTGTCATTCTGCTCGAACTTGGGGGCGGCCTGGCACTGATAGCCGGCTGGAAAGCCCGCTGGGTATCGATCATACTGGCATTGTTCACCATCGCAGCCGCAGTACTTTTCCATAATGACTTCAGTGATCAAATGCAGCTCATTATGTTCAAGAAAAATATTGCTATCGCGGGTGGTTTAATACTGCTAGCTGTATACGGTGCAGGCACGTACAGCATCGATCGCTGGCAACGCTGATAATTCATGCTGAATAGCCGTCCGTCATTGAGGCTGCTGCGTAACCAAGCCGGCAAGATTGCTTTGCCGGCTGGTATGGATCGCCTTTTGCAGTGCATCAGCACGTTCCGATCGGGGAAGCTTACCGATTGCCCTGACCGCAGCAAAAAAACGTGCCATATCGCCATCCTGCAATATAAGCAGCGCCTGAAAGGCAGGAATTAATTGCGTATAAACGGATACAGTCGCCAGGCGTGCGTTGTTGAGCGGTTTTATAAACCAGTTCTCATAACCGCCAAATCCGGGCCTGCTACTTTTTAGCAATAAAAACTGAGCACGAAGATCATTTAAAATATGCGCTTTGGCTGCACGTTTCTCCGCATCGCTGACATCCATCTCATACAATGTCTTCAGCCGCTCACGATGACTGATAACAAGTGTATTGAAAGCTGTTTGCGTATCACGCCGGGCACGGTATGCCGTATATTCCCCGGATTTCCCCTGATGGGCAAGCCAGCGTCGTATACCTTCCTGTTCGACCAGCGTAGCAAAAGATTCATTGAAGACTGTATCACCCGGCACATAAACAACCTGATGCGCCAGTTCATGAAAAATCAGGCGCGCCAGTTCCAGTTCGGAACGGACGAATGTGTTCAAAATGGGATCATTAAACCACCCCAGTGTGGAGTACGCCGGCACACCGCCAACATGTACATCGTAACCTTGCGCCCGAAGGCGGCTGGCAAAACGTTCAGCCCTGGCCTGCGAGAAAAAACCACGGTAACTTACGCAACCTGCTTTGACGAAACACCACCGTTTCAGTCGAACAGAAAACTCTGGCGCCGCGACAACATTCCAGACTGCATAAGGTCTTTCCAAATCAGCATAGCGGGTATAGCTTTGATTGTCAGGCAGTTGAAGTTCCTGACTGGCGAATTTACGCATTGCTTCGGCCTGACTGAGAATCTGTTTCAAATCCGAGTCAATATCGGGGCTGTCGATGATGCTACGGATCGGTTCGGCACGCCGCATGACGTCCATATGGCCGTTTACTGCCTGCGCATAGTAGGTCAGATTGGCACAGCTACCCAGCAACACAATACTGAAAACAGCAACAAAGGACTTGAAAACGTTCGGTATCCGCATTATTTGTCAAAACTGTCGCCATCAAACTCAACACCGGCCATTCATCAGCTGGACTGTGTATTTGATCGACTTGTACATACTGACCTTATCTATGGCTCCAAACTTTTGCTTGGATTTGTATTTATAGTATATCTGCTATATCAAGTAAAATTAAAGACTAGTACTCTATCAATATGATATTGCCGGGTTCAGTCCTGCAAAAACACTGGAATCAAGCAAAAGGCAACAATGATAATATTCAGACAACTGCCAGAACCGCTGGACTAATTTTTTCAATCGCATTTCTACACTTTTTTTCATGATGCTACTCTTTCAGCAACACCGGACGCGCATAACCATTTTACTTTTCTGCCTGTTCCTGACAGCCTGCGCTATGGGTCCGGACTACAGACGTCCGGCGATTGAAGTGAATGAACAATTCCGAATGACAGAACTTGAAGGGGCGTCAATCGCAACACTGCCCTGGTGGAAATTTCTGCGGGACGAAACACTACAGAAATTAATACTAGAGGCGCTGATGAACAATCAGGATCTGAAACAGGCTACCGCCCTTGTTGAAGAATTTCAGGCGCGCTCACACATTGCACGCATGGATTTTCTGCCCAAACTGGATGGCAACATTAACGCCCCGTTTTTTGGTACGCTCGGCGGATTCCCCCGCGCTGGATTCCCGACCGATTTTAACTACTTCGGTATGGGCACATTAAACTGGGAAATTGACATCTGGGGCAGAATCCGGCGATCAAACGAAGCGGCGCGCGCAGATCTGTTCGCACAGGAGGAAAATCGCCGGGCAATCATTTTAATGCTCATCAGCGCAGTCGCCCAGACTTACTTTGATCTGCTGCAATATGACATGCAACGGAACATCGCGCATCGTGCACTGGCCTCCTGGGAAGAATCTGTCGCTATTTCCCGGGCGCAACTGAAAGGCGGCCTGATTTCCCGTCTCGACCTGGACCAGTTTGAGGCCGAACGTGCAAACGCAGTCGCACGTGTGGCCGAGTTTGATCGTCTGGTCGTAAACAAAGAAAACGAACTCAATGTGCTACTGGGCAGAAACCCGGCACCGATAATACGCGCGCAGTCTTTGACCCAACAGCACATTCCGCCTGAAATTCCTGCGGGGCTGCCATCAGAACTGTTACAGCGACGCCCGGACATTCTGCAGGCCGAACAGGCATTATCAGCAGCAACAGCCCGCGTCGGTATGACAAAAGCCATGCGTTTTCCCCGTTTCTCGATCACCGGACTGATGGGTGTAGCCAGTCCCGCATTGTCCAATCTTTTGCTATCGGATTCAGATTTTGGCACGGGTGGCGTAGGGCTTGCCACGCCATTGTTCAACGCAACTATTCTGGGTTTCGAGCAACGCGCTGCCGAAGCCAAGGTTACGCAGACACTGGCGAATTACAGACAAACAATTCTGCTCGCTTTCAGAGAAGTCGAAGACGCACTTGTCACGATCCGAACCGCCAGCGAGCAGCGCAAAGCCCGCCAGAAACAGGTTGAAGCACTGCGATCCGCATTACATGTTGCGGATTTGCGTTACAAAAGCGGTATTACGAGTTATGTCGATGTGTTGCTGGCCAAGCGTAATTTGTTTGAGGCGGAATTTTCACTGACCGAAACGCATCGCCTGCACCTGGTATCAATTGTTCAATTATACAGAGCGTTGGGCGGAGGATGGCACCATGAAAACGAAACCAGTGAACAAAACTGACAGCTTCTTACCGGTTTACGGGCAAATATGAAAACAGACAATAACAGTATGTTAAATATTCAAATCATGACAGTCGAACAAATTATTAATCCGTACAAAGTCTTTCTCAGGATTTTATCGTTCGGGCTTTGTCTGGCACTGATTGTCGGTTGTGCTGCGGATGAAACCACAGAAAAAAATCCACCACCGCCCCAGGTCGAAGTAATTACGGTTTCAGCACGAACCGTTCCCGACGAGCCAGAATTTATCGGACGGACAGAAGCTTTCCGCCCCGTCGAGATACGATCACAGGTTTCAGGAATCATCAAGGAAGTTTTATTTACTGAGGGCCGGAATGTTAAAAAAGGGGACAAGCTCTACTTGATTGATCCTGTGCCTTTTAATGCAATCTATCAGGCTATGAAAGCGAAAGTGGCGCAACATAAGGCCCGCCTTGTTCAAGTCAAGCAGAACCTTGCGCGCGTGCAGCCGCTACTCGAAGAACAGGCTGTCAGCCAGAAAGATGTTGATGATGCGATAGCCGACGTACTCAGCGAAGAAGCCGCATTGGAAGCCGCCCAGAACGATCTCGTCAAGGCCAAATTCGATCTGGACAATACCCGTATTGAAGCACCTGTCGACGGTAGAGTAGGCCGCAGCAACTATTATGAAGGCCAGCTGGTCTCAGCCCAGACAACGCTGCTCACCACCGTAGACCAGCTCAATCCGATGTATGTCAGCGTCAACGTTCCGGAAAGTTATATCCTTCGGCGACGCAAGGAACTGGCGGAAAAAAAAATAGAGCGGCCGGATCTGTATCAGTTGCGGGGCGTGATGACATTTGCCGATGGCAGCGTGTATGGGGAAGAGGGGGTACTGGATTTTACCGCAGTCACGATACGACCTGAAACCGGCACACTGCAGGGCCGCTTCAGATTTCCGAACCCATCCGGCTATTTCGTACCGGGATTGTCAGATTTTCTGCCCGGGCAGTTTGTCAGGGTTCGTCTAATCGGTTACGTACGGCCAAATGCCATACTGATTCCACAGCGCGCGGTACAGCACGGCGTTAACGGTGCGTTCGTCTATGTGATCGACGAACAAAATGCAGTCGAGCTGCGCCCGGTGAAAGCCAGTATGTGGTACGACAACGACTGGCTGATTGAAAGCGGCATCGAACCCGGTGAACGCGTCATGGTAGCCGGCTTTCACCGCGTTCAGCCGGGAGTTCAGGTTACTGTCACCACAAATGATACACCCGAGGAAAATACAGGCGCTCAGGAAACGTTATGAATCCACGATTTTTTATTGAACGACCGGTATTTGCATCGGTATTGTCCATACTCATCGTTATAGTCGGTCTGGTTTCGTCACAAAAACTGCCAGTGGCGCAATTTCCACAAATTGCACCGCCCATGATACAGATTGAAGCCGACTACCCGGGTGCGAGCGCGGAGGTTGTAGCCGAATCGGTAGCGCGTCCAATTGAGGTACAGCTGCCAGGCATCGACAACCTGCTGTATTATGATTCCACCAGCACCAATGACGGACACATGGTGATGCGCCTGACATTCGAAATCGGGACGGATGTCGATATTGCGCAGGTCCAGACGCAGAACCGGCAAAAACTGGCTGAGCCGCAGTTACCGGATGAAGTGATCCGTCAGGGCATAACAGTTAAAAAAATGTCGCCCAATCTGCTTGCGGTTGTCGCTCTCAACTCCACCGACCCCAAGCATGATCCTGTCTATATCTCCAACTATGCCTTGATCCAGGTACTGGACAATATCAAGCGCATCCCCGGCGTGGGTGACGCAGTTGTTTATGGTGCACAAAATTATGCCATGCGACTGATTCTGGATCCGGTGCGAATGGCACAGCTCAACATTACTCCCACCGAGATTGCCAACGTAGTACGTGAACAAAACCGGGATTTTCCGGCAGGCAGGGTCGGCCGCGAGCCAACCGGGAAAAGAACGGAGCTCACAATTCCGGTAATCACCAGTGGTCGCATGAGCGAAGTCCAGGAATTCGAGGAAATGATTATCCGAGCATATCCGGATGGTTCCATGGTGCGCATGCGCGACGTTGCCAGCGTCGAACTCGGCGCCCAGTCCTATGATCTCGAAGGACGCTGGAACGGCATTCCCAACACGTTTCTACTGACTTTTCTCGCACCCGGCGCCAACGCACTTGAAACCGTTAAAAAAGTGCGTGAAGAAATGGCAAGACTCGCAAGCAGTTTCCCAACAGGTATGTCATATGATGTGCCTTACGACACAACACAATTTATTGAAGTTTCAATCAACGAAGTTTTTAAAACACTGATAGAGGCTTCAATTCTGGTCATTCTTGTAGTGTTTCTGTTTTTGCAAAGCTGGCGCGCGACCCTGATACCCGCAGTTACCGTACCCATTTCACTGATCGGCGCTATGGCAGGCATGTATGCACTCGGTTTTTCGATCAATACGCTGACACTGTTCGGGATGGTACTGGCAATCGGTATCGTCGTCGACGATGCCATTATTGTAGTCGAGAATGTTGAGCGTAATATCACCAAGGGCGGACTGTCGCCCAAAGACGCAGCAATCAAGGCGATGAACGAAGTGACCGGTGCGGTAATCGCCTCAGTACTGGTATTGGCAGCCGTATTCGTTCCCGTTGGCTTTCTGGAGGGCATCACTGGACAGCTGTACAAACAGTTTGCCATCACTATTGCCGTTTCGGTTGCAATTTCCGGATTTGTTGCTCTGACGCTAAGTCCTGCGCTGTGTGCTCTGGTACTCGAACCGGGTCTTGATGCTCCAAAAAATACATTCTGGAAACTGTTTGACCGTATATTTGGATGGATGCAGAAACGTTATGTCAGAGCAGTCGATACGATATTGAAAAGTTCATTCATCGCAATTGCATTTTTTGCGGTCTTGATCGTCGTTGCAGCCGGCTTGTTCCAGACTATCCCCAAAAGTTTTCTGCCCGAAGAAGATCAAGGCTATTTCATTACGATTTTTCACTTGCCCGAAGGCGCCTCGAAAGCCAGAACCATCGACGTAGTCGAAAAACTTGAAGATTATTTCATATCAAATCCGGCTGTACATTCCACCGACGTACTGGCAGGACAGAATTTCGTCTTCAATACGCGTGGCACCAATCAGGCAACCATGTTCGTACCGTTGCATCACTGGGATGAGCGTCAGGATCAGAGTCAGCAGGCCCAGGGACTTATCAGTTCAGCATTCGCAGAATTTGCAAAAATTCCCGACGCGCTGATCCTAGCATTCAATCCACCGGCAATACCCGGTCTGGGCGCCACCGGTGGATTTTCGCTACAGCTGCTGGATCCAGTCAGCCGCGACTTTGGTGAATTTGCGGCAGCAGCGCAAGAATTTACGGCAAAGGCAACTGAACACCCCGCAATTGCCAAAGCCAGTACAAATTTCCGTGTCAACACGCCACGACTTTTTGCACAGATAGATCGGGAACGGGCCAAGTCATTGGGCGTGCCGATTTCGGAAGTGTTCGATACCATGCAGGCCTATTTCGGAAACATGTATATCAACGACTTCATCAAATTCGGCAGAGTTTACCGCGTACAGACCGAAGCTCCCCCGGAATACCGCTCTAGCCCCGGAGACATCAGCAAAATATTTGTTCGCACCCGGAATAATGCCGAGCAAACCATGGTGCCACTGGATACCGTTGTCTCTACTTACTTTAGCAGCGGCCCCGACCCTGTTACGCACTTTAACGGATTCAATTCAGCCCTTGTACTCGGCGCGGCCGCACCCGGCTACAGTTCAGGTCAGGCCATCGCCGCACTTGAGCAACTGGCCGAAGAACTACTCAAGCCCGATGGCTACACTATTGACTGGGACGGTATTTCCCTGCAGGAAAAAAAAGCCGGCGGCCAGTCTGTTATGATCTTCGCATTTGCGCTGCTCATGGTATTTCTGGTACTCGCCGCGCTATATGAAAACTGGTCGACACCTTTGGCGGTTATTTTAATCATACCTTTCGGCGTACTTGGTGCACTGCTGGCGATCTGGACACGAGAGCTTAGCAATGATGTCTATTTCCAGATCGGACTGATCACGCTGATCGGGCTTGCAGCAAAAAATGCCATACTGATCGTGGAGTTCGCAAGTCAGCGTTACGCCTCAGGCATGTCACTGACAAAAGCAGCACTGGAAGCTGCCCGCCTGCGCTTCCGGCCGATTATCATGACTTCGATGGCCTTCATTCTCGGTGTGCTGCCATTAGTGCTGGCATCCGGTGCAGGTGCGGCGAGTCGTCATTCAATCGGCACCGGCGTATTTGGCGGCATGCTGGCGGCTACATTTCTGGCCATTTTTTTCGTACCGCTGTTTTTTGTCATCACCGCCCGCCTGTCGCGTAAAACATAGCAATTGTTGTTTTGTTGAACGGGCAGAGGTCCTGCACTTCTGCCCGTTCCTGCAAAAAAAAATTGGACAGCACCTACACAAAAACTCCGGCACTGGGGGCCGATCACTTTCAGAAACAAAACAACAAAACACAGTATCGTTGTCCGTTTTCTGGTCAAGACACGCCCGTTCGTGGATAATGTCGCCCTTTGTAACAGGATTTGGCTATTTTATGAAAAAAACCGTATCACTTGTATTGGGCAGTGGCGGAGCACGTGGATTGGCACATATCGGGATTATTCACTGGCTGAACGAGAATGGCTACGAGATCAAATCCATTACTGGCTGCTCCATAGGCGCGCTCGTCGGCGGCATATATGCATCTGGAAAACTGGCGGAATTCGAGCACTGGATTAAGGCAGTCACTAAAATGGATATCATTTCGCTGCTTGATATATCATGGAGCACAACCGGTTTTTTTAAAGGAGATAAAGTCATCAATACATTAGTTGACCTGGTTGGTAACCAGTTAATCGAAGATCTCCCGGTACGATATACCGCGGTAGCCGCTGATATTACAAATGAAAAAGAAATATGGATAAATTCCGGAGAACTGTTCAGCGCCATTCGGGCATCTATCTCGCTGCCGATGCTGTTTACACCCTATAATTACAAAGGAGTCAACTTGATTGACGGGGGCGTGCTAAATCCAGTACCAATCGCGCCAACCTTTGGCGATGGAACCGAAATAACCATCGCAGTCAATCTGTGCGGGCCACCAAAAAACTCCCCGGCGCTGGATGACAGACCCGTCGAACTACCCAACGAATCGAATAGTTTTCATGAAAGAATTGCGAGTTTTATCAAAAACCTTCAGCAAAAGGTTGTTTTGAAAGACGGCATCGATCTGGATGCTTATGATGTTGTTAATCAAGCAATCGACGCCATGCAAAGCACAATTGCCAGGCAGAAGCTGGCAGCTTATCCTCCTGATCATACAATTGAAATTGCCAGGAATGCATGCGGCACACTGGAATTTGAACGCGCTTCAGAAATGATCGAACTGGGATACCGGAAAGCAGCGAAAAATCTGGACTCGATTTCCGGTGACAATTGAGCAGATAAGACTGGTATATCATAATGGCTACGAAAATCCACGTTGCCATTCCGCTTGCCTTAAAACAGAAAAATCATCAACGAATGGTTTTGAAGGACCCTGTGTAAGCCATGCAAAAAAATCTGTTTGCCAAGTCACATACCTGTTTTGGTTGTGTCCCGCTTTGTTCCGGTTGTGATCGAAACAACACCGGAACAGACGCTGGGACGGTATCTGGTTTGATGCGCAGTTTATTGTTCTTGTGCCAGCGCGTTGCATTTGTCTAGAAATGCCTGTCTCGCTGCTTCGTCATTCTTAAAGGCAGCCAATGATTTCTCCATTCCCCTCCCCGAACAATTGACTACATTCGCCTCCGGCACACTGTCGCATCCAAACAAGATGATACTCATTCCGATGGCGCAAACAGTGCTGTATTTTTTAAGATTCATTTATATCTCCCTATTGTGTGTGTGCTAGAAATTTTTTTAGCTATGCGGCTAACCAGACCACTAATTTTCTGTTCATCATTACTGGTTTGCACTTATATCAAAAGTTGTTATTTTACCCGAATCCTCACGGCCTGAGTCATCGATTAAAATCAACTCGTCGCAAACAAAGACACAACGTTATCTTTTCACAGTAACATGACGTGCGCAGTACTGAACACGTTGTTACAACTCAGGATACAAGCAGTTCTCCGCAGAACCACTAACCGTGGTACGATAAATTGTCATTTCCGAATATGTCAGCGTTTGTATAGCGATCAGATATACAGGATTGATGAAAAAATTTATGCTATCCAATAGATTAGATCATGCGACTACGAATGGAGAATAAATTATGAAACTACTATGGTTTGTAATATTGCTGGGCATTCTGGGTATATCAGGTTGCAGCGGCTTGCCGCCGGATTCTGGCGGCGGTACACAGTTAAATAGCTGTAATGACGTTGCAGATCGTGGACATTTAAATTTATTGACAATCAATCTGTTGTTTTCTGAAACCCAGACGCGTGATTCACGGCTGGAGGCAATTGCCGATTTTGCTTCAGATACATCGTTAGACGTTATTCTGTTACAAGAAGTAGCCGGTGGTGTTTTGGTAGGAACCGCCAACAGCGCGCTTGATCTTCAAGGTAAGCTGCGTGAACGGGGACACGCTTACGATTTGCAAACCGCGTTTGAAACTGGACTGCCGGGACTTTTAATGGTAGCTAACGCAGTTCTGTCCCGCTGCGAAATTGATTTTAAAATGACGAAACGGTTGCCCAAAGCTTCAGAACTGGAATTCAAGGGACATGACATCAAACTACCCAGGAATGTGATGATGACGCGCCTGAAAATTCCCGAACTCGGATTTATCAATGTATACAATACGCACTTATGCGCACAATGCAGTGCCGATGAACTTGGCGCACAGCTTCAGGTATTGTTAACGTTCATTAATGAGACTGAGAGCAATTATCCACAGACTAACCCGGTTATTCTCGGCGGTGACTTTAATATTGACCGCTTCCGCACTGATCCGTTTGAAGAACGCATCTTTTATGACAGTATTATTGAAACTGGCTTTACTGATGCTTATGCAAATGGAAGGCTCCTGGAAAGTTTGTGCGATAATACAGGAATTGCCGACCAGCACTGTACTGTAGGCGTTTCCACTCTGGATGCTGGCGATTCGGCGAGGCGCATTGATTATTTTTTTGTTAAGACACCAGCTCGCATTCTTCAAAGCAGCGTTGTATTTAATGATCTTGTCGATAATAATCAGGTGGGGGTATCAGATCATGCGGGTGTTTTTGTTTCAATCGAGCTCCCCTGAGAAACGCTGCCATGGCGTTTGACAGAAAACCATACTCAGCTCACGGCACAAAAAACAATAAACCCAGAATTGACGGAAATAAAAAACGAAATGTGGACGTATCCCAATTCGTCCACATTCCGTTTATAGTCAGCACTAAGAATTATTATTTTATATCAATCACTTAAAAATTGATATCCTATTGTATTCTTATAATTTTCTTGATTATTATTTGTTTGAATTCAATTTACCTGGCAGGCTGGAATAATAGAAAGCAAGATTTTCAATATCATCATTGCTTAAGGCGGCAGCCATACCGTTCATGACTGGGTCGGTACGAGTGCCGGATTTATAATCTTTTAAAGCTTTTTCAAGGTATGTTCTGTGCTGGCCACCAATATGTGGAAAATTTGGTGCCGGGCTGTTTCCGTCTATGCCATGGCAGGATGCGCAGACTTCAGCAGCTTTGTTTTTACCTGCATCAATATCAGCTGCAGCAGCGTTTCCAAATAGTATCAAAGCTGCGCCACTAAGTGTCGCAATCATAAATTTCTTCATAATTAATTCCTTCTTCCCTCTATAGATGATGACTTAATTAGTTATTTGCGTAGAAAGCAGCTAGATCTTTAATGTCCTGATCTGAAAGAGTTTTTGCTAACGCCGTCATGGAAGGGTGACTGCGTGTGCCATCTCTGTAGCCTTCAAGTGATTTGACAATATATTCAGCATGTTGCCCGCCAATCTTGGGAACATGATAAGTTGTAGGGAAAGCAGTACGATATCCCTCAATTCCATGACAGCCAACACACATTGAATTCAATTCCTTTCCCGCAGCCGCATCACCTTCAGCTTGAGCATTGCCTGATAAAAAGAAAAGCATGCTCGAGGCAAGTAATAAATTAATCATTATTTTTTGTTTCATTGTAAGCCTCCTCCTCTCAAAAGCTAGACTTTATACGAAGTGCTCAATTTGGTCAATGAAAAAACGAACTATGTCCATGTTGTTTATAGGGAAATTGCCCTTGCATGCCATCAGATTCTCTGATTGATTTTACACGATTTTGCTTCCAGTTCTTCCCATCTTTCGAGACATTCGGCCAGCTCTTTTTCTATGGCTGAGAAGCGTAACTGCAGTGTTTTTGCTTCATCTGGATTATTCCGGTAAATATCGGCATTGTTTAAACACTGGGCGATATTGGCCTGTTCCCGTTCGAGTGTGTCAATTTTATCCGGTAAAGTATTTAGCTCCCGGGTTTCCTGATAACTCAGCTTTTCAGTTCGTGATAATGATTTATCTGTTTTTTTACCTGGAGTAGGATGCTTCTCGGTCTGTTTGACCGCATTGTCAGTTGCAATCGCCGGTTTCTCAATTAGTTGTCCCTGGAGCCATTCGGCGTAACCCCCAACATATTCGCGTAACACGCCTCGACCTTCAAAGACAATGACCTGAGTGACGACATTGTCAAGAAATTCTCGATCATGGCTGACCAGAAAAAGCGTGCCAGCATAATTCTGCAGCAGCTCTTCCAGTAATTCCAGCGTTTCAATATCCAGATCGTTTGTCGGCTCATCCAGTATGAGAATATTGGCCGGTCGGGTAAACAAACGTGCCAGCAACAAGCGATTGCGTTCTCCGCCAGAAAGCGATTTAACACGTGAACGCGCGCGCTGCGGCGGGAACAGAAAATCTTCCAGGTAACTGATCACATGTTTTCGTTTGCCGTTGATTTCGATGAACTCAGAACCCTGACTGATGGTCTCGGCTAATGTCATTTCATCATCCAACTGTTCACGCATCTGATCGAAATAAGCAATTGACAACTTGGTCCCTTGCCGGACCTGTCCGGAGTCCGGCTTCATGTCACCGAGTATCAGTTTTAGCAGTGTCGACTTCCCTGCGCCGTTGGGGCCCAGCAACCCCACACGATCCTTGCGCATTATACGGCAGGAAAAATCGTCAATAATCGTTTTATCGCCGAATGCCTTGCTGACATGTGTCAATTCTGCAACCAATTCACCCGACTGATCACCCACACCTACCTGAAGACTGGCCTTGCCAACACGTTCCCTTCTTTGCGCACGTTCCTTTCGCAGCGCTTCCAGTCGCCTGACTCGCCCTTCATTACGCGTACATCGCGCCTGAACACCTTTGCGTATCCATATTTCCTCTTCGGCAAGAAACTTATCAAATTTCTGTCGCTGCGTCGCTTCTGTTTCCAGAATTTCATTTTTTTTATACTGATATGCAGCAAAATTTCCTGAAAATGATGTCAAAACACCTCGATCGAGTTCAATGATCCGTGTTGCCACATTATCCAGAAAGCGCCTGTCATGCGTGATAAATAAAACGCTGCCTGAAAAGCCCTGAAGAAACACTTCCAGCCATTCTATGGATGCAAAATCAAGGTGGTTAGTCGGTTCATCCAATAACAGCACATCGGGTGAAATAACAAGCGCACGCGCCAATGCTACCCGCTTTCTCAATCCGCCGGACAACTGCCCAATACATGCGTCTGCAGACAGGCTCAGCTTATCAATAACGGTTTCAATTCTGGCCTGAATATTCCACCCATCCTGCGCATCCAGTGCATTTTGCAATTCCTGAAGCCGTGCAAGCATCGATTCCGTATCGTTTTCACTATCGGTTAGCGCATGGGAGACAGTATGATAGTCCAGTAACGCCTGGCTGATATCGCCCAGACCGTTTGAGACTTCCTGATAAACCGTATTGGTGTCTGTTAAGGCCGGTTCCTGTGCAACATACGCCACTTTCAGACCCGGCGCGCACCAGAGTCTGCCGTCATCCAGCTTGATAGCAGCAGACAGGATTTTCAACAAACTGGATTTGCCGCCGCCGTTTCTGCCGATCAAACCGACACGTTCACCCGGATCAAGCTGAAAATTGGCCTGATCCAGCAATGCATGATGTCCGAAGGCCAGGCAGGCTTTCTCCAGCGTAATTAAAGGCATAAAAAGGAAATGTACTTGATTAGCAGATAAAACGAAGCGGCTTGTTGCCAAGCCTAATTATGACATGGTTTAATAAATAAAGAAAAAGGAGTCGAATCAGACGATTGATGAGCCTGTGTCGACTCCTTTTCGTTGGCAGGAGTTGTTATTCAGCGGAAGAAACACTGATTTTTTTGGGTTGCACGTGTTCTTTTTTCGGTATGGTCAACTCCAGCACACCATGCTTTGATACAGCCGAAATCGCATCCGGATTTGCTGTATCCGGCAGGCTAAACCGACGATAGAATGAACCATATGTCCGTTCGACACGTTTGTAACCATCTTTTTCCGTTTCCGCTTCGGTTTTCTTCTCACCTTTTATGGTGAGAACACCATTTTCCATGCTGATATCAATATCTTCCGGCTTTACTCCCGGAATATCAGCGTGAATAACAAACCTGTCTTTTTCTTCTTTAATATCCACGGCCGGCGCCCATTCGGCAGTTGCAGTCGAGCCTTCGGCAGCACCACGTTCCAGTTCCTTTTGCAATTGACTTAGCAGACCCCAGGGTTCATAACGCGTAATTGCCATTTTTTATCTCCTTTTAATAAAAAATTGATGAAATCGCTACTGCAGTTGATATGTGGTTTTTCAAACTTTTTTCAAGATCAAAAAGGATCAAAAAGCAGATTTTTACGTGGAAATCCCCCCATTCATTGCTATATGAGAAATTAAAAATTTAGCAGCAGCGTAATCGATAACACATGAAGCAATAGATCGGGGCGCGGACTGCTCGACTTGTTAATATGCTGATTCATATAACCGGTTTCCAAGGTTATCATCTTGTTTATCTGATAACCGAATCCGGCAAATGTCCGGTTCTGGTTATACCCGCTTCTAATACCTGCAGCCGTCGTTTTCAGATTGACAAATATTTCGTTCCACAAAACAACACCGATTCTTGGGGAAACAACTGGTACCGGTATTGACAGTTTGAGCATCTGCCGAAACAAATGCGCGGCATCTGAACCACCCGGAACGTCAAAAAAATGCTGTTCTAAACGCGTTCTGCTGATTAATGTGCCGAATGCAAAGCTGTTACTCCACGACAGTTGCTGCCAAACAGCATGGTCGTTAAACGGACTGAGTGCCAGCGGCCGACCGGTCGGCACCCAGTCATACCCAAGCCATGCTGTGACCTTCTCGTTGAATTGATAGCCGGTGCCTGCGCGTATCAATCCCTGAGAGAACTGTGACGAATTGTCGCCGAAGCGCCCCTGCATAAATAATTTATATCGCAAGTTTTTCAGGTAAGGATTGTGCGCAGGCAGACTGCCCGTCATTTCAAAACCGGCCCACGTGTAAAAATCCTCGTCAGGATTGGCCGCAGAAACCATATCAGCCACAATCAAGCTGAACACAACAACAATGATGTGCAGAAGGCGTTTACGATCTGTGATTGTCATTCAAACATCTGATTCTGATAATTATGTCTTGAAAATTTGGGATCAAAAATTTGTAAATTTGGGGTCATAAATTTGAAATTTGGGGTCAGGTCTTGCAATACAATACACATTAGCCTTCTACCTTTTTAACTATCCGGCTAACCGTAGCATAATGCACGCCAAATTCATCAGCAATAGCCTTCATCGTATAATCACCCGTTTGATATGCTGCAGCAATTCCTTCATTTCTGTCACCAAATCTCGAATAATACGAAAGTGGTCTGGCCTGTGCTCTTCGCTGCGCACGCGGAATTTCACTGATGTTCAGATCGGATTGCACTTGTTGCCGCATTTCTTTGACAAACGCTTCTTTGCCCAGATATATTTGTCCACACAAGTTTTCCCAAATACTCGGCAAACCCACACCTGCGCGAACAAAATCCATATACGCGGCAATAGCCCGCTTCCGTTGTTTACCAAACTGTCCCAGCAGCCAGTCTGTTTGCAGCCACTCGGGACAACTGCTTTCCCCGGTCATGACGGGATAACTGCTCCAGGTCCATTGATCGATATTTTTTACTATACCCGCCCGCACAGGATTCAACACAACATAGCGGGACAGTTCAAGCAGATAACTGTCTTTTTCCACCAGAATGGCTTTGTAACGGCCTTGATAAACATGCCCGATACGATTGTGAGACCGATTAAAGGTCTGCGTATAGACACCATTTAACTGCCGCATCCCCCTGGACAGATTCCCTTCAACCGTTTCTACAACGATATGATAGTGATTATCCATCAGGCAATACGCATGACAAACCCAGTTGAACCGTTTGCAAACATGAGCGAACAATGTCAGCCAATTGATACGGTCAGCGTCGTCCAGATAGATATTCTCACGGCGATCCCCACGGGAGGTGACGTGATACAAACCACCGGGGAATTCTATTCTTAATGGTCTTGCCATTTTCTGTTTCCAGAATTCAATTAAATTACAATAGAGTCCATCCCATTGGGCTAGTTCGTCCCAGGTAACGGTGGCACTTATTTCGTGAGCGGTATCATTGCGACGGCCTCTAACATCATGGAGGTTGTCGCCGTTATTGATCATATTATTGTCGGAGGCGAAAGAGATTCTACCTCCTAAAGTTTACGGATTCTTTTTTGGCATTCGTCCATGGTGCTTCTCGATTTCCCCCTTCTAATGCCTCGTCAAGTATTGACGTCATTTTTATATACAGGAGCGACGGAAGAAAATTTTCCAGTATCGGATTTTGGACCGTGTCAGTGCCATCAAAATTTGAAGCCATTCTATAGTTACGCACAAAAACTTTTCGATTAGAAATAGTCGCCACTCCTTAGCTATTGATTGGGTAGTCATTCGGCTCTTAAGTCCGGCATAACTAGAATTAGACGTCCGAAATGAAGCAATGTATTGCATCAACAATGACATCTTTTATGGCAAGCTTCATGATATCTCCTTAAGTTTTATAGCATCTGGTCAATTTAGCCTTGATTTTAACAAACCGCGTTAGATCCCCGAGAACACGAAATCCAGGATACTTATCTATTTTAAAAAGTTTGCCCCCGTTATCCCACCAAAGCGTATCATTCGCCGATACGTTATTTCCAACGCCGCTCATCGATAAAATGTCAGATATTATTAGTATTTTTCTTAGAGCCTGTTTAAGATCTCGATCAAGAAGTGCAGTACAAGGCAAAATTGAACTCAAAAGCGGAGCATACACACAGTATGCGAGCACTTTAAGTTCGATTTTAACGACGTATACACTCTTCAGTGAGATCTTGATCAGATTCTCAGGAATACAACTCCGGCAAAGCACTACCACCCCTCTTATCTTTTGATGCATGAACAGTTTTCGGCAATTCAGTAATCAGTTTCGCCAGTTCCCGTCCATTCCAGCTTTCCTGGTTATCCTGATACAAAACCCGATCCAGTTGCGTTAACGTTGCATCGATGGCCGGATCATTCAGACGTGATGAGAGCTCGTCAAGTCCTATGGGTGGAGAATCGTGCCAGTGGCATGCGGCCCATTTGAGCAGGAAGTGACGCGCCTGTTGCGGGTTATTGCCCCGACAGGCGGCGAGAAACCGTTTTCTGGCCTGCCTGGCATTTTCAAGTTCTTCAAAGGGTGGCTTTTCTGCGCCATCCGACTGAAGTTGCATACGTTGCATACGGCGCACGCGCCAGAAAAGGCCGAGTGTTATCAGCCACAGTGTAGCAAATAGCAACGCTACCCAGAACCAGCCGGAATCGCCAGCAGTTGGTGAACCAGTAAAGCGGCCCGTTCGGTCTGCCGGAAACAGCTGGCTGCCTGCCCGTTCTGTGGATTGCTGTGTTGAACGATTTTGCGCATAGTCGACACCCGGTATATTAGTTGCGACATCCTCCTGTTGTTGCCCCGCAGCAGGAAGCACTTCCACCGTGCGTTCCGGCAGTTTAGCGACCTGTTCGCTGTCAGTGGCAGTGTCCCACCAGTGTAAGGTAATGGCCGGGAGGGTATGTTTTCCGGGTTGTGTGGGCATGTATGCCAGGCGCAGTGTTTTTTCTCCCTGGACTGTGCCCGACTGGTTTTGCGTTCTCGATTGCGCACGGTCGGGATAGAGCTTGAAACCCTCGGGGTCTGTCAATTTTAGTTCAGGCAGTTGTTCGCCCGTCACACCCAGCGCTGTAATGGAAATGTTGCGCGTAACCGGTTCGCCAATATTGATTTGGCTGTCTTCAGGTTCCCAGGTTTCGTGCAGTTCAACGGCTTCGGAAGGCAACCAGTAGGGTGATTTACTTTGATCAGGACGTGGCCGAACATCCAGCGTAATCGCTTCTCCACGTAACCGGACCGGACGAGTACTGGAAAAGAAACGGTCAAAAAAAGGATCCTGTCGATTGGAGGCTTCCGGTATTTGTGCATTCAGAACCGCGGACGGAATCACCAGTTTGCCACTGACCTGTGGAAAAACCACAAACTCGCGTTCAATCACCGTGTAACTCCGGCCATTACGCAGGGTTGTATACTCACGATCTTCACCGACCTTACGCACCAGCATGTTTTCATGTTCAGGTTCGCTCAAGCTGCCCTGTGCCAGATTGACAGCAAAAAACACGCGCTGGGTATACCGAACCATTCCCTGTACATAGGGATCGGTTTTGTCAACGCTGGTTTCCAGAAAAATCGGTGCAGCTGTATCGGGCTCGTTGCCGGCAGACGCTGCCACCACCTGCAGGGTCAGTTCAGGCGTATACTCATTGTTAATCTGCAACGGTGGAATGGTCAATTGACCGCTACGCAGGGGAATCAGTGAAATCGTCCAGGTCGTGCGTGAATCCATTTTGCCATTGATAATGTTGACGCGGCTGCCACTCATGGTACCGGCGATTTCGAAATCCTGCTCCAGTGCGCGCGTATCGGGCATAGTTGATATCTGACCGGCGGCCTCGATGGTCAACCGTACAGTCTCACCCTCGGTTATGCGCTCGCGGTCCAATTGTGCGGTCAACGCCGCGACAGCCTGTACAGGCCCCAATAGCAGGCAAAACAGAAACATGATGGAATAAAAGAAGTATTTTATTTGGCTCATTTCTGTTTTCGCTGATGATGTTCCAACATGAATTTTCGGCGCAGCAGGCCGGCAGGGTCCTCGGGAATCTGCCGCAGCCACTGTTCCAGCGCCAGCTCTTCCTCGCTTGACAGCGGTTCATTCTCATCGTTCCTGTCATCATGGATTGACGCATCCGGCTGGGTAACCTGCTGATCTTCCGGATATTGATCGTCATTATCTGATTGCTGCGGATCAATGGGCTGCGATTCGCGCCGACTATCATCAACATGGGACTCGCTGCTATCACCATCAGCCTGGTTATTGTCGATTTGCGCTTCGTCTTCAGACGGCGTCATGTTGTTTTGTTCCGAATCGTTTTCTGAGCCACTCTCTTCATTGTGCTCATCGCCGTTTTCCTTTTTATCCTCTTTTTTTTCATCCTGTTCGCTTTCATCATTTTGATGCGCCGGTTCATCGTCCAGTTCTTGGTCTTGCAGCAGTTTCTCCAGCAATTCGAGATTGGCTTGTGCGTCGTCATGCGCGGGATTTTCCTGTAATACGTCGCGATAAGCTTTCATGGCCTGCTCAATCTCACCCGCGCGCGCAAGTGCATTGCCCCGGTTATAAAGTGCTTCAGGATCATCTGACTCGGCAAACGCTTTTGCGGCAGCTTCAAATTCACCAGCTTCGTACAACGCCGTACCACGCCAGTTCGGATCTCGAAACTGCTGCGCGGCGGCCTGCGGATCGCCCTCCTGTAAATATCTGTACGCCTGTTGATCAGCTCGTAACCATAAGTCCTGCCAGCCAAAGGCGTGACCAGGCGGTGGCGCAACGAAAAATAACGCATACCCCAGCAACCAGCCCCGCCGGAATGATACAGCGGCCAGCAACACAATAACAGGCAACAGCCAGACACCACTTTCCACCCAACGTTCGATCCCGCCAGCGCCATCTGACATTTGCTCAAAATCACCCGCAGGGGATGCTTCCGATAACAAACGGTTTAAATCCCGGTCATCAGTCGTCAGCCTGCTGAATGTGCCACCGCCTGCGCGTGCAAGTTCCTGGAGCGGTGCCGGATCAAAGCGAATTACTTCGGTAATACCATCACGCACAATCGCGCCGCCCAGTTCCGTGCCGATACCCAGCACGGAAAGTGTGTGCCCCTGGGCATGTAATTCCCTCGCCTGAGACAGGGCTGCCGCCGGATCTTCAATCCCGTCGGTAATCAATAGTAATTCACCTGCGCGTATGCCTTTCAGATTCAGCAATTCCATCGCCATCTGCAAAGCCGGTGCAGCATAATCACCACTTACCGGCATGATATCCGTCCGTAATGCCGTGACCAGATTCTGAATGGTTCTGATATCCTCGGTGAGCGGTGTAACGATATGCGGCTCACCGGCAAATACGACCATACCGGTACGTCCTTCCCTGGAACGTTCAAGTATATCCATGACCTTGAAACGCGCACGCTCCAGACGCGAGGGTATCAGGTCGCGCGCGTCCATCGACGGTGATAAATCGAGTATCAGAATCCGCGATAATTGCGCTTGCCAGACAGCCTCGGGCTGGCGTTCCCATACCGGACCCGCAAGTGCGCAGATGGTCAACACCCAGCCAGCGGCGAGTATCAACAATGGCAAACGCGCCGATCGGCCAGGCTTCTCCAGCCACAAACCGGACAACAGCTGCCGGTCAATAACCTTACGCCAGGCTTCGCCGGCCGATTGTCTGCGCCAGAGCAATATGAGCAGCCATATGACCGGTATCAACGCCAGGAACCATAATGGACGCAAGAAATGAAATTCGTTCATAACATTAACGCGGGTTCTTTATTTCATTCTCCATATGTATTGCACGAGCAAAAAACTCATTAACAATCCGAGACCGAGTGGCCAGACAAAAAGTTCAGACGTGGGGCGAACGAGACGACCACCCTCTATCGTAGGTTCGAGGCGGTCCAGCTGACGGTAGATATCCTGAAGCGTATCCCGGTCGGTAGCGCGAAAATACTTTCCGCCGGTCAAGTCGGCAATCATTTGCAACGTCGCTTCATCCAGATCTGATGCAGGATTCACCATACGCATACCAAACAGGGTCTGCATCTCGTGCGCTTCGCCGCCCACACCAATGGTGTAAATACGCAATCCCTGTTGTTGAGCAAGCTCGGCAGCTTTGCGTGGCTGCACATGACCTGCGTTATTGGCGCCATCAGTCAGCAGCACCAGCACAGCATCTTCGGCATCATGCCGCAAACCTTTCAGATGTTTGATCGCCATGCCGATAGCATCGCCGATCGCTGTTTCGCGTCCGGCAATCCCGATTGCGGTACCCTGCAGCAGGTTTGCAACGGTTGCGTGATCGAACGTCATCGGTGTCTGCAGATAAGCCTCGCTGCCAAACAGAATCAACCCGATACGGTCCCCCTCGCGGCGACGGATGAAGTCACCGGCCACCTGTTTGACAACATCCATACGGTTGGCATGCCCATCACCCATATCAGCAATCTCCATACTGCCGGACACATCGACTGCCAGAATCAAATCGCGCCCGGTCTCGGGAAGTTCAGTTTCCTCACCAATCCATTGCGGCCTGGCCGCGGCAGTGACCAGCAGCAGCCAGCATATGAACAATCCCCACAAGCGCGGCGAACGTATCGACTGTCGACGCGTTTCAGCAAAACCGTCTGAAATGGAGTCAACAAACGGTACAAATAAAACACCCCGATTAACGCTTGTAGCAGGCGGCAGAAAATGCCTGAAAAGCCAGGGTAACGGTAAACATAGAAACATCCAGGGCCATGCAAATTCAAACATCCTTCACTTATTTCGGCAGGTTCGTTTTAATCCACTGACGCGCCAGATCGATCAGTTCATCCAGATCAGCGTGCACCTCTTGATATGGGCCTGATAACAGCAAACGGCCGGGTCCGTTGGAAAACCGCCCGTTGCCGCCATTGTGATCAAGAAAAGCAAGCCAGGACTGGCCGGATAGTCCTGCAACTTCTTTTGCAGGCCAGCAGACCAGTGCATACCGTTTCAGCAGTTGATTCAAACGCGAGGCAGGCTGCTTAACATCATTCCGGTTACTGGCCAGCCATTTCAGCTCATAAAGCGCTGCACGCTGTGCGACACGTTTTTTTCTGTAACGATAAATCAAAATACTGCACACTGTTAACAGCAACACGGCAATCCACCAGCCCGGCGCAGGTGGCCACCAGCTAACAGGCATGGGCGTATGCAGTGGACGCAGCGCTGCAAGCGGATCTTCAATCATTGATTTTATTTTGACGGGCCAAACCCGAGCGCAAAGCAGGAACCATAGGGTCGGTCGTGGCGATTTTCATAAAGTGAATGGCATGGCGCGAACAGATGCTGCGGATTTTTTCACAATGCAACTGATATTGCCTCTGCCACTGTCCGAAAGCAGACGCACGGCCTGTATCGACAGTCATATAATGCCGGCTGGTACCAAGGTGGTACAGGCCTGGTGGCGGAGGCGTCGCTTCCAGCGGATCGTAAAGTAATGCACCAATCACATCATTATGACGCACCAAGGCACTCAGGTATTTCTCAGCACTGTTTCCAAGCTCCCTGAAATCACTGAAAATCACAACCATGCTGCCTGGCAGAACAATTCGAACCATCCGGGCGAGTGCGTCGTCCAGACGACCGTTTATCATATCGCCCGGCCTTGTGGGTTGCAATTGTACCATCGCTTTCAGCATCGATAACAATCCGACCTCGCGTGTAGCCGGATAAATTTCGCGATGCCCGTCTGCCCCCTGAACAATACCGCCAACACGGTCACCCGCATTGACGGCAGCCCAGCCAAGTATTGCACATAACCTGCCCGCAAGCACAGATTTGTACTGCACGCGACTGCCAAAAAGCATGCCCGGATGCAGATCGACGAGAAACAGTACCGGGCGCTCGCGTTCTTCACGAAACAGTTTGGTATGCGGACGTCCGCGCCGTGCTGTTACACGCCAGTCGATAGTTCGTGCATCATCACCGGCCTGGTATGCGCGCACTTCATCAAATTCCATGCCCCTGCCATGATAAACAGAAAGATAGCCACCCGCCTGTCTCGACAAAACGCGCCTGCGCGCACCGAGTTCCAGGCCTCGCGCAGCTGCACGCATGCGGATCAGGTTTTCGAGTTTCAGGGTAACACCTTCGCTCATGGCGCCGGCACACTGGCTAATATCTGGTCAATACATTGTTGGGCAGTGATGCCATCCGCTTCCGCCTCATAATTCAGCAAAATCCGGTGGCGTAGCGCATCTGGCGCAACATTCTGCACATCCTCAGGCGTCACAAAATCACGCTCGGCCAACCAGGCCATAGAACGCGCTGCACGCTCAATGGCAATCGCACCGCGAGGGCTCGCACCCCAGCGTATCCAGCTGGACAACTCCTGCCCGTATTGACCGGGATTACGGGTTGTCTCGATGATCTCCACGATATATTCCTCCACGGCCTCGGCCAGATGCAGCTGCATAATTTCACGCCGGGCAGTAAAAACCTGTTTCTGCGTTACTTTTCGAAGCTCAAGAGGCACTTTGTGCTCCAGTGCGCAAAGCGCTTCATGCCGAACTACTTGCAGAATTTTTCGGCTGGCGTGTCTGTCCGGATAGTCAACACGCACATGCAGCAGGAAACGGTCGAGTTGCGCTTCTGGCAACGGATAGGTCCCTTCCTGTTCAATCGGGTTCTGCGTAGCCATCACCAGAAATAACGGCGGCAACGGATAGCTGGTCGCGCCGACAGTCACCTGCCGCTCTTCCATCGCTTCAAGCAGAGCAGATTGCACCTTGGCAGGCGCGCGGTTGATTTCGTCGGCAAGAATCACATTATGAAACAAGGGGCCTTCGTTGAAGGAAAAACTGCCGGTTTCTGGATGATAAACATCACTGCCAGTCAAATCAGCCGGTAATAAATCAGGCGTGAACTGGATACGGTGAAAATCCGCCTCGAGACCCCGGGCAAGCGATTTAATCGCACGTGTTTTGGCAAGTCCCGGTGCTCCCTCCAGTAACAGGTGGCCGTCACACAATAATGTCAGCAGTAACCGTTGTACCAGCACCCGCTGTCCGATAATCTGCTGTTCGAGTTCACGGCAAAGCTGTGTAAATGCTTCTTTGAGAATATTTTCAGAACTCATTTTGATGCATGCTTATAGTTTTCGATGAACCAATCATAATGTATCCAAAGCAAATATCATGGCAGGGTGTTATTGTACGAAACAATCTCTTGCTGTGTAAAAATCTCTCTACCTTGCCTTCAACAGTCCGGCAATTAAACCTGAGCGTAAAGTGACACGCTGTTTTCTTTTTTCTAATAAATACTTATTTGTAATCATGCGCTTCGCGCCACACCTTTCACCTTTTCCGAATAGGTTCCAAATCGTACTATTACATTACACTCAATCAGTGACTAAGGTTAAACGTCTGTTAAAAGTGGACAAACTCACAATATCATTGCATATTTTATACACACAAGAGTTTCAAGCGTCATAACCTGCGTAAGCAAACGAGAAATACCCTTTGAGAACAAGTTTCAAATCGGGTTCACAGATTTTATAAACATAGCGTGTCTGTTATGGCAATTGCTTTTGGATTTCCTGTTACCCCAGCTCTTTCAGACACTCTTCGGCATTGACCTGGCAATAGTACGCCCGAGAAGGTTTAATTCATGGTTGCATCCATTTCTGCAAGCCCTGATTATCACAAAAACAGCTTGTTGTTAATTGTTTCGCAAGATAAATATGGCGATTTCACCGCCTTTTTCAATCTCTAATTTTGGAAAAAAGAGTGTATAAATCAGATTTATAGACCGCTGAATCCATTTACGATTCGCTATATTAGATGTAGCGGATGCTACTATCAATGGCCAAATATTCGGAACAGGCCTATTGGCGAGATTCTAATGAGCAGCCAACAAAGCTAATTATCAGAAGGCCCGCCAAAAATAAAACCAGATACATAAATAATAATTTATTGACGGTACGTTTTGTTAATGACATGCAAACCAGTAATACAACCCACAAAGTAATGGTACGGAACCTGAAATTCGGCATGTATGTGAGCCAGCTTGATCGCCCCTGGCTGGAAACGCCATATTCGATTCAAGGTATTCTGATTACCGACATGGAAGACATCCTAGAGCTTGAACGACACTGCAGATATGTTTATGTTGATATCAATCGATGTGAATCACACATAATCCAAAAATATCGTCTGGGAAAATTTGATCAAATACTGACAAAAGAAACCTACAAAGCCAGCCTTGATGCACTGAATAAAGCACTCATCCGTGAAACCACCAAAAAAGCCGGAAAAATTCGTCAGACACCCAGAGCAGTTGTTGACAAAACACACTTTCATGGTAATCAGGTTTACGCCGACGCATGTACAGTCGAGGAAGAACTTCCAGTTGCTACCCGGGTGCATCAGTTTGCGCACGATATCATCAAAGAAATCACCAGCGACTTTGAACGCAATCAATATCTTGAAGTGAGTGGTGCACAAAACTCAGTATATGCATTGCGGGACAGCATCATAAGAAACCCCGATGCAATGCTGTTACTCGCTCAACTTAAATCTTCCGGTGAAACGCTCTATGACGATGCCGTGAAACATTCCATTCTATTGATGGCGTTTGGCAGACATCTTGGTCTCCCAGGAAATGAACTTTCAATGCTGGGATTAGGCGGCATGTTTATGGATATCGGCAAACTGCAGTTACGACAAAAAATAACCGCCACCCAGGATGCGCCCGACACCGTCGATGTGAACCTATTGAAACAACATGTGTTACTTGGTGAAAAAATAATTAAACAGTCAGGCGACATACCCACATCCGTATATGAAATTGTTGCACAGCATCACGAACGTGAGGACGGATGCGGGTATCCGCGAGGACTCAGTGCCAATCAGTTGAATACTTATGCACGCATGGCCGCAATTGTTGACAATTATCTGGAACTTTGCAAGTCACAAGCAAACGTCCCGTCAAACAGCGCATTTCAGGTTTTTAATCAACTAAAAACACTGGCCCGTTATGGGTTAAATGCAACCCTGGTTGAACAGTTTGCACACTGCCTTGGTTTTTTTCCCGTGGGCAGCCTGGTGGAGCTAAACTCGGGCGAAGTAGCTATCGTATTGTCACACAGTCGCTCCAAAAGATCTCTGCCCTCTGTCATGGTGATACTCGACGCCAACAAACAACCTTATACAATGCCTGAAACTCGAAACCTCAGACTGATGAAACCCGGACCGGACGGTGCACCATACACTATTGTGCAGGATCTGCCACATGGCGCTTATGGTATTGATTCCGCCAGTCATTATTTATGAAACACATCATAACTTAGCGATGCCGATTCATAGTTATCAAGCCTTTCTACAGACTGCTTCAAAAATCCTGCTGGACGCCAACAATGCGCACCAGCATAGCGCCGTGATCATTATTAATCTGGATGGGCTGCCAAAACTCGATGGTATCCTGGGATATACGGAAGTCGATGAAATTCTCGGCAACCTGGTTCAACAAATACAAGGCGCTTTAAATGGTAAGGATATTACCGGACCTAGTGGGCGCCATCAAATCTGCTGTCTGCTTTCTGATTTACTGACTACGAATCATGCGATTCTGGCAGCACACAAAATCATGCGTATTTTTACACAAAACCACTACTTCAATCGTCGGCGGGTCAGCTTGCTGCCACGTATTGGTGTGGCACTGAATAGTACCAAGAAAGACAATCTAAAACAGCTCATGTGCAACGCCAGCACTGCCCTCTATCATGCACAGCGCAACCGGGAAACGATTCGCTTATACGACGATAATGAAAAGGCGTTGTTGCTTTCCGGTATGGATATCTGGTCAGAACTTGACCGGGCAATCGATACCGACGAACTACAATTGGTCTTTCAACCACAACTGTGGATAAGCACGGGGACAATCAGGTCAGTTGAAGCATTACTACGCTGGAATCACTCCAGTCTGGGATTCATTCCGCCAGATAAACTCGTACAAGCGGCTGAAGGTACTGAACTAATGACCAAGCTGACACTGTGGGTTCTCAACTCAGCGCTGAGGCAGTGCCAGGAATATCGCAAAGCTGGTCTTAGCACAGGTGTTTCAATCAACTTATCCGCTGACGATTTTAACGACACTGAACTGGTAGAATTGATCGAACAGGCCGCCAATATCTGGTGCGTACCTCCTGGCGATATCATGATTGAGTTAACAGAAACAACCATCATGGAGGACCAAAACAACTCATTAGAGACAATACATGCCCTGAAAAATATCGGCTTCAAACTTGCAATGGACGATTTCGGAACAGGGTATTCTTCTATGGAACGGCTATTGCTGCTGCCACTGGACGAAATCAAAATCGACAAAACCTTTGTTAAGGACATGCTGATGTATCCCGCACATGAGCATATTGTCAGCTCAATGATCAATATAGGCCATCGACTTAATCTGGATATTGTGGCTGAAGGCGTCGAGGATATGGAAACCTATAAGCACCTCCAGATACTGGGTTGCGATGCCGTTCAGGGCTATTTTGTAGGCAACGGCATGACGTTGTCTGAACTGATCAGTTTTGGCCTTCGGCTCAAAGCAGTCGGACGAGATGCGCTCTGTTAAACCTGGTAGCTGACGAACCGTAATCCAGGAATCTGCAACGCTACCAAAAGCCGAAGGGCTGCCTGATGTAATTCCATAACGATCGCAACGTGGCTCAATTCAAATAACACTCGCAAAATGACTGCTTTCAGCATAAAAGCCCTGGTCAATCAGGCTTTTGGATCATGAACAGGCTAGTAGTTGCGCAATTCCCTGCGCGCATGCTGATAATCCGGATATATGGCAGCAACTCGTTTCCAGAACGCGCTTGAATGGTTCATTTCAAACAAATGACATAACTCATGAGCAACGACATAATCAACCAGAAATAGCGGTAACTGCACAAGACGTACATTCAATCGAATGACGCCGCTGCTGTTACAACTGCCCCAACGTGTCTTGGCATGCGAGAGTTTGAAAGGCGGATAAGGCAAGTTGAGTCGGTCCGCATACAACGCCAGGCGCTCACTGAAACAGGCAAGGGCACGCTGCCGATACCAGTCAATCATCCATTTCCGAAAAACTTCCGAAGACAAATACCGGTCAGACAATTTCTTTTCAGCGGAATCGGCAGGCACCATGCAAAGCTGGCCGTTTACCGTTATTTCTGGCTTCCATAAATCGCCCAGTAAGGGAAACACTGCTGTGCCAGGCAAAAAACCAACCGCTGTATCTTGTGAAAGCTTATTGCGCCAGATGACCAATTTTTCAAGAATCCAGTCTGTTTTACCGAGAACGATTGCATCTATTTGAGCGCTCGTCAGATCATGTGGCGCATTAACCTGCAGACCCTGTTGACAGATCCTCAAGCCAACCGATTTGCGGCCGCTGCGTTTTATTCGATAATCAATGACTTCACCGGCCAGGCGAATTTGACGCAACATCACTGATTTCTGGCTTCAGTCTGTATGGTGCTACTATTGATTGCCGTCTGTCGCTGACTGATACGTACCACTTCGGTTTCGATCCATTCTTCCACCTTGGCGTTAAGTTCATTAGCCTCCATTCCCGCCGGATCAATTGGTTTGCCGATACTGACGGTAATGATACCGGGTTTTTTGACAAAAGCGTTTCTGGCCCAGAATTCACCAGCATTATGGGCGACCGGCACGACCAGCGTGTTGGTATGGGTCGCTAGCCATGCGCCACCGATACGATAGCTCCCCCGCTTGCCGGGTGGCATGCGTGTACCCTCTGGAAAAATCACCACCCAAAAACCACTTTTCAGTCGCTCCTGTCCCTGCTCCACTACCTGGTCTAGCGCACTTCTTCCAGCAGTACGGTCAATAGCAATGGGACTGGTCATTGCCAGCCCCCAGCCAAAAAATGGAATCTGTAACAGTTCTTTTTTCAGAACCCATACCTGCGGTGGAAAAATTTTCTGAAAAGCCAGTGTCTCCCAGGCTGATTGATGTTTAGATAACACGATACTCGGGGTTTTCGGAATATTCTCAGCACCCAGCAGGCGATAGCGCAAACCACAGACATGCTGCAGTAAAAACAGAATCATGCGTGTCCAGGTTGATGTTACACGATAGCGGGCATGCGCGGACAATGGAAAACATGCCAGCGTGAAAATCGCATATGGTGGTGTGATTATGACGAGCAGCAACATGTAACAGGCAGAACGTAAAAATGCCAGCATCATGCGAATCCTACGATGGCATCAACCGCAGCTGACAGATCGTCATATACCTGTGTGCGCGGTGGCAGTTTATCCATTTCCCGGGTTGCTTTGCCTTTACCGGTCAACACGAGAATCGGTAAAGCGCCTACAGCATCCGCTACCAGCAAATCACGCAAGGCGTCTCCAATCGTCGGCGTATTTTTCAGATCCGTTCCGTAACGTTGCATGATTTCTTCAAACATGCCGGTTTTTGGCTTGCGACAACGACATTTGTCAGCACTGGTATGCGGACAGAAAAAAATAGAATCAATCCGTCCGCCTGCCTGGGCCACTGCTTTATACATTTTATCGTTAATAGCATTAAACGTGACCATGTCAAGCAGACCTCGACCGATCCCGGACTGATTGGTAGCGGTTACAATCCGATAACCGAAATGCGTCAGGCGCGCAATAGCCTCTATACTGTTAGGAATCGGTTCCCACTCATCTGGAGTCTTTATAAAAGTTTCACTGCTCTGATTAATGACGCCGTTATGATCAAGAATAACCAGTTTCATATCAACCTGCCAGCTTGGAAAGATCGGCCACCCGGTTCATTGCCTGATGCATCATTTTGAGCAAGCATAACCGGTTGATACGCAGACCAGCATCATCCGTATTGACCATAACATGGTCAAAAAATGTATCAACCGGCTCCTTGAGGGCGGCAAGCGATTGCAGCGAACGAGTATATTCACCGGATTCAAATGCATTGTCTGCCTGCGGCTTGGCCTGCATCAGTGCATCGTACAGAGCGGTTTCGGCCGGTTCTTTAAGCAAACCCGTGTTTACCTGGCTGTGAATGACTGCATTGCTTTCTGTGCTTTTTTCCAGAATATTATGCACGCGCTTGTTGGCAGCCGCGAGACTTGGGGCTTCAGGGAGCTTCTCAAACGCGCGCACGGCTTCAAGCCGTTTGGGGATGTCTTTGAGAATTGCTGGTGCCTGGCTCAATACAGCATCAATAGTCTGCGGCGTATAGCCCTGTTCACGCAGGTTTCCCGCCAGGCGGTCATATATGAACTGTAATGGCGAGATCGCTGTTTCAGGGTATTTCTCGTCAAATGCAAGCCGGGCTTCCTTGAGCAGGAAATCCAGCGACAAGGGTAATTCTTTTTCAATCAAGATGCGAATCACACCCAATGCATGTCGCCGAAGCGCAAACGGATCTTTGTCGCCCGTCGGCACTTGACCGATACTGAACAAACCGGTCAGCGTCTCAAGCTTATCAGCCAGCGCAACACAAATTCCAACCATATTACGCGGCAATGAATCGCCGGAGAAACGCGGTTTATAATGATCCGCGATAGCCTGCGCAATTGTTTCTCCGTGTCCGTCATGCAACGCATAATAATATCCCATGATACCTTGTAATTCGGGAAACTCGCCGACCATTTCTGTCAACAGATCCGTTTTGGATAATAATGTTGCTTTACCTGCATCATCCGCCAACGCTTCACCGCCAAGTAGCAGTGCAATAGACCGGGCGATGACTCGTACCCGCTGAATACGTTCTCCCTGGGTACCAAGTTTATTGTGATAGACTACCTGATCAAGCCCGGGTAATCGAGACTCCAGCGACTTCTTGCGATCCTGATCGTAGAAAAATTTGGCATCGGCCAAACGCGAGCGCACAACGCGTTCATTGCCGGTAACAACAAGCGATGGATCGGCTGGACGAATATTCGAAACCAGCAAAAATTTGTTCGCCAGTTTTGCATTTGCATCCATCAGCGGAAAATATTTCTGATTGGCCTTCATCGTCAATATCAGGCATTCCTGCGGCACTTCGAGAAATTCGGGGTCGAACTGGCCAATCAGTACATTGGGCCACTCAACCAGCGCAGTAACTTCGTTGAGCAATGCATCATCCTGAAACAATGTCAGCCCTGCCTTTTCTGACGCTGCATTCAGTTGCTGGCTGATTTCATTACGACGATCATCAAAGCCAGCGATAACAGCGCCTTCTTCCAGCAGTTGCTGTGCATAGCTATCCGCGTTTTGCAACTGAATAAATAACTGGCTTGCTTCAAACCGGTGTCCCAGCGCCTCACGCCCCGCGTCCAACCCCAATAGCCGGACCGGTATTATTTCCGAGCCATGCAAAGCAACCAGCGTATGCGCAGGACGTACAAAATTGACACTCTCCCAGCCGTCTGCAAGCTGATATGTCATCACTTTAGGTATCGGCAGCCGACCAATAATCTCGTCAAGCGCAATTTGCACCCCGTCTGCCAACTTCGTCCCAGTGACAACAGTATCCAGAAACAATGTTTCTGTTTTACCGTCACGGACGCGCTTGAGCTCGGCAACAGCGTCAGCACTCGCCCCCAAACTGGTCAGCTTTTTCAGCAACGGTGGCGTTGGCCGGCCTTTTTCGTCCAGTCCGACTTTGACCGGCATAAGTTTCCGTGAAACGGGTTTATCCGCCGCCTGTGATACAACATTCGGCACCCACACAGCTAAACGCCTGGGTGAAGCGTACACCTTGAATGCTGCTGCCTGTACGTCGTTTATAAGCGCTTGCGCTTGTAGACTAGCAATAATCGATTCAGCAAAACTGAAACCCAGCTGTTCAAGTGACTGGGGCGGCAGCTCCTCCACACCCAATTCAATCAATAAGTTCTTTGCTGTCATGCGGTATTTTTCGAGTGTGCAGATGCAGGCATTTGCGCCACCCAGGTACGTGGTGCCAGAGGAAATGGCGGATCAAGTTGCTCACGGCTAGCGTAATAGGCCTGTGCCACATCACGCGAAAGTGCACGAATGCGGCCAATATACGCAGCGCGTTCGGTTACCGAAATTGAACCACGCGCATCCAGCAAATTAAAAATATGCGCCGCTTTCAGCACATGCTCATAGCCCGGCAATGGCAAACGCAGATCGATTAACCGCTGCGCCTGTGTCTCATGGTTGGAAAATGCGCAAAACAAGTATTCCGGATCGCTTTGTTCAAAATTATAAACCGATTGCTCAACCTCATTCTGGTGATAGACATCTCGATATCTCAGACCTTCTGTCCAGACCAGATCAAACACGTTTTCGACGCCCTGCAAATACATGGCCAGACGCTCCAGACCATAAGTGATTTCCCCGGTTATCGGTTTGCAATTGATTCCCCCAACCTGCTGGAAATAGGTAAATTGCGTCACTTCCATCCCATTTAACCACGCTTCCCAACCTAGACCCCAGGCGCCGAGTGTTGGATTTTCCCAGTCGTCCTCGACCAGACGCACATCGTTTTTTCGCAAATCGAGACCAAGCTCCCGCAATGAATCAAAATACAAATCCAGAATATTACTGGGTGCGGGCTTAAATACAACCTGAAACTGGTAATAATGCTGCAGACGATTAGGATTATCACCGTAGCGACCATCCTTGGGACGGCGAGATGGCTGTACATAAGCTGCCTTCCACGGCTCAGGGCCGAGCGCGCGCAAAAATGTCGCGGTATGACTGGTCCCGGCACCCACCTCGGTGTCGAAAGGTTGCAAAATGGCGCAGCCCTGCCTTGCCCAATACTGTTGCAAAATAAAAATAATTTCCTGAAAAGTATGCTTGCTCATGAAAAAAACGTTGGCAGCGTTTGCTAAATTTGGAATAGTCGAATTTTACAGGGTTTTACGGCAAGCGCGAAAGAATGACGGTAATTTTAGGGAAAATAAAACAAATAGCAGTATTTTCCATCTTCAACCAAAGTGTTCGATAGTCAGACCCTGACTGCTAGAAAGCTTCCGCGCTCCTGCTCAAATTTAACTGTAAGAAAGCACGCACCGACAGATATAAAAGCCTGTATCCTGTGTTGATGAACCACTTCTGCAACAGCCCGGAAATTAGGTGCGTCAATTTTGATAACATCATTCAAACTGAGTGATGTCTCGGCCAGAAAACGTGTACCCCGCGGCGATAAATCCTGAATTATGCCTTTACTGGGTAAGTCTGGCCAAAACTGATAGTATTGAAATTCCCCGTGCATGCTGATTCGTATGTTTGTACGGTGTTTTGGCTCAAGGAACGTTTCAGCGGGCACAGGCAACGGACTGCCACATTCCAGGCAAGCATGTTGCTGGTAGGGGCCAACTTGTTCTGTATACGCTGCATGACAGAATACGCAATATGACAATGTCGCTCCGGATTCCTCGACAACCGGCGAAGTAGTATCGCTGCCACAATCCGGGCGACCGGTACGTCCTATTTTACCTACCGGTATCAATGTTTTTTCAGAATACTTCCATTTGCCGGCGAGATAAGCATCATATCGCATCCGCGCCGCAGGATTTGCAAGAACCGCATACGCTTCTCCCAGCAAATCGACGTTCTGATAGGGATACTGCAGCAAGGCCTGGTAACTGGCGATAACAATTTCTGCAGGAGCATCAGGCTGTATCTGGAGAACCCGGTAATAATTGCGCCGGTTTGTCCGAGATTCAGTACAATCAGGGATATCCTTGACAATGCCCGACGCAAAAGACCCAAGGCTTAACATCCTGATAGGATATCGCTTTCGCAAATCGCGATCATATACTGCGCGTTTTAGTGGATCGTTTAAAACCGCCATAGCCATTTTTAACGCATTAGAACGCAGTTCTGCATAGTCCTGATCCGGGCACATCCTGATTTTCAGCTTTAAAATACGATAGTTAACCTGAATAACCGTCAATGGCGCGTCAGGCTGTGCATAGAGTGATCTGTAAAAGTTCCGCCTTTCCTCTTTCATAAAATAACGCACTCGCATAATCTACGTAACGTACATTAACAGCATCAGTGCTTTTGAGTCCATTTTCCTGATTCACTGAGACGACTTCATTTTTCTGTTCAGGGTCGTTTATTGCCAGCGTGTTCTATTCTTTCCGACAATTCTGGCTCAGCCATCCTATCGAGCATTATCCGAATCACATACTGTACTTTAGTACATGCGCACAATCATCTCTGCAACTTTCACCGCCCGCAAAACCATGCATTGAGAAAAACACGTCACATATTTCTGCGTCAGCAGAAACAGATTGAATACGCGTTCAAACATCATCTGGTTTGTTTATCAACGAAAACAAGCGAATATTTACTGTGTATTCAAACTGAAAAACAGTGCGAGTTACATATCCCTGATCAGAACATACATAAATACTTTCTTTATATGCATTTGTATACACACATGTTTTTTAAATCACCTTCTCATTTGTACCATTGTCCAATGGTTGGAAGATTCTAAACCATCAAGAATAGCTACCCATAAAAGATGTCAGCTGATGTCTCGATTGAGGCAGGCAAGCTTCGCGGAACGACTGTTGCACTGATCGTAGATCAATAAATCCGGGCATGTGTTGATTTCAATCTGAAATCAACACCTGATCCGGTAATTTTTCAAAGAATTGCAAAGAAAACGGATCAAAGGAGAAATGAATATGAAGAAACAATACGGCACAGCTTTCAAAACAACAATGGCTGCAGCAATAAGTCTGGTGGCAGCCGGATCAGCACATGCAACAGTTACATTCGGTGATGGCGGCGCATCACTACAGGGTATTTTAAATGACATCACCGTGGCACCGATAATCAATGTCAGCAGCACAAATGTCAATACAGATCAAATTCTACTGGATGAATACTGGCAGATATCCGGAAGCGGTGGTTCATTTGCTCAAATTATTATTGAACTAGCCGGCAATGCAAATACAAATACCGTTGGCATTTATGATGCCAGCGACCCATCCAAACAGGTAACCTTGTTTTCCGGAACAGAAGGAGCAGGCGCGCAAAAGCTGTTATCTTTTGCAAATGATGGATCTGTAATTATCAATTTCGCAGATACCGGTGCTGATTTTTCGGGAAATGCATTTGGTTATTTTTTAAACACTGGCGGGAACATTTTTTATAGTGATACCGATTTAAACAGTGACGGCATTGATCACATGGTCGCTTTTCAAGGGCAAGGCACTGACACAATTGACCTTCCTTCAACTCTTCCAGGAATCTGGAGCACAAATGAATATATCATGGCGTGGGAAGATATTTACGGCGGTGGCGACACCGACTACAATGATTTTGTTCTGATTACGGAATCCGTCAATCCAATCCCCGAGCCATCCATGCTGGCATTATTTGGCATCGGCTTGATTGGATTTATCAGAAGGCGCAATGAGCAAATCGGTTAAACGAGATCATTTCACTCAGCCGCCTGGCCCGTACAATACAGTCTACCGGGCCAGGATCTTGATTAAACTCCGATTCGTTGATCGTTCGCAAGGTCAGCAAGCAGATTTTTAACCCATGTCAGGCTGTTTGTGCACCCGACTATCCGGCTTTGAACCGTACAATCCGATAAAAAACAATAAAACCCGCTGCCAACCGGAATATTGATTTGTTTCCTGTCACCCAACTCTTCATATATGTAATCAGCTTTTCTTATAAATCCAGTCGTTCAACAGCAAGCGTGCGGCGTTACTAACTTCCGATGCTGTCATTCCCACCGGTCCGTTATTTCGTTTCAGTAATTCATCGGCAGCGGCACCATGCAGGTAAACAGCCAGTAGTAGCGCATCCTCCGGCGTTTGCCCCTGTACAATTAACGCCCCGATAATACCAGAGAGCACATCGCCAGTGCCTGCGCTACTCAAACCCGGATTACCGCTGGTATTGAAAAAGCATGTTCCATCTGGTCTGGCGCAGATACTGCCTGCGCCTTTCAGTAAAATCTGGCAACAGAATTTTTCCGACAGACTGGTTGCGGCAATCTGACGATTGCCTTGTATTACAGCTGTATCGGTATCCAGAAGCCGCGCCGCTTCAGCTGGATGAGGTGTTAATATGGCAGGCGCTTCGCGTTGTTTGAGTTTTCTGGCCAGTTCGCTGTGAAAAGCAACATGGTTCAGCGCATCAGCGTCCAGCACTAAAGGTAAATCAGTATCGAGCGCTCGCTCCAGCCAGCCATAAGTAAATTCATCCATACCCATGCCCGGTCCGATCACCAGACAATCTAGCGTATCCAGATCAAACAATTCTGATGGCGAGCGCATCATCAACTCGGGATGCACGATGTCGACATCGGGTGCCGAGGTTGCCAGTATAACCAGATAGACGCGCCCGGCACCCGCATGCAGTGCCGCACGGCCAGCCAGAATAGCTGCACCGGTCATACCATTGTTGCCGCCCAGAATACCGATACTGCCAAAGCTGCCTTTATGGCTGTTTGCTGCACGCGGGGGAGGCAATAAAATACTGGCCAGTTTTCGGTTAATCATCCATGCCCGGGGCGGCAAGATGGCAACCGGATCAAGATCCAGGTCGCAGATAATGATCCTGCCACTATATTGCGGGCCATAGTGGGTCAGAATACCCGGTTTTGGACTGATAAAAGTAATGGTAATGTCAGCGTTTATCACCGCGCCGTAAACGCTGCCATCATCACTTCCAAGTCCTGATGGTATATCAATTGCCAACACAGGCTTTTGCATGGCATTGACGGTATTAATCCAACTCAGGTATTGACCCGCCATCGGGCGATCCTGCCGCAGACCGATGCCAAAAATGCCATCAATGATCAGATCCCATTTCTGACCGTTTGCGGTTCCTGGAATCTCCGAATAAATATTTTCCTCGCCACCCTGCCATGCCAACCTGGCCTGTTTGGCATCCTGTGACTGACGATCAGGATCACCGTTGAATATCACAGTCACTGCATATCCCCAATGCTTCAAATACCGCGCGGCAACAAAAGCATCGCCGCCGTTGTTACCGGGACCGGCCAGTACGAGAATACGGCTGTCACAATTCAGGACAAAATATTTTCTGGCAATCTCTGCAGTTGCGCGTCCAGCCTTCTCCATTAAATCCGGTGGTTCAGGCAGGTCAAAAACTGTCTGCTCTATTGTGCGTATTTCATCGGTCAAGTAGACCGGGGTGATTGTTCTTATCATCTGGACTGCCAGTATCAGTGGAAAGAATTATTTCTCGTGTAAAATGGTGATTTTGATTTTGGTAATATTTCCCGATGCTTCGATTTTGTGGCGGTCATGCGTTATCTGCATTCAGGCTGGAAAAGCTGATTTGTGCATTCAACGCACTGGATTTACAAGTTTCTCACATTTATGCTGAATTTTGGTATTTCTGTGCAATCAGCCGCACATTAACCAAAACCGAAACGGCAATGCTCGAGAAATTACTTAACAGTTGCCAATCCCAACGTCCTGCTGCAGCAACATTGCCTCTCGCGCTTGTGGTTCCCCGTCCGGGCACTATTTCACCCTGGTCGAGCAAGGCCACCGACATCGCGCATCATTGCGGATTGAAGCATGTGGAACGGATTGAGCGCGGTATTGCTTATACGATACAAACAGACCGTCCTTTCCGCCCCGAGCAGCAACAGCCTCTGCAGTCACTGTTACATGATCGCATGACCGAAACTGTTTTACGGTCTTTTGATGATGCAGAACGATTATTTCATCATTTGACCCCACAACCGCTTCATGTCATCGATTTTCATTCCAGAGGGTTACAGGCGATCGAGGAGGCCAATACGGAAATGGGGCTTGCGCTATCAGCTGACGAAATTGAATATCTTGCGCATAATTTTCAGCAAAGCGGGCGCAACCCTACAGACGTAGAACTGATGATGTTCGCACAGGCGAATTCCGAACACTGTCGTCACAAAATCTTCAATGCCGACTGGATTATAGATGGGAACAGGCGCAACCGCACCCTTTTCGAAATGATCCGACATACGCATCACCAGAATCCACAAAATACGCTGGTTGCTTACGCGGATAATGCAAGTATTATCGAAGGCGCAAAAATTGCGCGATTTTATCCAGGAGAAAATCTGCACTATTTGTACAAGCAGGAACAGACACACCTGCTGATGAAAGTTGAAACGCACAATCATCCTACCGCAATTTCTCCTTTCCCTGGAGCGGCGACGGGTGTAGGCGGGGAAATACGCGATGAAGGCGCAACGGGCCGTGGCGCCAGGCCCAAAGCGGGATTGACCGGATTTTCAGTATCCAATCTAAATATTCCAGACTTTGTACAACCCTGGGAATATTGCGATACCAACCGAAAAATCATATATGGCAAACCACATCGCATCGCCTCAGCTCTGCAGATTATGCTCGATGGGCCAATTGGCGGCGCGGCGTTTAATAATGAATTCGGACGTCCGAATCTTGCCGGTTATTTTCGCACTTTCGAAGAAAAAGTCGCAGGTGAAATGCGCGGTTACCATAAACCGATCATGCTTGCAGGAGGCATCGGACAAATCTCGGCCAAACATATCCGTAAAGAAAAATTTTCTCCCGGTGCTTTGCTGATCCAGTTAGGTGGTCCCGGCATGTTGATCGGTCTCGGCGGTGGCGCAGCATCGAGTATGGATGCCGGTACGAATGCCGAGGCACTGGATTACGATTCAGTGCAGCGAGGCAACCCTGAAATGCAGCGCCGTGCTCAGGAAGTGATAGATCGCTGCTGGCAACTAGAACGTTCGGGAATAGAGAATCCCATCCTGTTTATCCATGATGTCGGCGCAGGCGGACTGTCAAATGCTTTTCCGGAACTGGTGCATGACGCAGGGCATGGAGGACGCTTCGATTTACGCGCCATACCCGTCGAAGAATCCGGCATGTCACCCATGCAGATCTGGAGCAATGAAGCTCAGGAACGTTATGTACTTGCAATTCATCCGGATTCGCTCACACAGTTTCAGGAAATCTGCGAGCGTGAGCGATGCCCATATTCAGTGGTCGGCGTAGCAACCGAAGAAACTCAACTCGTAGTAGTCGATGAACAGCATGCGTCAATGACTGCACCTGTCGATATGGCGTTACCGGTATTGCTTGGCAAACCGCCCAAAATGACACGGGATGTCACTCATCGAATACAGCCATTGCCTGTTTTTCATACCCATGAAATCGATTTGAAAGAAGCAGCCTACAGGGTCTTGCGGTTACCGACGGTTGCAGACAAGACATTTCTCATCAGCATAGGCGACCGTTCCGTCGGCGGCATGACGGCGCGCGACCAGATGGTAGGTCCCTGGCAGATACCTGTCGCTGATGTGGCTGTCACCATGATGGGATACCAGACGTATTTTGGTGAAGCATTTGCAATCGGCGAACGAACGCCAGTGGCCTTGATTAGTCCCGCCGCCTCTGCGCGTATGGCGGTTGGCGAGGCTGTTACCAACATATCCGCAGCCCTGATACAGCAGATCAGTGACATCAAGCTGTCAGCAAACTGGATGGCAGCGGCCGGGCACCCGGGTGAAGATGCAGGCTTGTATGATGCCGTCCATGCCATCGGTATGGAATTATGTCCGCAGTTAGGTATCAGCATCCCGGTAGGTAAGGACTCGATGTCAATGAAAACGACCTGGCAGGGCATCGACGCGCAAACCGGATTATCCATTGACAAAACCGTAACTGCACCGCTGTCGCTAATCATATCCGCTTTCTCCAGGGTCGGCGATGTTCGCCGCACACTGACGCCACAGTTACGTACCGATTGCGGTGAAACTGAGTTATTACTGATCGACCTCGGTCAGGGTAAAAACCGTTTGGGGGGATCTGCGCTGGCACAAGTTTATAAGCAGGTCGGCCATGAAGCGCCGGATATTGACGGACAGTCCGGTGCTGACAGGCTTAAAGCATTTTTTACCGCCATCCAGCAACTTAACAAAGCGGATGCGATACTTGCTTACCACGATCGCTCAGATGGTGGTCTTTTCGTCACGCTGTGTGAAATGATTTTTGCCGGTCATACCGGCATCACTGTCAACCTTGACCAGCTTTGCTTTGACATGTTGTCAAGCGACATTGACGGAGCCGAATTGCGTTCTGGTGATTTAAACGGGCGTTTCATTGAACGATTACTCGCAGTGCTGTTCAACGAGGAACTGGGTGCAGTCATTCAAATCCGGAGCGGAAAACGATCATTTGTCATGAACACATTGGCCGAAGCCGGGCTGCAGAGCATGAGCTTTGTTATCGGCTCCCTCAATTCTGTAGACGAACTGCGACTAATGCGGAACAATCATCCTGTATTGGCGGAAAAACGCATTGACCTGCAGCGCGCCTGGTCTGAAACAACCTATCGCATGCAAAAACTGCGCGATCATTCCGACTGTGCACAACAGGAGTATGACCGCATTTTGATTAGTGATGACCCGGGATTGCATGTCGCGCTCAGCTTTGATGTGGAAGACAATATCGCAGCACCTTTTATTCGACGAATGCGAACCCGTCCTGCCATAGCAATCTTGCGTGAACAGGGTGTTAACGGGCATATAGAGATGGCTGCTGCATTTGACCGCGCTGGTTTTACGGCAATTGACGTACATATGAGCGACATCATTTCCGGCAGAATTTCACTGGACGCATTTAAAGGAATGGCTGCATGCGGCGGTTTTTCCTACGGTGACGTGCTGGGCGCCGGCGAAGGCTGGGCCAAATCGATATTATTCAATACACAAGTTCGCGAAACATTTGAAGCGTTTTTCCAGCGTACGGATACATTCGCACTTGGTGTTTGTAACGGTTGCCAGATGATGAGTCATCTGCATGCCATTATTCCGGGCGCAGAACACTGGCCGCGATTTATACGCAATTATTCGGAACAATTTGAGTCGCGCTTTGTCATGGTAGAGGTACAGGCGGGTCCATCGATATTGTTCGAAGGCATGTCAGGCAGCCGCTTGCCGGTAGTTATAGCACACGGTGAGGGCCGCGCAGATATAAGCCGTTGCAGTGAAGCGGACTGCGAAGCACTGGTGACCTTGCGATATATCGATAACTTTGGCAAAGTCACGGAAGTATATCCTGGTAATCCGAACGGTTCGCCGCGCGGCATCACCGGACTGACAACCCCGGACGGGCGCTTTAATATACTCATGCCACACCCTGAACGTGTTTTCCGCATTGCACAGCATTCATGGTACCCGCCCGAGCCGAATGGTTCAGGCCGGCGTACACGTACACATGAAGACGCCCCCTGGATACGTCTTTTCAGAAATGCTCGTAAATGGGTAGGATAACAATCAAATATATTAACAATGAAAAGTGATACAACATTAACAAAAAGACTTGCAACACTGGGATTGCTGGCATATCTCGCCTGCACAGTCACAAACGCGCTGGCCAACACTGCAGACTTGTCCGCGACCGGTATCAAACCCGCTCATAAACCAGCCCGGACAGACTGCGTACCGCTAGGAAGCTGGATAATACCTGGCAGTGGAGCAGCTGTTTATGCCGATATCATTGATCAGTCGGTCAAAAACTCAGTCGTACTTCTTGGCGAAACCCATGTCAATGCAGATCACCATCGCTGGCAACTGCAAATGCTTGCGGCGATGCATGCATTGCGCCCTGATATGATCATCGGTTTTGAAATGTTTCCGCGCCGCATCCAGCCTGTACTCGACCAATGGATTGCCGGTGAATTAACTGAACAGGAATTTCTTGCGGCATCCGAATGGGACAAGGTGTGGAATACCGATCCTGCACTTTATCTGCCGCTATTTCATTTTGCGCGCATGAATCATATTCCGATGATTGCATTGAATATCGAGCAGCGCCTGCGTCGACTGGTTTCCGAGAAAGGTTTTCACGGCGTCCCAGTCGAACAACGCGAGGGATTAACTCGTCCGGCGGAACCGAGCCAGGCGTATCTCGACTTTCTGATGCCGATTTATCAACAGCACGACCGTAAAGACAGAAAAGACGGTCAGATCGGGTACGACGACCCGGATTTCAAACGCTTCTACGCCGGACAGCAATTGTGGGATCGCGCCATGGCGCAGGCATTGCACCAGGTCTTGAGTCATTCCGGCAACGCCAGGAAACCGCTGGTGGTCGGCATAATGGGTTCGGGACATGTCGTACATGGATATGGCGTACCGCACCAATTACGCGATCTCGGTATCGAGGATATCGTGTCGCTGCTGCCGTGGGATATCAACAAATCCTGCAAACAGCTTGTTGCAGGGGTCGCTGACGCCGTCTTTGGTGTATTGCCGCATGCTTCGGGTCCTTCCGAACAACCGGAATATCAACGTCTTGGCATCCGCTTTGAGATGGCACGTGGTGGCGCTCTGGTACTGCAGGTCGAGAAAGGCAGTATTGCCGAAGCTTCCGGCCTGCAAAGCGCAGATGTTATTCTGGAAATGGCGGGGATGGCGCTTGAAACGACCGATGATGTGATTAATATTGTCAAACGACATGCCCCGGGAACCTGGCTGCCGCTCAAAATCAAACGTGATGATAGCGAAACAGAAATTATTGCCAAATTTCCGCCGCTGACAGCCCGTTGATTTGCTTTAATGATGTATTTTCGATACCGGAAACAACTTAATTACCTGTCTGACAAACCTGCTAACCGGCACCTCATGTGCTGCGACAATTCTTCGGAATCATGTTAAACATTCAAACAATTCGCCTGATATCTTTTTTTTCGTTTTTTGTATTGTCATATTTTATCAATACCGCCAATGCTGCAACCATACCCGGCAGTGACATTTCTCATGAAGGCTCTATCGTTTACGACATTGCAGTGAATATCGACCCTTCAACCCGTATGCTGGAAGGTAAAAGCGTTATTACATTCAATAAAACCCGCGAGCATACCCTGATGCTCGACAGACAATTCGAAGTCACCCAGGCATTCATAGACGACATGCCGTACGCACCACAAACCGATTCAGAGCGGTTGCATTACTGGCAAATTCCGTACACCATTCTTCGTCCGCACCGAATCGAAATTCACTGGCGCGGACAGCTGCACCCGCTTGATGAAGCGATTGATCATGAACAGACGCTCGGAAGACCGATTGCCGTCAGCGGGGAAGCAGGAACATTTCTTCCGGATGCGGCAAACTGGTATCCGCGCGTCGCCAATGGTCTGGCCCGTTATACCCTGCAGCTATCACTGCCCGCCGGCCAGCGCGGCCTGGTACCGGGAAAACTGACCCACGAACAGGATGAAGACGACGGCTACAGCGCGCGCTTCGAATTTGATCATCCTGCCGGCGGTATTGATTTAATGGCCGGACCTTATGAAATTGAATCGGATCACTATAACGGCATCCAAGATTCAACGATTCGGCTGCGTACTTATTTTCATCCACAGATCAGCCAGCTGGCAGACGACTATCTGACAACCGTCAAACGCTATTTCGAGTTGTACGAATCATGGATTGGCGCTTATCCCTATACCGAATTCAGTATTGTTTCCAGCCCGACGCCAACCGGATTCGGCATGCCGACGCTGACTTACCTCGGCATTAACGTGCTGCGGCTGCCGTTTATCAAAAACACCTCTCTCGGCCACGAAGTGCTGCACAACTGGTGGGGCAACGGGGTGTATCCCGATTATAAAAGCGGCAACTGGTCGGAAGGATTGACGACCTTCATGGCTGACTATACGTATAAAGAACAGGAAAGCACAGAGGCCGCACGCGAAATGCGACAGAGCTGGCTGCGCGACTTTGCCGCACTGGAACCTGGTCAGGATGCGCCATTAACGGCATTCACCTCGCGCACGCACGGTGCATCCAAAATTGTCGGTTATCACAAGGCTGCGATGTTTTTTTTCATGCTGCGCGACTTGATCGGCGATGAACTGTTTAATCGCTCGATACAGGGGTTATGGAACATGCAGCGCTTTAAAGTCACAACCTGGTCAAATCTGCAAAGCGTATTTGAGATAATCTCAGCCCAGGACTTATCGTTCTTTTTTGATCAATGGCTGAACCGTACCGGTGCTCCGAATCTGACTATCACCGAAGTCCGGCAAGAACCGACCGATTTGGGTCATCGCCTGCATATCACACTGCAACAGTCAGAACCGGCTTATCAACTGCGCGTACCGGTCGCCATCCAGACCGAAACCGGCGAGCAAACACACCTATTCGACCTGCAGCAAACGAAGCAGGCATTTACGCTTGATCTCAGTGAAAAAACACAGTCCGTGATCCTTGATCCGGATACCCGACTGTTCCGCCTGCTTGCGCCCGGCGAGGCACCACCTATTCTGCGCGAAGTCATGGTCAACCCAACCACGGCCACTGTTATATTATCGGACGACGATGAAACACAGCAAACCGCGGCAACACTGGCCGAGAAACTGCAACGCCGCACTCCACAGCTCCTGCCAGCCAACCAATCCATATCAAACATCCCGACTTTGGTCATCGGCTTGCGGCATGAAATCGACGGCTGGCTTGAATCCCGTAGCTTGCCTGCAAAACCCGAGGAAGTACTTGGAAAAGGAACCGCGCAAATCTGGACGTTGACAGGACCGGACGATTCGCCAATGATTATAGTCTCCGCGCAGGATACAGCCTCTCTTGAAGCGCTCATCCGTCCACTGCCGCATTACGGACGGCAGAGTTATATTGTATTTGACGGACGACAGGCGGTGGAGAAAGGGGTTTGGCCGATGCGGGTGCAGCGAGTGAAAATAAAATAGTACGCGCTGATACCGTGTCAATCGTATGACACCTGGAAAGTGGCCATGTTGACGTTTTATTCCTGGTTTGTGTTTACGAGTATATAGAAACCCATCCTCTTACATCTGCACAAGTCTTTTTTCATCTTCACTGCGCCAGCAACAATTCCAATGTCATTTCCGGCCTGGTAAAAGTTGTATACCTTGTAATCCATTGCCATATTACCCGCTGGCAAAATACCGGCGAGGTGGTAAAGAATGCTTTCAGTTTTACCGCCGCTGACGAACACTTCGAAGCAACAGATGAGAGCATTGGTCTATCATTTTATCCCTGCAGAGAAAATATCAACCCGGCCAGCGGCGGCAGTGTTATTCTGAGCGAACAAGGCAGGCCCATCCAGGGCTCCCTGCCAGCAAAAATCTGTCCGGCATTACCGGTGTTGCTGCCACCGTAATATACCGAATCACTATTGAACAGTTCCTGATAGATACCCGCAGCAGGAACACCAATACGGTAATTTTCACGCGGCATCGGCGTAAAATTCAGAATTACTACGACAAAGCATCCGTTTTTTGCCCGACGCAGATAGCTGATAATCGAATGTTCTGCATCGTGGCAGTCAATCCAGGCAAAACCATCGGCCGAAAAATCGAGTTCGTGTAGGGCAGGTGTATTTTTGTATAAATGATTCAAGTCATGCAACACGGCCTGAATGCCAAGATTCGGTCTGTTCTCCAGTAATTTCCAACTCAACTCCCGGTTTATCTGCCATTCGTCCTGCTGCGCAAAATCATTTCCCATGAAATTCAGTTTCTTTCCAGGGAAAGTCATTTGATACGTAAACAACAAACGCAGATTAGCGTATTTTTGCCAGTCATCCCCAGGCATTTTGTTAAACAACGAACCTTTTCCATGAACAACTTCATCATGTGAAAAAGGCAATACAAAATTTTCCGTGTATGCATATAACTGACCGAAAGTCAGTTGATCATGGTGATAACACCGATAGACCGGATCTAGTTGCATATACGACAGAGTATCGTGCATCCAACCCAGATTCCATTTCATAGAGAACCCCAGGCCACCTGTATAAACCGGACGTGACACCGCAGGCCAGCTGGTAGACTCTTCTGCAAATGTCATTGCACCCGGAAACTCATCATGCACCATTATGTTGAGTTCGCGCAGAAAATCAACTGCTTCCAGATTTTCGCGACCACCGTACCGATTGGGAACCCATTCACCTTCCTTACGCGAATAATCAAGATAAAGCATGGATGCAACGGCGTCGACACGCAATCCGTCAAAATGAAATTCCGATAGCCAGTAATGCGCACTCGACAGCAGAAACGATTTCACTTCGTTGCGACCATAATTGAAAATAAAGGTGCCCCAGTCTTGATGAAAGCCCAGACGTGGATCCTCATGTTCATACAGAGCCGTCCCGTCGAAACGGGCCAGTGCAAAAATATCTTGCGGAAAATGTCCCGGCACCCAGTCGAGAATTACGCCGATATCGGCCTGATGACAGCTATCGACAAACATTTTGAGATCCTCGGGCGAACCATACCGGCTGGACGCGGCAAAATAACCGGTGGTTTGATAACCCCAGGACTCATCGAATGGATGTTCCGAAATCGGCATGAGCTCGATATGGGTAAAACCCATTTCCAGCACATAAGGCAACAAATGCTGCGCCAGTTCGCGGTAACTGTAAAATCGCCCATCCGGATGCCGTTTCCATGATCCTGCGTGTATTTCCAGAATATTCACCGGTGCATGCAGCCAGCTCTTATCCGCACGCTTTTCCATCCATTTGGCATCATGCCATTGAAAATAACCATTTGCGACTGGCGTTAACGCAGCCGTCCCCGGACGCAGCTCGTAGCGCGTTGCGTAAGGGTCAGCTTTGAGCTGGATTTCACCATTGTGCCGATTACGGATTTCGAATTTATAGAATGAACCTGCTGGCAGCTCAGGAATGAACAATTCCCATACACCGCTGGAATGATGTGCTGCCATTGAATGAGCGCGCCCATCCCAACGGTTGAAATCGCCAACGACACTGACACGTTCGGCATTGGGCGCCCAGACTGAAAAACGCAACCCATCGACACCGCTATTGTTGACACGCTGCACGCCCAGTGTTCGATAGGCCTGATACAACTTGCCCTCATTAAACAAATACAGATCATGGTCGGTAATCTGCAATGGAAACGAATAAGGATCATATGCTTCGTATACACGCAATACATCAGGGGCCTGATACATGACCTCTAATTTGAGTAACACCGGCGTAGACGGCTGTACTGTTCCCTGCCACTCAAATACGCCCGCATCATGAATACGCTGCATCGCTTCAAACCCCTGTACTGTTCTAATCCAGACAGATCTGACATCCGGTCGAAACACGCGTACTTTAAATGATTCTGTTGTTCTGTGAACACCCAAATACGAGAAAGGATCGTGTAACCGACCGGCCACCAGTGCGGCCAGAAGTGGATGAACGGATAAATGTTTTTCTGAATGTTTTAAAGTATGCAATATCATGCATAAATTATAACGTGTCTTTATTTGCCTAATTATGGATTTCGTAGTACGGTAACAACAGTAAAATATGCGAGTAATTTAATTGTAAAAACTGTTGCAAACATTCCAGGCCGGTTTTTTTCGATTAACCCGAAAGGTGCGCGCTGCTGTCAAAAAACACCCTGACTGGACATACAGGCTCCTGCAAAGGAGACAGATTTTTAATCTATTGAAGCGAAAATTCCAAATGAAACAGCACTTCAATTCAGGTACAGCACGAAACTCAATAACCCGCAACATTATCGCGCTTATTCTGGCAGGAGGCCGCGGTACAAGGCTGAAACAATTAACTGACTGGCGCGCTAAACCGGCAGTGCCCTTCGGGGGCAAGTTTCGCATCATCGATTTTCCGTTATCAAACTGCGTCAACTCAGGTGTACGTCAGATCTGCGTTGTAACTCAGTATAAAGCCCAGAGCCTGATACGGCACATACAACGTGGCTGGAGTTTTCTTGACGGGCGTTTTAATGAGTATGTTGAATTGTTACCGGCACAGCAACAGATCAAAGAAACGTGGTACCAGGGAACCGCTGACGCTGTGTTCCAGAATCTCGATTATCTGCGTCGTCATCATGCTGATTATGTGCTTATTCTGGGCGGCGATCATGTTTATAAAATGAATTACCGCAAACTGCTTGCCGAACATGTCGAAAAAAATGCAGAACTGACAGTTGCCTGCGTTGAAGTACCGCTGGAAGAAGCAAGTGCGTTCGGCATTATAGCAGTAGATGACAACTGGCGCGTCGTTGATTTTATTGAAAAACCGGATGATCCGCCAGCCATGCCGGGACATCCCGATAAGGCGCTTGTCAGCATGGGTATTTATGTATTCAATACGGACTTTCTATTCGATCAATTAATCCGCGATCATCATGATGAAAATTCCGCGCACGATTTCGGTAAAGATTTGATTCCTTATCTAGTTCCGCGAAATCGCGTCTATGCGCACCGTTTTATGGACAGTTGCGTCAACATGGCGGCAGGCATACCTTACTGGCGAGATGTCGGCACGGTCGACGCTTACTGGGAAGCCAACATAGATTTGACAACTGTCACACCGGATCTGGATCTGTACGATAAAAACTGGCCGATCTGGACCTATCAGGAACAATTGCCACCGGCAAAATTTGTTTTCGACGATGATAAACGTCGCGGTCAGGCATTCGATTCTATGGTATCCGGCGGTTGCATCATCAGCGGAGGTACGGTACGTCGATCATTGCTGTTTTCCAATGTGCAGGTACGCAGCTTCAGCAGTGTCGAGGACGCAGTAATTCTGCCCAATGTCGATATCGGGCGCAATGCACGGTTGAAGCGGGTCGTAGTTGAAAAAAACTGCAAAATTCCGGAGGGTCTCGAAGTCGGTTTCGATGCAATTGCGGACAGTAAAAAATTTCACGTAACCGACAAAGGCATTACATTGATCACACCTGAAATGCTCGGTCAAAGAATACATTATCTGGAATAGTATTCACTTTTCATGCAACAGATTGACCTTATCCTGCTGTGGCACATGCATCAGCCAGATTACCGTCATTATGACACCCGTGAATTTCAGATGCCCTGGGTCTATCTGCACGCCATCAAGGATTATACTGATATGGCATACCACTTGGAAAACCATCCAGAAATCAGGGCAGTGGTAAATTTCGTACCGATACTGCTGGATCAAATCGAGGATTACCAGACACAATTTTCTACAGGCCAGCTCCGAGACCCCCTGCTTCGCCTGCTGATTACGCCTGATCTGGACAAGATCTCCGACAACGAACGCGAATACATTTTAAGCACCTGCTTTAAAAGCAATCACGATACCATGCTCAAACCGTATCCGGCTTACAAGCGACTGCATGATTTGTATGACACCCTGCACAAATCAAATGCAGATGGATTGATCCAGTTTTCCGGGCGTTATTTTTCCAATCTGCTGGTCTGGTACCACCTGGCATGGACAGGCGAAAGCGTCAGACGAAGTCACAAAATAATCCAGCAACTGATGCAGAAGTGTGATAACTATGATTATTCTGACAGAACACAACTGTTTAACCTGATCGGGGAATTGATCCGAACACTGATACACCGTTACCGCAAACTGGCCGAAAATGGACAGATAGAATTATCCACAACGCCACGTTACCATCCACTCGCGCCACTATTAATTGACTTTAGCTCGGCACGAGACAGCCTGCCCGAAATCGCATTGCCGGCTAAAAAACAATATCCAGGCGGCCGCGACCGCGCAGCCTTTCATTTGGCATCCGCCATGAAAAGCCATCAACAGCGATTTGATATCCAGCCTGTCGGGATATGGCCAGCCGAAGGCGCAGTCTCGCATTCGCTGATTCAAATGCTGGAAAAATCCGGTTGTCACTGGTGTGCAAGCGGTGAGGGGGTGTTAGCGAACAGCTTGCGCCGTTCTTACCCAGATTCGATTTTACCCGACCGTAACCGTTATCTGTACCGCCCTTACCGCATCCATGGCAGTGAAGGCCTGTTCTGCTTTTTTCGGGACGACCAGCTGTCCGATTTAATTGGATTTGAATATTCCAAGTGGTTCGGCCGTGACGCCGCCCACCATTTTATTCAGTCTCTCGAGCAGATCGCACTTCATGCACAACCGGATGAAAATCCGGTTGTCAGCATCATACTTGATGGTGAGAATGCCTGGGAATTTTATCCATACAATGCTTATTATTTTCTCGACGATCTGTACAGTCTGCTGAAAAGTCATACCAGCATCAACACAACCACATTTCGGGATTACATCAACTCGGCCAGTCATGCCGAGCAGTTCGTGACGTTGCCTGCGCTGTCGGCAGGGAGCTGGGTATACGGTACATTCTCAACCTGGATAGGCGATCCAGAAAAAAATCGTGCCTGGGATCTGCTTTGCGCCGCAAAAGAAAATTATGACACTGTCATACATAGCGACAAGCTGACCGCACAGGAAAAAAGCGAGGCAAATCTCCAACTCGCATCATGCGAAAGTTCTGACTGGTTCTGGTGGTTTGGTGATTATAATCAGGCAAATACTGTTGCCCGGTTTGATCAATTATTCAGGGATAACCTGGCTAATCTCTACCGCCTACTGAAGCAACCGGTACCACCGGTATTACGCGAGCCGATCAGTAAAGGTGACGAGCACGCTATGGAAGGCGGCACGATGCGGCGGTCAACATAGTAGATGGCGCATCGGCAGTAAATACTATTTTGTTGACACTTTAATCGACCATCGATTTTTCACATGTAACGTATAGTCGATTATACTGTTTAGGCGTATTGTTATATCAATTCAAACGGGGATATTCTTATGCAGCGGCAGGTATCGTTACTCTTTGGCGTGCACGCACACCAACCGATTGGCAATTTTCCTGAAGTGCTTGAGGACGCTCACTTTCGTTGTTACAGGCCTTTCCTGGAAACACTTTACCGTTATCCTGATTTTCATTTTGCAGTGCATTTTTCCGGATGGCTACTTGAGTACCTGTTCGAACACTATCCAAACGACATGGCTTTACTTAAAGCAATGGTTGAGCGCGGGCAGGTTGAATTGTTCGGTGCAGGTGACACTGAGCCCGTTCTGGCTGTAATTCCATACCGCGATCGTATCGGGCAGATCGAGACTTTCTCAAGCAAGCTTTCTGCAATGCTGGGTCAGCGACCTCAAGGCGCCTGGTTGACCGAGCGTGTCTGGGAATCTACTGTAGTGCCGGCGCTGGCTGTCTGCGGTATTCGTTACGTTATTGTGGACGATTACCATTTTCTTTGCACAGGTATACCTGCCGAACAGCTGAATGGTTTTTACACAACGGAAGAAGATGCCCACAAGCTGGATATTTTTCCCATTTCCGAAACATTACGGTATAAATTACCCTTTTCTCCTGCCAGCGATGCAATCGGGTATCTCGAGTCACTGGCTGACCGGCACTTGAACAGCAGCGACAACATACCTCATGCTGCAATTTATTTTGATGATATCGAAAAGTTCGGTATATGGCCGGAAACCTACCAATGGGTTTACGAAAAAGGATGGCTCGAACAGTTTATTCAGGGCGTTCTGGCATCCCCAAAAATCAGGGTACGTCACTATCGTGATTATCATGCGACCGCAAATACTCAGGGGGTTGTTTATCTGCCCACGACTTCATATGTTGAAATGAACACCTGGACACTACCCGCTCACTCAGCACAGTCATTTGAAGATCTGATCAAAGAATCCAAAGCAGCTGGCTGGCACGAACAAAAAAAGGCCTACCTGCGCGGAGGCATATGGAAGAATTTTCTGTCTCGCTATCCAGAATCAAACTGGATGCATAAGCGCATGCTGAGCCTTTCGGCACGTCTGGCCGAATTACCGGAAAACCAACGTACACCACTTATGCAACAAAAACTGTACGCCACACAGGCCAATGATGCCTACTGGCATGGTTTATTCGGTGGACTGTATCTACCGCACCTGCGCCGCGCTATTTACAAAAATTTAATCGAACTTGAGGCCATGCTTGATCACTGCAAGCCCCGCGAAACCGTTCAGATAAAAGACTTCGACCTTGACGGCCTGGATGAAATCTTTTTACAAAACAATATTCACCAGATTATTATGAAGCGTGACTGTCATGCCAGTATTGTAGAGTTAGACGCCTATCAGCTTAATCATAATTTTGGCGATACCCTTCAACGTCAGACTGAGCATTACTATCGGAACGTGCAGCTGGATGGTCAAGATGCGCATCAAAATTCGCACAAATTGGAAAACGGTATCAGCTCTGCACACGATCGGGTACTAAATAAACATATTATTCATGCTGCGGACCTTGAGCCCGACTCACATCAGCGTCATTTGTTTCTGGACAGCATCGACGGCACATTTATTAGCTATCAATATACCGCTTCAGATTTGAACGCTATTTATTTTCAAACTGAAAACAGCCAGCAGTCTATTGAAAAAATGTTATCTTTAACAGATAACCATTTAAGTGTTCGATATAGTTTTACTGAGAAGTCCGGCAGTCTTTTTCGCACCGAAATCAATTTGGCCATGCCCAGTTGCGATGGCGTGGGCGGGCGCTTTGTTTATAACGACACCGATATGGGCAGCTTCGGCCAACTGCTGAAGTTGACAAAATTGCGCAGGATCACTTTGGACGATGACACGCTTGGTGGCCGTATCCTATTAAGTACTTCTGTACCTGCTGAATTCAGTGCGCAACCACATTTCACAGTTTCCCAATCGGAACACGGATTTGAAAAAATTATGCAGGCAGTGACGTTACAACTTGAATGGCCGATCCAGATGCAGGAATTAACCGTCACACTCGAAGTATATCCGCACTAGTGTGCAAACATTAAAATGTTGTTTCCCGTCAACACAACTAATACCCGATCATGTCTTTACTGACCGAATCACAAGCATGGCTTGATCTCAAAGCGCACCAATCCGCCAGCAAGCAACATTCTGTGCGCGATCTGTTCAAGCTGGATATACAACGTTTCAGCAAATTCTCTTTATGTTTCGAAGATATACTGGTCGATTTTTCGAAACAGCCGGTCACGCAACAGACCGTCGATCTACTACTGACGCTTGCCCGCCAGCAAAATCTGGAAACATGGATTAACCGAATGTTTCTTGGTGAAAAAATTAACCATACCGAGAACCGGGCAGTTCTTCACACTGCTTTACGCAGCAAAAAACCCGTAATACTTGATGGTGAAGATGTCACGCTCAGAGTAAAGCATGAACTGCAGAAAATGATGCGTTTTTCATCCGCTGTACGAAATGGTGAATATCTGGGTTACTCCGGCAGATCCATTACCGACATCGTCAACATAGGTATCGGTGGATCAGATCTCGGTCCACTTATGGTCACCAAAGCACTCCAGCCTTATTGCTCAGAAAGGCTCAAGGCCCATTTTGTTTCAAACGTCGATGGCGTCCAGCTTTATGAAACATTGCATCAGCTCAATCCTGCCACGACGCTGTTTATCATTGCCTCAAAAACTTTTACTACCCAGGAAACCATGGCCAATGCGCATTCCGCGCGTGATTGGTTTGTTGCAAAAAGTGGCAATAAAGATGCCGTGTCAAAGCATTTTATCGCCGTTTCCACCAACCTTGAAGCGGTAAAGACATTCGGCGTCGACGCTGACAATATGTTTAAATTCTGGGATTGGGTTGGCGGACGTTATTCACTATGGTCTTCAATTGGATTGTCAATTGCATTAATGGTCGGCATGGATCATTTTGAAGCGCTGCTCGCGGGTGCTGATGCTATGGATCAACATTTCTCAACGGCTCCGCTAGAAAAAAACATACCAGTCATACTGGCGCTGCTTGCCGTCTGGCATATAAACTTCAATGGCATCCGGTCACATGCTGTGCTGCCTTATGACCAGTACCTGCACCGTTTTCCCGCTTATCTGCAACAATTGGAAATGGAAAGTAATGGTAAACGGATTTCCCGGGACGGCCAGGAAGTTGACTACCAAACAGGTACTGTAATCTGGGGAGAACCCGGAACAAACGGTCAGCATGCCTTTTATCAGTTATTGCACCAGGGAACGCAGAATATTTCCGCTGATTTTCTTGCGCCCTGCCAGAGCCAGCACCCAATCGGCAACCATCATCTGTTACTACTTGCAAATTTTTTCGCCCAGACTGAAGCACTGATGCGGGGCAAGAATGAAGATGAAGTACGGAATGATCTAGAATCTGAAGGGCTGTCATCAGAGTATATTGAAAAACTGCTACCGCATAAAACTTTTCCCGGGAATCGTCCGACAACCTCCATTTTGTATAAGAAGCTGACTCCCAGAACCCTGGGTACATTGATTGCAATGTATGAACATAAAGTTTTTGTTCAAAGCGTCATCTGGAACATCAATCCATTTGATCAATGGGGCGTTGAATTGGGAAAACAACTCAGCAACAAAATTCTTCCCGAACTTGAGCAGAGTGGACCGGTTTCAACGCATGACGTCTCCACCAATGGATTGATCAATTTTTTCAAAAATAATCAAAACTGAATCACGTCGTTATCAGTATTTACGCTGGATGATTAATTTTCAGCACATGCTATGCTGAAAACCCAATTGGATCTCATACCCGAAGCTCGGTCGATTAACTATTCAAGCTCAGCGCCCTAAGTACTTATATAATTTTTCCAAACTAATTAAAACGTTTGATCAGTTTGATGTGTCTAATGGTTTGGTTAAGATTGTAATTTTCACCTATCGAATATATAACCAAATAAAAGCAGCTTGCATTATTCACAAAATCCGTGTGAGAATTTTCACATTTAACACCAGAAAAATATTATAAAATTTTTCTAAGTAATTGTAAGTATTATAGCTTACGGAGGGTTGTCATGAAACTGTCAGATTTGTACTGGCATCGTGTTACACCATTGCATCTATTACTTTGGCCACTGAGCCTGTTATTAAATTTATTTTTTAAAATACGCAGGTTATGTTATTGGCTGGATTTTTTTCCTTTGGTAAAGCTTCCTGTCCCGGTGATTGTTGTCGACAGTATTACAATTGACGATGGCGGTAAGACACCGCTGGTGTTATGGCTTGTCGAAATGTTGCAGGGACGGGGCTTGTCACCCGGTATCGTCACTCAGGGAGACCCTGATCGGCCCGGCCAACCTGAGGCCATAGCAAAACTGAGTGAGCATGCCAGGGTACGCAGCAAGGCACTGCTGCTGGGAAAACGTTTAGAACATACCTGCCCTGTCTGGGCCGGCAATAATCCCGCCGATGTTGCTAAGGCACTGCTGCAAGCACACCCTGACTGTAACATCATCATCTGCACCTTTGGATTGCAATACCCGCGCCTGGAGCGTGATTTTGAAATTGCCGTTGCCGATTTTAATGAAACCAGCTTTGGAAATGGATTAATGTTACCCGCCGGCCCGTTACGCGCCGGTTTAAAACGTTTACACAGTGTTGATGCTGTAGTAATCAACAGTCCACGAAAATTGCGTTTCGATACCAGCGATTGGGCACCAACTTATCATATGAAGCTTGTTGGTAACATGGTCTACAATTTATCCAGTCCCAATGTTCGACATCCAGTCTCAGATCTAAAGGACAAATCAGTACAGGCTTTTGCTACATACGGAAATACACAATGGTTAGCCAACCAATTACAGCAAAATGGCCTCAAGGGCAAAATGCAATCTGTCACCGATGATCACCGCTTTGTGGAACAGGATTTTTCAGCTTTTGATGCAGAAGTAATTATTATGTTGGAAGAAGAAGCGATTCAATGTCAGAAATTTGTAAAAGACAGGATATGGGCATTACCGGTGGAAGCCTGGATCGACGGCGAGATTCAAGCGCGAGTGTTGAATATGTTAAGGGAGAAATTTGCTGATTCAGACGTTCTGAATGAGATGGCCTGTTCAAACTGAAGCCACGAATTACCAGTTATTCAACAGGAAAATACACAGGTGATTGTTAAGATTGTCGAAGTCGTTCGATACTGAAAGCGCACCTATTTTAGCCTTGGATCAGCAATCAGCAGCTACGTAAAACTTAATCTAGATATTGCGTCCAGTTCGGTGCGATACGATCCAGGCGGCTCCAAGTAAAATACCGGCCAACACCAGTACAAAGTAATTTCCCAGCTTTACATAAGGTGTTGCTCCGGTAAACCCCTGAGCACTTCCATGAAGGCCTGCTGTGGTAAAAACAGGTATCTGCTCCAAAATACTGCCTTGTTCATCAATAATGGCCGTTAAGCCCGTATTGGTTGCACGCAACATGTAACGCCCGGTTTCCAGAGCACGCATTTGCGATATCTGCAAATGCTGATGCGGACCGATAGATCGACCAAACCATGCATCATTACTGACATTCACCAGCAGCGTTGCCTGTGGCAACTGCTTGATAATTTCTTCCCCGAAAACATCTTCGTAACAGATATTAACACCAACCTGCTGTCCGGCCAGCTGCAACGGCTGCTGATCGGAACTGCCACGCGAAAAGTCTGATAGCGGAATTTGCAACACATCAATTATCCAGCCAAATACCGGCTTTAATGGAATAAACTCTCCAAACGGAACCAAATGGTGTTTACGATACACCTGTTCCGGTGAAGCTCCGAAACTGAACATACTGTTGTAATAGGTATCAATGCCGTTCGTCGCGTGTTCAGCAAGACCAATGAGTACGTCGCCGCTATTTTCTTTTGCATGATTAGCCAGATAAGCCAGATATTCAGGTGGCACTGCATCATTGAAAAGCGGTATCGAAATTTCGGGGGTTACTATCAGACGGCTGTTACTTTCGAGTATCAGTTGTGCGTATGTATGCATCGTTTTTTCTATATGATCCTCGCGCCATTTAAGATCCTGCTCGATATTGCCCTGTAACAAACTAACAGAGACTGGTTTACCAACAGGTTCAGTCCAGCTGATAAACTGCATACTGAATCCGATTAACCAGATTCCTCCGAAAAACGCACCAAGGCGCCAGACGACTTTACCCCTTTGAATCAAAAAACTGAGTAGTGCGGCGCTTAAAACCAATATCAGAGTAACGCCATAAACACCCATAATCGGAGCGAATCCGGCCAACGGACTCGCGGGAACCTGAGAATAGCCGAGTGCTAACCAGGGAAAGCCGGTAAACAAGGTTCCACGCAACCATTCCATCAGTACCCAGATTGCCGCAACGATCATTATCCAGGCGTATGGTTCATTTCGGCTCATTCGAACAGTTACCCAGCCTGTAACCGCAGGAAAAAATGACAAATAAGCACACAGCAACACCAGCGCAAAAATAGCAATAGCTGGCGGCATGGCACCAAAATCATGCAGACTGACATACAACCAGGTAACACCGGCGCCAAACAAACCCATACCATACCAAAAGCCTAATGCAAACACCCGAGTCGCAGAAGAAGCATCACGCCAAAGATAAAACAAAAAAGCCAGTGTTATCACGGGCAATGGAAACAAATAAAAGGGCGCAAAACCGGGTACAGTCAGTACACCCAGAAAAATTGCAATTAAATATTTAATAGTATGATTTCTCAATCGAAAGATAATGTTCGTTTATTTTTCCGAGCGAGTATATCATTCTGCGAGCATGAATGATCATCTATATATTAAGCCACACAGCCTTATTGTTTAGAAAAAAATTCAAATTTTTTTATAGCTGGCGAATACAGATCGCAGTTTACTGCGAAAGCCCGACCGTTTTGCGTATAATACTTCCCCTTAACTACCCAATGAGCAACAATACAAAACGAACCAAACATGTCACAGGAAAAACCATCCGTTCAGTCTCAGCACGATGAAAACCAGATCGTATCCGAGCGTCGCGCCAAGCTCGAGGCATTGCGGCAAAACGGCAACGCGTTTCCAAATACATACCGGCGTGAAAATCTTGCAGCAGCATTGCACACGCAGTATGGCGAACAATCGAAAGAATCTTTTGATGAACAAGCAATCAAGGCAAAAGTTGCTGGCCGCATGGTACTCAAACGGGTTATGGGTAAAGCTAGTTTTGCAACCATCCAGGATATGAGTGGACGCATCCAGTTATATATCTCGAACGATCATACCGGTGAAGCCGTCCATGCAGCATTCAAGCACTATGATCTTGGTGACATTCTAGGCGCCGAAGGTACGCTGTTTAAAACCAAAACAGGCGAGCTATCTATACGGGTTACCGATTTGCAGTTGCTGACAAAATCCTTACGCCCGTTGCCGGAAAAATTTCATGGCCTTACCGACCAAGAGCAAAAATACCGGCAACGTTACCTCGACCTGATTACAAACGAAGAAACTCGGAAAGTGTTTACTTTGCGGTCCAAGATTATCCAGACCATTCGTGATTTTCTTGTCAAACACGAATATCTGGAGGTGGAAACGCCGATGATGCACCCGATACCTGGTGGAGCAACAGCGCGTCCTTTCTCCACACATCATAACGCACTCGATATGGCATTGTATCTTCGAGTAGCACCCGAATTATATCTTAAACGCCTTGTTGTCGGTGGCATGGAAAAAGTTTTCGAAATCAACCGTAATTTCAGAAATGAAGGTATTTCCACACGGCATAATCCCGAATTCACCATGCTTGAATTCTATGAAGCTTATCAGGACTATACCTATCTGATGGATTTCACTGAAGACATGCTGCGTTTCGTGGCAGAAACCGTATTGGGAACCACATCACTGCAATATCAACAGCAGATTATTGATTTCAGTAAACCTTTCAAGCGAATGACCATCACCCAGGCCATCATGACATTTCATCCGGAGTACACAGAGAAACAGTTGTCAAGTCGCGATTTTTTGACTGAACGTTTGACTCAACTCGGTATTCACTATAATCCTAATGACGGTATAGGCGGTTTGCAGTTATCGCTGTTTGACGAGACAACTGAACATTTGTTGTTCGAGCCAATATTTATCATTGATTATCCTGCCGAAGTCTCTCCGTTGGCCCGTCGCAGTAACGCCAATCCGGATATCACAGATCGATTCGAACTCTATATTGCGGGCCGTGAAATCGCCAACGGCTTCTCAGAATTAAATGATCCTGACGACCAGGCGAGAAGGTTTATGGCGCAGGCCAAGGCAAAAGAAGCAGGTGACCACGAGGCCATGCATTATGATTCCGACTATATACGTGCCTTGGAATATGGTCTACCACCCACAGCTGGGGAAGGTATCGGTATAGACCGACTGGTAATGTTATTCACAGACAGCCCAAGCATTCGCGATGTTATTCTGTTTCCACAGTTGCGCAGAGAAGAGTAACCGCGGCATTTTTAACTTTACTCTCTGTTCGATTGATCATCACTTTCACGTTATAGTGTAATTTACGTTTTTACCCTCGTGGATGATGCTTGCTGTGCAGTTGCTTTAGACGTTCTCTGGCAATGTGCGTATAGATTTGTGTCGTCGAAATGTCTGCATGACCGAGTAATAGCTGCACCACTCGTAAATCAGCGCCATGATTGAGCAAGTGTGTGGCAAATGCATGTCTCAGTGTATGCGGTGAAAGATGTTTCTTTATTCCTACCGTTTGTGCATGCCGTTTGATCAAGTACCAGAATGCCTGGCGAGTCATGGCACCACCGCGTGACGTAACGAAAACTGTATCTGTCACTATCCCTTGAAGTAATAGAGGTCTCGATTGGCGTGTGTATCGGTTTAACCAATCGAGTGATTCTTCACCCAACGGAGTCAGCCGTTCTTTCCTCCCTTTCCCCATTACCCGGACGATACCCATGTCCTGACTGACCTGTGAATACTTCAAGTTGATAAGTTCTGAGACCCGCAACCCACTGGCATACAACACTTCGAGCATAGCTCTGTCCCGCAGCCCCAAAGAACTGTTCAAGTTGGGCGCATTCAACAGCTGCTCAACTTCGGTTTCTGTCAGGCTTTCCGGTAGATTTCTCAGCAGTTTGGGTGTTGCAATATTCAGGCTCGGATCAATCTGAATTTTTCCCTGGCGCAATAAATACCTATAAAATCTTTTCAGACTCGACAATTCCCTGCTTGTTGTACTCGCTTTCACTTTGGCCGATACTCTGGCAGCCAGAAAATCAAGCAAATCAGCATGCGTAGCATCTATCAGCGATTCGCGCTTTGAATGAGAATGTTTGTAAAGCCAATCAGCAAAAAGCTGCAAATCGTTTCGATAACTTTGCAATGTATTGCGAGAAAGACCGTCCTCTAACCATAATACATCGAAAAATTCATCGAGTATTTCTGCGTTCTGTTCAGATACTCTCATGCTGTAACAACCATCGTTTTATTTCCAATGGTTCTCCTTCCTTGGCATTCATAAAACCTCCTAAACCACCATTTTTTGCGACAACCCTATGGCAAGGTATAACAATTGGAATTTTATTAGCGCCGCATGCCTGTCCAACAGCCCTTGGTGCCGAATGAATCGTTGCTGCAATCTCTGAGTAACTGCAGGTCTGGCCACTAGGAACCTGTTGAATTTTCTCCCACACGCGCTGTTGATGTACAGTCCCACTGACATGTAATGAAAGATCGAACGAATAACGTGGATCGGCCAGATACGCTGCCAATTGTGCGCATACCTCTTTTGCTAATGGTGTTATCGGCGCTTTGAGCGGTGAATTTAGCGGCAGATAATCGATTTCCGTCAGCCAGTCTTCTTCCGTGCGTATACCGAGTACCGCAAAAGGCGCAAGTATCTTGGCCTGATAGGAGCAGACAACTGTAGTGACTTTCTGATGATTTATGGATTTATTCACTATTTTTATTCTATTTTTCTGAAATGCGAAAAATAGTATTTCTAACCTAAACCCTATAGACTTTGGAATTGTTCTAAAGTTGCACCTGTGTTACTTCGCTACAAAACATGAAGAAAACAAAGCGAGGAAGAGAGCAAACGTATCATCTCCACACCAAACATTTTTCAACAGGTGTCCACAAGTGTTATGAGCAACGGTTATGAATAGGAATTATGTGAATATGTAGAATTGTTTTACGTGACGCAAGCATCTACTGCTAGTGCCTGCTTGTTCCAGTTTAAATAGCCTTGGCATTATCATCCATAAGATACCATCTATAACTCAGATCGCTCCAAAGCTGATTTAATCAATAAGCCTCCAGCAGGCATCGTGCAACCTGAAGGAAGCTTATATTCAAATACGGGCTGGTTTAACTGTTCTAGCGTCCACTCAAAGTTGCCGATAACAACAAGTCATTGAGTCTTTTTACGAAAATGGCCGGATCATCCGGTTGACCGCCTTCGGCCAACAATGCTTGATCGAAAAGAATGTGACTCCAGTCATCAAAATGACTGTTTTCCGTTTTAAGGCGCTTTAGCATTGGATGATGCGGATTAATTTCAAGAATAGGCTTGGTATGATTTATTTTCTGTCCAGCCTGTTTCAGCAGGCGCTCCAGATTACCACCCATATCATATGTATCAGCAACCAGACAAGCAGGAGACTCGGTCAAACGTAGCGTCACGCGAACGTCCTTCACCTTACCTTCCAGTGTTTTTTTCATTCGTTCGACGAGTTCTTGATATTCATTTGCTTCTTTTTTTTGCTCCTCTTTTTCAGCTTCATCCTCAAGATTGCCAAGGTCTAAGCCACCTTTGGCTACAGACTGCAATTGTTTACTGTCGAACTCAGTCAAATGACTGACGAGCCATTCATCAACTCTGTCTGCAAGCAACAATACTTCTATTCCTTTTTTTCGAAACACTTCCAAGTGGGGACTGCTTTTAGCTGCTCTGAGAGTATCAGCAGTAATAAAATATATTTTTTCCTGCCCTTCTTTCATGCGGCCTATATAATCTTCAAGGGAAACTCCAGGCTCATCCGATTCACTGGCAGTTGTTACAAAGCGAAGCAATCTGGCAATCCGGTCCCGATTGGTAAAATCCTCACCCACACCTTCTTTTAGGACTTGCCCAAATTCTCGATAAAATGTGCTGAACTTGTCTTTTTCTTCATCAGACTCGCCTTTGGCAAGATCTTCTATCATTCCCAATACCTTCTTGATAGAGCCTGCTCTGATTGCCTCGATATCTTTTGACTCCTGCAATATTTCGCGCGATACATTTAATGGCAAACTGTTTGAATCTATAACCCCACGAACAAAACGCAGATAATTGGGCATCAGTTTTTCTGCATCATCCATGATGAAAACACGCTGTACATAGAGTTTAATACCATGACGGTGTTCCCTGTCGAACAGATCGAATGGCGCGCGTGAGGGAATATAGAGCAATTGTGTATATTCCTGTCGCCCTTCAACACGGGCATGCACATATGTCAATGGCGGCTCGAAATCATGCGCGACATGCTTATAAAACTCATGATATTGCTCCACAGATATTTCATTCTTAGGTCGCGCCCACAATGCGCTCGCCTGATTAATGGTCTCGTCTTCGTCAATTATTTTATTTTTCTTGTCTTCATCCGACCATTCTTCCTTTTTCATCAGAATCGGCAAGGTAATGTGATCCGAGTATTTACGAATAATATTGCGTAACCGCATACCATTTAACAGATCATCTTCTCCCTCACGCAAATGGAGAATAATCTCGGTTCCACGTGTTTCCTTATGAATCGTCTCAAGGCTATAATCACCCTCACCGCTGGATTCCCATCGCACCCCATGTTCACTCGTCAGACCAGCGCGCCGTGTATTGATCGTTACTTTGTCTGCAACTATAAACGCTGAATAAAAGCCCACACCAAACTGGCCTATCAAGTGTGCATCTTTGGCTTGATCACCAGTTAGTGATTCAAAAAACTCCCGTGTGCCCGATTTAGCTATAGTACCTATGTGATCAATGACCTCCTGTCGAGACATACCAATACCGTTATCTGTGACAGTTATCGAGCGGGTATCAACATCATAATTGACCTGAATTTTCAAATCAGAATCAGACTCATACAGCGCGGCATCGGTTAAACCCTCAAATCTCAGTTTATCGGTCGCATCTGATGCATTGGAAATCAATTCCCGTAAAAATATCTCCTTATTGCTGTATAAGGAATGAATCATCAGTTTGAGTAATTGTTTGGCCTCCGCCTGAAAGTTCAGATGTTCTTTTGTTGTTTCCGTTTGCACAGTTCTCTCCTTCAAACTATCAATTGAAAAAGAATGGGGATAAATTCCTTTATTTCAAGCATATGCAGGATGCAGTTCTTTATTTGAAACGATTGAATTGAGTCGACGCGCTAGAGATAGCAAACGCTTGGGGATTAGCAACAGAAATCGATACAAATGCAGAAATATGAATTTTAATGTCTATGATTGATGTCAACTAATTTCTGTCACATTGAATTCTGAATGGCGTAAAGACTCAATCCCATCAGCGACTGGGGAAAAATACCGAGTACAAGAACTGCTAGACAGTTTGCACTGATCAGCAATTTTACGTCGCCTTTAACTGTTAGTGGCTCTTCCGTTTCTGGCGCATCGAAATACATAAACTTAACTATGCGTAAATAATAAAATGCACCAATCAGGGAGAAAATAACTGCAGCAACTGCAAGCCAGACAAATCCAGCATTTACGACGGCTTGTAATACTGCCAGTTTGGCATAAAAACCTACCATGGGCGGAATGCCTGCCAATGAAAACATAAGAATCATAGTCATCAACGCATACCATGCATTTCTTTTATTTAGTCCCTTAAAATCGCTGATCTTTTCCGCCTCAAAACCACTGCGTGACAGGATCATTATCATTGCAAAAATTCCCAGTGTCATCAATACATATGTAATCACATAAAAGAGTGAAGCACTATATCCATTCCAGTCTGCGCTAATAAATCCCAGAATCAGAAAACCCATATGCGAGATAGTAGAATATGCCAGCATTCGTTTAATATTTGTTTGCGCTATTGCCACTATATTTCCAATTGCCATTGACAATACAGCAAGTATCACAAGCATTCCTTGCCAGTCAGCTACCATCGCGCCCATTCCCTCTATGAGCAGGCGCATCACAAAAGCAAATGCTGCCAGTTTCGGAGCTGAACCGATAAACAAAGTGATTGCGGTTGGCGCACCTTCGTAGACGTCAGGGGCCCACATATGAAACGGAGCTGCACTCAGTTTGAAGCTGATGCCTGCAACTATAAAGACAAGACCGATAACAAGAACTTCATGATTTCCCACGCCATCTTGTATGGCTTCTGATATGTTTAGGATATGTAATGAGCCGGTTGCACCGTAAACCATAGACATACCATAGAGTAGGAAACCTGAGGCCAAGGCTCCAAGAACGAAAAATTTCATGGCTGCCTCTGTTGCCGCAAAGGAATCACGACGTAACGCAACCAGCGCATATAGCGACAAAGACAGCAATTCCAGCCCTATATAAAGCGTCAAGAAATGACTGGCCGAAATCATGACCATCATTCCAAGCGTAGCAAAGAGAATTAGGCTGAAAAATTCACCTGTTAAAATTCCACGTTCACTCACATAGGTATACGAATAAATCAGGACAGCCGACACAGTGACATAAACCATTATTTTGAGAATGTCAGCCATACTATCGTCAACAAACATTCCTGAGAATGTGTAAATTGTCTCTGTTGAGAATGAGACAAACGTCAACAATCCGCACCCAATTAACGCAACCTGTGCAAGGTAATAAGTGATGTAACGTTTTTTTTCACCAGTTGCAAGATCTGCCAGCATTATCACGCATACCATGATCAGTAAAAAAATTTCAGAATAAGCTGGTGTAAAATCAGGTGGTAAAAAATTCATATATAATTCATCCTCTTCTCGAGAAATTTATTATTCTTATAAAGCACTACAATTTACTGTTACTAATATGATCCAGGAGATTATCGACAGTAACATGCATGACATCGGTCAATGGAAATGGATACACGCCAAGCCACAAAACCGCTATGGCTAAAATGGCTAACAGCGCAAACTCGCGTTTGGACAAATCGCGCAATCCTTCCACTGCCGGACTGGCTACAGCACCGAAGATTACGCGCTTATACATCCATAATGTATAAGCTGCACCAAAAATCAGCGTGGTTGCCGCAAGAAATGCATACCAAAAATTTACCTTCACTGCACCCATAATCACCATAAATTCACCGACGAACCCACTGGTTCCCGGGAGACCTGCATTTGCCATCGCAAACAGCATAAAGAAAGCTGCAAAAGCAGGCATTTTATTAACGACACCCCCATAATCGGCAATCTGTCTGGAATGCAATCTATCGTATAAAACACCAACACATAAGAACATGGCCCCAGATATAAACCCATGGGAAATCATCTGCACCATGGCGCCTTCTATTCCATAAGCATTAAATAAAAATAATCCAAGCGTCACAAAACCCATATGTGCAATCGATGAGTATGCGATCAATTTTTTCATGTCAGCCTGCATCAACGCAACAAGACCGATATACACCACAGCAACTAATGATAGTGCAATCATCATTTCAGCCAGATAATGGCTAGCATCAGGGGCGATCGGTAACGAAAATCTTAAAAAACCATAACCGCCCAGCTTCAACATAATGGCTGCCAGCACCACAGAGCCACCGGTTGGCGCTTCCACGTGCGCATCTGGCAACCATGTATGCACTGGCCACATAGGTACTTTTACAGCAAATGCCAGCAGGAATGCTACAAATATCAGAATCTGTGCACTTAGCGGTATTGGCAATTGGTGATAATCAATAATGGAGAAGCTGCCTCCCGACGACTGATAAAGATAAATGAAGGCGATTAACATCAGCAGCGAACCAAGCAGGGTATACAAGAAAAATTTGATGGCTGCATAAACCCTGTTAGGACCGCCCCATATACCGATAATCAAAAACATCGGTATCAGTGATGCTTCCCAGAAAACATAAAACAATACCGCATCCATAGACGCAAATACGCCGTTTACAATACCCGACATTATCAGAAATGCCCCCATGTATTGGGATACACGTTCCTGTATGACTCGCCAACCTGCTATGACAACTAAAGGCGTTGTAAAACAGTTTAATAGAATTAACGGCATGGATATGCCATCAACGCCGATATGGTAGTATACGTTCAGACGTTCAAACCAGACATGATTTTCAACAAATTGCATCGCACTAGTTGCTGGATCAAATCCGGTGTAGAGTGGAAGGGCGATTAAAAAGCCCAAAATTGAACCTGTTAGCGCTATCCAGCGGGCCAGTTGTGCATTGCGATCACCGCCCGTCGCAAGGATTGCGATGCCAACGAGGATTGGTAACCATATAATCAGACTTAAAAGCGGGAAACCAAACAGCATGTCATTTCCGTTCTATTTGTTAGAGTTATTTGTTGCGTTTTTTGGAAAGAAATCAATCGTTAATTCATGGACTTAATATAACCATATGGTTAGAATAGCAAAGATACCGACAATCATGGTGAAAGCATAATGATAGATGTATCCGGTTTGAAAACGTTTTGCTAGAACAGCAAGTCCAGCAATCAGTTTTGCCGATCCATTAACGATTAATCCGTCAATTAATTTAATATCCCCTATTTTCCATAACCCGGAGCCCAGTGCGCGTGCACCACCTGCAAACAACCAAGAATACAGTTCATCAATGTAATATTTTTTATCCAGGATCGTATAAACAGGACCAAATATTGTCTTTATTTTGGCTGGAATATCTGTTCTGATCGTATACAAGTACCATGCAGTCAGAATACCGGCAAGCGATAACCAGAATGGTGCCGTCACTAGTGCATGCAGCATCATTCCACCTATTCCGGTAAACTCGGCTCCCAATTTTTCCATCGCTGCATGCTCTGGAAGTACGTAAATAACATTATCAAAATAATCTCCGAACACGATTGGACCGATAAACCAGCCTGCACCGACAGTTGGTATAGCTAATACCACCAACGGTAGCGTCACTACCCAAGGGGATTCGTGCAAATGTGACTTGGTATGTTCATCCATTCTCGGTTTACCGTGAAATGTCATGAAAAGTAACCTGAAAGTATATAACGCAGTAACAAATACCGTTGCCAGCACACAGAAATAAGCAAACCCAGCATATGGAATATCAGCAAATGCAACCGCTTCTATAATAGCGTCTTTTGAAAAGAAACCGGAAAACCCAGGCACACCAGCACTGGCTAATGCAGCAATGAACATCGTCCAGTATGTAATAGGCATGTATTTCTTTAACCCTCCCATTTTTTCCATATTCTGTTCATGATGCATCGCAATAATCACTGATCCAGCACCAAGAAACAATACAGCCTTGAAAAACGCATGAGTCATTAAATGAAATATCGCTGCTGAATATGCTGATGCACCAAGCGCAACAGTCATATAACCCAGTTGAGATAATGTAGAGTAAGCAACAACCCGTTTAATATCATTTTGTACAACAGCAACAAATGCCATAAATAGCGTTGTGATTCCTCCCGCAACAAGTACGACAGAAAGCGCCACATCGGAAAGCTCGAATAACGGCGACATACGAGCTACCATGAAAATCCCCGCGGTCACCATAGTTGCAGCATGTATCAATGCAGAAATTGGTGTTGGACCCTCCATCGAGTCCGGTAGCCACACATGCAGGGGAAACTGCGCCGATTTACCCATCGCACCTATAAAAAGCAGAATACAAATTGCGGTAATAACCAGCCATGAAGAGCCAGGAACAAATTCAAAGCTTTTTTCTGCTAGGTCTGGTGCCTGCTCAAAAACACCTGCATAATCCAATGTGCCGAAATGCATTAATACCAGTGCTATCCCCAGCAAGAATCCAAAATCACCGACCCTGTTGACAAGAAATGCTTTTAAATTTGCATATGTGGCTGTTGGACGCGTGTACCAGAAACCAATCAGCAAATATGACACTAATCCAACAGCTTCCCAACCAAAAAAGAGCTGCAAAAAGTTATTCGACATGACCAGCATCATCATCGAAAATGTAAATAGGGAGATGTAGCTAAAGAACCGTTGATACCCTGGGTCTCCCTGCATATAACCAATTGTATATATGTGGACCATGAGCGAGACTAAACTGACAACCACCATCATGGTAGCTGATAGCTGGTCGATCAAAAAACCAATTTCGAAGCTTGTATCGCCCGTTACAAGCCAAGTGTAAACTGTTCCATTAAATATGTTACCGCTTAAGACATCCTGAAAAATAATTAATGACGCGAGAAAGGATACAAATACGAGCGATATAGTGATTCGATGACTCCAAACCGTACCTATATAACGGCCAAATAGTCCGGCAACAACAGCACCTACCAAAGGCGCAAGCGGAACCAGTAAATAAAGTGTCTGCATGTCTGTCTATTTATCTTAATGTCGGTTATTTTTATTATTCAGATACGTGTCTTAATTAAGCTAGCCCTTCAAACGATCCAAATCATCTACATTAATTGTTCTTAGATTACGAAATAATACGACCAGTATTGCCAACCCTATAGCAGCTTCAGCCGCGGCGACTGTTAGGATGAAAAAGACGAAAATCTGCCCTGATATATCCTGTAAGTAGTGTGAAAAAGCGACGAAATTCATATTCACTGCGAGCAGCATTAACTCGATTGACATCAAAATAATGATGACATTTTTTCTATTGAGAAATATGCCTACTATTCCGATCGAAAATAAAATCGCACCAAGTACGAGATAATGAGACAACGAAACCAAGCTGACTTTCCTCTTAAATTATTTCAAATAAATTTTACAAACAATCTGTTTTTTTATTTCTTTCTTTCTGCCTGCATAGAAACAATTCGAAGTCGTTCCGTTTTTTTCACATTGACCTGTTTGGCGATGTCCAATGTTTTCTTATCTTCCCGATGACGCAAAGTTAGGGCGATAGCGGCGATCATTGCAACTAGTAACAAAACAGCAGCCAGTTCAAATGCATAAACATACTCAGTGTACAACAACCGCCCCAATTCTTTGGTATTACTGTAATCCGCAGCTTTGGGCTCCGGTGCAGGCATTTCTTCAAGGCTAAAATGCTGCCCAAACATAATCATTGCGATTTCAACCACCATCACCAGCGCCACAAGACCGCCAAGAGGGAACCACTTCCAGAATCCTTCCTTCAGTTTTTCCAAATTTATATCAAGCATCATCACAACAAACAAAAACAGCACCATTACAGCCCCAACATACACAAGCACAAGTGTAATGGCTAAAAACTCCGCTTCCAACAACAACCAGATGCCAGCGCAGGTGACAAATGCCAGGACCAGCAGCAACGCCGAATATACCGGATTACGAACAGTAATCACTCCCAATGCTGATGCAATTAATACTGTCGAAAAAAAATAAAATATAAAATCCTGGAAATTCATGAGCTTCTATCCGTTCATTTCAGCGATAAGACGCGTCTGATTCTCTGTCTTTAGCAATCTGCTCCTCATAGCGGTCACCGATTGCTAGCAACATTTCTTTTGTATAAATCAAGTCGCCCCTTTTCTCGCCATGATATTCAAGGATTCTTGTTTCCACAATTGAGTCAACAGGACAGGATTCCTCACAGAACCCACAAAAGATACACTTAGCAAGATCAATATCATATCTTGTTGTTCGTCTTGTGCCATCTTCTCGTTGTTCTGAATCTATTGTAATTGCCAAAGCAGGGCACACAGCTTCGCACAATTTACAGGCTATACACCGTTCTTCGCCGTTCGGATAGCGTCTTAAGGCATGCAATCCTCGGAAACGCGGTGATTGAGGTGTCTTTTCTTCCGGGTAATGTACGGTTATTTTTGGTTTAAACAAGTAACGCCCTGTAACCATCATGCCCTTCCACAGTTCCAGCAACAGAAAAGTACTAAAAAATTTTTTGATTCGATTCATAATATGCTCTCTTTTAGAACCAAAGATTGAGCGGGAAATCACCGCGAACAGTTTCGGGCAATTGCATGATACCACCCAGAACAACAATCCAAATAATTGTTATTGGAATAAACACTTTCCAACCCAGTCTCATAATTTGATCATAGCGATACCGAGGAAATGTAGCGCGAAACCAAAGAAAAAAGAATAGCAAAAACGCTATTTTCAATAACAACCAGATAAATCCCGGAATCATATTCAGTGGAGCAATATCCAACGGCGGTAACCAACCACCCAGAAACAGGATTGCAGTCAGGGTAGCAACCAATATCATATTCGCGTATTCAGCAAGAAAAAATACCGTAAAGGCCATACCCGAATAATCTACGTGAAAGCCGGCTACTATTTCTGATTCGCCTTCTGCCACATCAAATGGAGCACGATTGGTTTCAGCTACACCCGAAATAAAATAAACCAGGAACATAGGAAATAGCGGAATCAGATACCAGCTCAACAAGCTATCACCCTGCTGTCCATTAACGATATCTCCCAGATTCAGGCTTTGAGACATCATGAGAACACACACCAGCGCAAACCCCATCGCAAGCTCATAGGAAACCACCTGCGCCGCAGAACGCATCGCACCCAGGAAGGCATATTTTGAATTTGATGCCCAACCGGCTATGATCACACCATAAACTCCCATTGATGTCATTGCTAGGATATACAACAATCCTGCATTAATATCAGCCAGCACAAGTTCTGCAGAGAAGGGCACAACTGCCCAAGCAGCCAGGGCAGGCATAATTGTCAGTATTGGTGCAAGAATAAAAAGAAATTTGTTGGCTCCGGTCGGAATAACAATTTCTTTCATTAACGCTTTCACCGCATCAGCTATTGGTTGCCCCCAACCCCGCAACCATGGTATGCCAAAAAAGGTAACCCGATTAGGCCCGACACGGATCTGCATATACGCGATGATCTTACGTTCTGCAAATGTAAGATATGCAACTCCTAGCAATAGTGGCACAATAATTGCGGATATAAATGTTATATTGGTTGCAAGCGTATACAGCATGCCCCCCCATTCATAGCCAAAAAGCTGCTCGAATATCTGACGTATAGATTCCATTAATAAATCCTAACCCTCAATGCATTAAAGTTTTTCTATAGTTACAGCACCAAACAGTGCGCCTAATGCATATGTTTTTGGATGAGCACCAGGTAAGCGAACACAATTAGCTGGCAACCTATCATCACATGCTGCTTCTAATTTTACTGCTTCCTCACCTTGTATTATTCGAATTTCGTCACCAGATTTAACATCAAGTGTCTCCATTAAAGAGGAATTTAACCAAGCTTTGATGGAATTCGCATCTCGTGTCTGCTGCAAGGAATCTGCCCGACGCACTATCGGGTCAGCTTGGTATATAGGTATTTCTCCAATACGCTGAATAATTTCTTCCTGATGAACACCAAAGTCTAGTACTGAGCCTCTAACACTATTGCTTAAATATTTATCCAGGTCGACATCGGTTAAAAAAATGTCATCACGAACTTGCTCAACCGTCTCATAATCAAAGTAATTTAAATTCAATAAATTAGCTAATACTCGCAATACTTTCCAAGCAGGCCTCGCTTCACCGAGCGGGGTAACGACGCCATTGAAACTCTGGGCGAGTCCTTCTGTATTGACAAATGTTCCGGAAGTTTCAGTAAATGGCGTGATAGGTAACATGACATCGGCATATTCATGTACATTTCCCTTGTATATGCTCAGAGACACTACGAAATCTGAAGCTTTCATAGTGTTCATCGCTTGCTGAGCATTATATGTATCGAATTCCGGTTCCACGTTCATGAGAATAAAACCACGACATTTATTTTCAACAGCCCCACCCAGCATTTGTGCAGCGTTCAGCCCAGCAAGTGCTCCTGTATATAATCCAACCGCTGCTGATAAGCCAGTTAGATCGGGTATGGCGCCAGCCATGTATGCACCTACACTATTTGCTGATTCACCCAAAATTCCAAATGCCGCACCGGTTATTTCAGCAATTGCATTCGATAAAATATGAATCTTCGTATAATCCGGATGATGCTGCGCCAAATTCCCTAGGTACACCGCAGCAGGTGTATTTTCTATCAAACTCAAGGCAATGGCTTGAGTTTGCGGTGTTTCTTCTTCTTGAATAGACGACAGTATCTCTTTGAGCTCGTGTGGACATTCAACGCCCTTCGCCGTTGACACCTCCTTTAGCACCCCAGCCAGTGTTCTCGCAATCATATCCGGAGCAGCAATGATTTTGTTGCTGACTTTAGTCAACAAATCGTCATCTACCGGGTTGATAACATTAAGTTCAGTACCTTTTTTTACCGCCTGTCTGATTCTTTGTGCAATGAGCGGGTGGTCTTTTCTTAATGTACTGCCAACTATCAGAATCGATTTCTGCTCAGATATTTCCGCAATACTCGTACCTAACCATGGAATACCATGCAATTGCTTATCAGCGCTGAAATCTGATTGACGTAATCGGTGATCAATATTGCCACTTCCAAGTTCACGCATCAATTTTTGCAGCAGATATAACTCCTCTGTTGTACTATGCGCTGAGCCAAGTGCACCTAGTCCTTGAGCACCATATTTTTCTTTGATCATCAGTATATTGTTTGCTGCAAATTCAAGCGCTTCCTGCCAGCCACATTCCCGCCAAACTCCATCCTGTTTGATCATCGGCCGCGTTAATCTATCTTCTGAATTTAAACCTTCATAGGCAAAACGATCCTTGTCTGAAAGCCAACATTCATTAATCGCTTCGTTATCTCGAGGAAGTACTCGCATAACACGGTTCTGTTTTACCTGCACAACTAAATTCGATCCCAAACCACAGTGCGGACTTATCGATTTTCTACGTGACAACTCCCATGTACGAGCAGTATAGCGAAAGGGTTTACTGACTAAAGCACCCACAGGGCATAAATCTATTACATTACCTGATAATTCTGAATCAACTGTTTTACCAACAAAAGCCAAAATTTCTGAATGCTCACCACGGCCAGCCATCCCAAGTTCCATAATGCCTGCGATTTCTTGGCCAAAACGCACGCATCGCGTACAGTGAATGCATCGAGTCATATCAGTAGAAATCAGTGGCCCCAGATTTTTATTGGTAACCACCCGCTTCGCTTCCTGATAACGTGATCCACTCGAACCATAACCGACCGCAAGATCTTGCAGTTGGCATTCGCCGCCTTGATCACAAATCGGACAATCCAGGGGATGGTTGATCAACAAAAACTCCATGACGCCCTTTTGTGCAGTCACTGCCTGCTTAGAATGGGTATACACTTTCATACCATCCATAACTGGCGTAGCACAAGCTGGTAATGGCTTGGGTGCTTTTTCTACCTGAACCAAACACATCCGGCAATTTGCCGCTATCGACAATTTTTTGTGATAACAAAAATGCGGGATATAAATTCCGATCTCTTTGGCACCATCCATAATGGTGCTGCCTTTAGGGACGGAAACAGTTTTACCGTCGATTTCAATATTGACCATCGGCTAAAATTCTTTGTTTAAAAATTCGTGTTAAATAATGCGAAGCAAATTTATTTGGTTTGCAAATCAAACACTCACTTACTCACACCATGCACTTCTTATGTTCAATATGATATACAAACTCATCTCTGAAATGCTGAATCATGGCTCGAACCGGCATGGCTGCTGCATCACCAAGCGCACAAATTGTCCTTCCCTGTATGTTGTCAGCTATATCGTCAAGCAGATCAATATCTTCTTGACGCCCCTTTCCATGTTCAATACGATTTATGATGCGATAGAGCCAGCCTGTTCCTTCACGACAGGGAGTGCACTGACCACAGGATTCCTCAAAGTAAAAATAAGATAATCGCTCAAGAGCTCTCACCATACATGTCGTTTCATCCATAATTATGACGGCTCCGGATCCCAGCATTGACCCCGCCTTAGCAATGGAATCATAATCCATATCTGTTTCCATCATAATCTCACCCGGCAAAACCGGCATCGACGATCCTCCGGGTATGCAACCCTTCAGTTTGCGGCCACCACGCATCCCTCCGGCCAACTCCAGCAGCTCTGCAAATGGTGTACCCAGCGGAATTTCGTAATTTCCGGGTTTGTTCACATGCCCGGAAACTGAAAATATCTTTGTACCGCCATTATTTGGTTTGCCCAGTTTCAGATATTGTTCACCGCCATTGCGAATGATCCAGGGAACGGATGCAAAAGTCTCTGTGTTGTTTATCGTTGTCGGTTTCCCATACAAACCAAAATTTGCTGGGAATGGCGGCTTAAAGCGAGGTTGCCCCTTTTTGCCTTCTATAGATTCTAGAAGCGCCGTTTCCTCTCCACAAATATATGCACCGTATCCGTGATGATTGTACAGTTGGAAGCTAAAAGAAGAACCTAAGATATTTTCACCGAGATATCCTGCCGCCCTTGCCTCATCGACAGCTTCCTCCATCCGTTCGTAAGTATCCCAAATCTCGCCGTGAATGTAATTATAGCCGGCTTTTGCACCCATCGCATATGCTGCGATGATCATCCCTTCAATCAGAATATGCGGGTTATAACGCAAAATATCTCGATCCTTAAATGTACCGGGTTCACCCTCATCCGAATTACATACGATATATTTATCTCCCTGATAATCCTTAGGCATGAAACTCCATTTCAAGCCCGTCGGAAATCCGGCGCCACCGCGCCCACGTAGAGCGGACACCTTGACCTCTTCTATAATCGCTTCGGGAGTTATATTCTGTGACAAAATTTTTCTCAGCGCCGCATATCCATCTCGTTTTTCATAACTTTTCAGACGCCAGTTCTCGGAATCTGATGGATCAACACCGTTAAGTAGTGTTAGCGGATACGTTTTCATTTACGCATTTCCTCCAACATCTCATCTATTTTTTCGTTAGACATGAAGCTGCACATACGCTTATTATTAACCAGCATAACAGGTGCATCGCCACACGCCCCCATACACTCACCTTCTTTTAAAGTAAATTTTCCATCTGGCGTTGTTTCATTAAATCCAATACCCAATTTCTGTTTTAGGTATTCGGCCGCGTTATTTCCACCTGACAACGCACATGGCAAATTTGTGCAAACGGTTATCTTGTGCTGACCCAAAGGCTCGAGATTATACATGTTGTAAAATGTAGCCACCTCATACACAGCAATAGCTGGCATATCCAAATAATCCGCGATGAAATTCATTGTCTCGTTAGCCAGCCAACCTTTTTCGTCTTGCGCAATCGCCAAGGCAGACATAACTGCAGATTGCTTTTGATCGACTGGATACTTCGCTATCTCATGGTCAATTTTTTTCAGGGATTCAGCACTTAACATTTTTCTTATCTATCTATTTCACCAAATACAATATCCTGTGTCCCAATGATTGCCACCACGTCTGCAATCATATGCCCACGAGACATCTCATCGAGCGCAGCCAAATGCGCAAAACCCGGTGCTCTAATTTTCAATCGATAGGGTTTGTTGGCACCGTTGGAAACTAAATATATTCCGAATTCACCTTTGGGATGTTCAACACCTACATAAGCCTCCCCCGGAGGCACATGAAATCCTTCCGAAAAAAGTTTGAAATGATGAATCATTTCCTCCATATTTTGCTTCATGTTAATACGCGATGGCGGAGCAACTTTATGATTATCGATTATCACCGGACCCGGATTCTTCCGCAACCAGTCAACACATTGTTTAATTATTCGATTGGACTGGCGAAATTCTTCCATACGCACTAAATAGCGATCATAACAGTCACCATTGACACCTACAGGAATATCGAAATCCACCTGGTCATAAACTTCATAAGGTTGTTTTTTTCTCAGATCCCATTCCACACCAGACCCACGCAACATCGGTCCTGTAAAGCCGAGTGCTTTTGCGCGTTCAGGCGAGACCACGCCAACATCCACAAGTCGCTGCTTCCAAATGCGATTATCTGTCAGCAATGTTTCGTATTCATCCACATAAGTTGGAAAACGCTCGGTAAAATCTTCTATGAAATCAAGCAAGGATCCTTCTCTGTTTTGATTTCTTTGTTGCGTCTGCTTATCGCTGTGAATGGCTGAAGACTGGTATCTAGGCATTGTATCGGGAAGGTCTCTATATACGCCACCTGGCCGATAATAGGCAGCATGCAATCTCGCACCGGAAACTGCTTCATAGCAATCCATCAGATCTTCTCGTTCCCGGAATGCATAAAGAAACATGGTCATCGCTCCGACATCAAGTGCATGCGCGCCAATCCACAGCAAATGATTTAATATACGTGTTATTTCATCAAACATCACCCGTATATACTGTGCCCGTACCGGTACCTCTATCTGCAGCAATTTTTCGATAGCCATGACATAGGCATGTTCATTGACCATCATTGACACATAGTCCAATCGATCCATATATGGAACTGACTGCAAATATGTTTTATTTTCCGCGAGTTTTTCAGTGGCACGATGCAATAGGCCAATATGCGGGTCTGCACGCCGAACTACTTCTCCATCTAACTCCAGGACCAAACGCAACACCCCATGCGCTGCCGGGTGTTGCGGTCCAAAATTCATGGTGTAATTTCTTATTTCCGCCATATTTTGATTTAAAAATCTGATCGTTAATTAAGCGAGCCCGATACTAATCTGCATGGCTGTCGCCATAATTTTGCTCACGGATTACAAGTGGTGTTATTTCTCGTGGTTCTATGCTGACAGGCTGGTAAACAACACGTTTCTGATCTTCATCGTAACGCATTTCCACATAGCCTGAAATTGGAAAATCCTTACGAAACGGATTACCGACAAACCCATAATCGGTTAGTATTCTTCTAAGATCTGAATGTCCCGCAAATACGATCCCGAATAGATCGAATGCTTCTCGTTCAAACCAGTTCGCTACCGGCCAAATATCAGTAACTGAATCCACTACCGGCAATTCACTATCTTGCGCGAATACCTTCATACGCAAACGCTGATTAAGATCTACGGACAACAAATGATAGACTACAGCAAAGCGTCTGCCATCAGATTGTCCCAATGCATTTGTCTCATCACCATAGGTTAAATAATCCATTCCACAGAGATCTATCAGAGTGTCAAAACCCAGGTCCTGGTGGTCACGTAAAATTTCGCTGACCGAGTGCACATGATTTGCCTGAACTACGATTGTCAGTTCATCGAAAAGTCGATGCAAGCTGACCAATCTATCTGCCAGAATTTTCTCCAGCCTCTCAGTCAGATATTCTATTTTATTATTATTCATATACTTATGACCGAGCAATCGTGTTTGTGCGTTTTATCTTGTTTTGCAATTGAATGATGCCATACAACAGCGCCTCTGCAGTTGGTGGACAACCTGGCACATAGATATCAACCGGCACAATACGATCACAACCACGAACAACTGAGTAAGAGTAATGATAATATCCTCCGCCATTGGCACATGACCCCATTGAAATCACCCAGCGCGGCTCTGCCATTTGATCATAAACTTTTCTCAATGCCGGAGCCATTTTATTGCATAAAGTGCCGGCTACGATCATTACATCCGATTGCCTTGGACTTGGACGAAAAACCACTCCGAAACGATCCAGATCGTAGCGGGAAGCTCCGGTCTGCATCATCTCTACCGCACAGCAAGCCAAACCAAATGTCATTGGCCACATAGATCCTGTTCGACCCCAGTTAATTACAGAATCAAGACTCGTTGTAACAAATCCTTTTTCTAATGCACCCTCAATACTCATATTATTAATCCCACTCCAGTGCGCCCCGCACCCATTCGTAGATAAAACCCACTACCAAAATACCAAGGAATACCATCATCGCGACAAAGCCGAATAACCCAATCTCATCAAGCACTATTGCCCATGGAAATAAAAATGCAATTTCCAAGTCAAACAATATAAACAATATCGCAACAAGGTAATAGCGCACATCAAACTTCATGCGTGCATCTTCAAACGCCTCAAAACCACACTCATATGCTGACAATTTTTCTTTATCAGGCCGATTTGGCGCAAGCAACCATCCACCGATCATACATCCGGCACCCACAACAAAACCAACAATTAAAAATAACAAAATTGGGAAATAATTTTCAAGCATTTCTATTTTAGTTTATTCGTAAATCAATAGACGCCTTTAATTTGGCTAATGAAATACGTCCACAAGCTCTTTATTAGCATTTAAATTGTAACTGTATGGTGCCGACGGCGAGAATCGAACTCGCACGGCTTTCGCCACCGCCCCCTCAAGACGGCGTGTCTACCAGTTCCACCACGTCGGCGGCTAACTTTGAACCTTTGCCAACGGTTCTGATAAAACCCTAAATTATTAATCGGGTATCTGATCTGCTTTCAAAGCACGTTCTGCTTCAGTTACACTTGGCACCACAATTTCATCTATTTCTGGTTTTGCTTCGACCGAATCTTCTGGTAATGCGCTATCCTTTTGTTCTTCGATTTCACCAAACGCACCCATAATTCCAAGATCTTCAGCTTGATTCATCGAAAGATATGTCAGACTCAGACTCGTAATGAAAAACATTGTCGCAACTATCCCGGTGGTTCTGCTTAAGAACGTTGCAGAACCACTAGCACCAAACAGGCTTCCCGCTGAGCCGCTGCCAAATGCTGCTCCCATATCCGCGCCTTTGCCTTGCTGCAGCAGCACCAGAACAATTAATACTACCGCCAATATAACATGAATTGACCAAACCAAGGTTTCCAAAGTTTAACTCCAAATTATTTTAACTACTTATTGCACTGCAAATGGCGATAAATTCTTCGGCAATCAACGATGCACCACCAATCAATCCGCCATCAATATCTGGCATTGCAAACAATTCTGCAGCATTATTTGCCTTCACACTGCCACCATATAAAATCGTAAGCCCAGAAGCCACTTCTGCATTTTGTTTTACTATGCTCTGCCGAATAAAATGATGTATATCCTGCGCTTGTTGTGGAGTTGCAGTTTTTCCTGTTCCAATCGCCCAGACAGGCTCATATGCGATTACGGCATTTCGGAACGAATCAACTCCAGCCACTGTCATTACTGTATTTAACTGCTCATAAATGACTTGCTCAGTAATATCAGAGTCACGTTGTTCAAGCGTTTCACCCACACATAAAATCGGCACCAGCCCCGCTTTTTGTGCAGCAAGATACTTTTCAGCAACTACTTGATTGCTCTCTCCAAAGAGCATTCTTCTTTCTGAATGCCCCACTATGACGTACGTACATTCAAAATCATTCAGCATGATTGCCGAGACTTCGCCCGTGAAAGCACCACTTTCATGTTGACTGACGTTCTGTGCACCCCATTTAATAGTCGTATTTTTCAGCGTCGATTGAGCCACTGCCAAATATGGATATGGGACGCACACCGCATAGCTGGTATTGCTTCCTATTGTGGAAATATCTGTAACCAGCGCATTTAATAGCGAAACGCTTTCTTTTAGGTTACCATTCATTTTCCAGTTACCAGCAACCAGCTTCTCTCGCATTTTGTATTCCTTGCTTACTCAAAATGGGCGATGCTACCTCTGATTTGCTGACGAGTCAATGTTATTGCTTAAGACAACATGGATAGGCGATCAGGTATGTAGTCTGCGCAGGTTTCAAAAAAGAGCAACGTAGTTCGTTTTTTTGGGGGGACTAAGAAGTCATATAACTAATAAACACTTCTATTATCCAAACCGACCTGTTATATAATCTTCAGTCTGCTTATTTTTCGGTTTGATAAATATATCATCTGTTTCACCAAATTCTATCAGCTCACCAAGGTACATAAATGCCGTGTAATCAGACACTCTAGCGGCTTGCTGCATATTATGCGTCACAATCAAGATTGTTACTTTATCCTTGAGATCAGCAATTAATTCTTCAATACTTGCAGTCGCTATCGGATCCAATGCTGATGTCGGCTCATCAAATAACAATATTTCAGGATTAGTTGCCAGTGCACGGGCAATACACAACCGCTGCTGTTGTCCACCGGAAAGGTTAAAAGCCAAATGGTTTAAGCGATCTTTCACTTCATTCCACAACGCTGCGTTTCGCAATGCATCTTCAATTTTTTCATCGAGTATAGCCCGCTGTTTTATCCCTCTCACTCTTAAACCATAAGCAACATTTTCATATATTGACTTTGGAAACGGGTTTGGTTTTTGGAAGACCATACTAATACGCATTCTGACTTCAATCGGATCAACCTTTGGCGATAAAATATTAACATTATCCGGATACAATACAATATCGCCTTCATAGCGGTTTCCAGGGTACAAGTCATGCATACGATTATAACATCTCAAGAATGTTGATTTGCCACAACCAGATGGCCCAATAAGTGCCGTGATCTTTTTATCATGCAAAACCATATCGATATTTTTCAATGCATTAAATGTACCATAATAAAAACTCAGATTTTTAACTTCTGACTTGTATCGATTTATCGCTGCATTCTCTTGCATTTTTTTACCATTTAATGTTTTTACGCATGCGGTAACGCAAATAAATTGCCAAACCATTCATTGTCAATGTCATAACAACCAATACCAACCCGGCTGCCGCCGCGTTCAGCTGAAATGCTTCTTCAGGTCGTGATACCCAGTTAAACATCTGAATCGGCATTACTGTAAATGGCGCAGTAAGCCACTCAAACGATATAAACGGAAACTCATTTGTAACAGGAGAAGGTGGTAGAAAAGCAATGAATGTTAATGCGCCTATCGTGATTATAGGTGCTGTTTCTCCGATAGCACGTGCAAGTCCAATAATAATACCTGTCAAGATTCCTGCAGAGGAATAGGGTAACAAATGATCTGACACCGTCTGCCATTTCGTTGCACCCAAAGCGTAAGCACCTTCTCGTATCGCTATTGGTATTGATCTTATCGCTTCACGTGTAGCCACAATCACTACCGGCAATATAAGCAGCGCGAGCGCCATACCTGCTGCCAGAATACTTTGGCCAAAACCCAATTGATAAACAAATAAACCCAGAGCTAGTAAACCATAAATAATCGATGGTACACCTGCCAAGTTTGTCACATTGATTTCAATTATTTCTGTAAACAGGTTTTTGGGCGCATATTCTTCAAGGTATACTCCAGCACCAACCCCCAGCGGTACCGCCGACACTGCAGTTACCAACATTACCAAAGTAGTTCCAACCCATGCCGATAGTATTCCTGCAGACTCCGGTCGACGCGATGGAAAAGAGGTAAAAAAATCCCAGGACAATCTTGGCATTCCATCTATTAGCATTTGCGCAAACAATGCAATAAAAGTCAGGATTGCAATCATAAGCGCAATAATTCCAGTTATCATAAACAACAAATCCCATCGTTTATGATTGCTTATTGTTTTTCTCAGATCGATCAGTTCATTAGCACCTTTTGTGCGATCCAGAAATCCAGATTTATTTTTAATAAATTTCACGATATCGTTTGCGCAGTTGATGGCCAATAATATTGAATATCAGTGTTATTAATAGCAACGTCAGGCCTGCAGCAAATATTGTTTGATACCCTACACTGCCATGCGGCAAGTCCCCTAAGCTGACCTGTACTATGTATGCTGTAATTGTTGCTGCTGGTTCCATAGGGTTCCAGGTCAAATTGGGTTGCATACCTGCGGCGATTGCAACTACCATCGTTTCTCCAACAGCTCGAGAAATACCAAGAATATACGCTGCCGCGATCCCAGAAAATGCTGCGGGCGTCACAACCCTTATAGCAGTCTGAAATCGAGTTGCTCCCATCGCATAAGAACCTTCACGCAATTGCATCGGTACAGCTCGCATAGCATCTTCCGTCATCGAACTGACATACGGAATGATCATTATTCCCATCACCAAGCCAGCTGATAATAAACTGAAACCTGGCAGCTCAGGAAAAATCATCTGCAGCAAAGGTGTTACAAACAACAATGCAAAATACCCATATACTACTGTAGGAATACCACCCAGCAACTCCAGAAACGGCTTGGCAACCTCGCGCACTGCAAAAGGTGCAAATTCAGAAAGATAAATTGCAATAATTGTACCTAATGGTAATGCTACCAGCAGTGCAACCACTGAACTAACAACAGTACCCGCTACTAGCGGCAAAATACCATAATGTGCATCGTCAAATAATGGCGTCCATTGTGTATCGGTCAGAAATTCCCATATCGACACATGTTTAAAGAAAACAACCGATTCCTTCACCAGCATCACAATTATAGCCATCATGATGACTACGGAAAGCAATGCAGACAGAAATAATATGGATTCTATAAATCGTTCATGAATTTTACGGCGATAGCTATAGCCTAGCTTGCCTACATGTTCCTTTTTACTCGGCAATTCTTTTGACACAGGATTTTGTATGAGCAAATTGGCTGGGTATTTCGCCAGCAAAATATTTGGGTGAATTAGGCAATTTTTTGCGTTTCCAACAAACAACACAGAGAGGTGGAAAACTATCAGAACGCTAAGTTACTGGTACATTTAAACCAACCCGCTGAATTTATATTTTTGCATTTCCACGTAGCAGACGTCATGGCATAGCAAACGTCAAGGCAATTCTGAAACCAGGTAAAAGTGAATAATGGTTTCAGAATTGCTATTTTGTTGATTGTTGTTGTAGATTACGACAATTTATTAATAATCGTCGTCGTCCTCGTCATCATCATCGTAGTCGTCATCGTCATCTTCGTCCCATTCATCCCAGCCGTCTTCCTTCAGCACAAGCTTG
>NZ_FOIA01000075.1 GCF_900111605.1 Nitrosomonas marina | reverse complement strand
CGAAGGCATCAGCCTTACAGGGAGTAATCAGTCTGATACGTGCAGAAACATGGGAGCGCATCAATCAATTGCTTGTTAGTGGTGCGCTGGACGCCGGGATTGAATGCGCCAAAGGCGTGCGCATCGACAGCACAGTGACGGACAGCCCGATTCATGTGCCATGGGACAGCAGTTTGTTGGGTGACGCGGCCCGGGTTATGGATCGGATGATGAAAGATGCACGGCAACGTTGTTTGGAACTGAGATATACCTGTCATCAGCGGGTGGTGAAGAAACAGGTGACCGCGATCAGAAATTGCAAGGGTGCTTCGATACGGCAAACGCATTACAAGAAGCTCATTAAGTACACGCGCAAAACATTAGGCGCCGTCAAGGGGACCTTACTGTCGCACAAGGAATGGCTGGACTGGGTGTTGCAGGCGGAACATATTATTCCACTGGTTGAGCGCATCATTGATCAGGCTGAACGCAGGGTGATCAAAGGTGAGAGTTTGCCTGCGGAAGAAAAAATAGTCAGTTTGTTCGAGCCACATACAGACATTATCGTCAAGGACAAGCGCCAGGTGCAATATGGTCATAAGATCAACTTCAGCAGCGGCAAGCACGGTATGATTTTGGATACGGTGATCGAGTCTGGGAATCCTGCGGACAGCGCCCGTTTTTTGTCGATGATCAAGCGCCTGGATGATGTGTATGGAAAACTACCGAATCGGGTGGCGGCAGATGCTGGCTATGCCAGTACGGCGAATATTGATGCGGCAAAAGAACTGGGGATCAAGGCTGTGGGCTTACCAAAAAAACGTGGCATGACGGTCGAAGCCATGACCGGGAGCGAAGGGATTTACAGAAAACTCAAGCGATTCCGGGCCGGAATCGAGGGCAATATCTCGACGCTGAAGCGGGCATTCGGACTGAATCGTTGCACCTGGAAAGGACTGGATCATTTCAAAGCATATGTGATGTCATCCGTACTGGCTTATAACCTCCAGAAATTTGCACGGCTGTCGATTTAAACTAGGCAATTGGCGATACAGATGTAGTGCATGATGGTTGCGTTCGTCTCAAAAATGGCAAAAATGGGACAACTCGATGGCTCGAAGGGAAAAACGAGAAAAATGACTGTTTCTACAGTTTTTAGCCGGACTTTAGGAAATCACCATGCAGCCAAGAATCAGAAAAACAGGTGTTTATGGATGAGAACTAGTTAGCAACTGAAATACCTTTATGCAGCACCCGAAATCAATTCCAGTTTCCCAGCACGAGTCATTGATTTTACTGCGGCTTCCCTTTTCGTCGCATCTGATCTGTTTTTGTGCAATTCCTGATATACAAGCCGAAATGGGCCACGGCCTGCAGTATAGCGAGCGCCTTTCCCGATTTCATGTTCTGTAATTCGACGCGTCAAATCTTTGGTTATACCGGTGTAAAGACTTCCGTCAGCACATTCCAGTATATATACCGTCCAGATCATTGATTCGCTAAAGCCGTATGGTTATCTGGTCGATACATAAATTGTAGGGAGCTCAAACCTGCGAAAATGAGTAAGTCAAATCAACTCGCCCAGGGAATTTTGTGATCCATTCTTGATTCCCTGAGTTTCTCAAATTTATTTCTTCTTTGCTTTCACGTTTGATTTAACTGGCTTCCCAGTTTTGGCTGAACGAGCCGCGGCAGCTTCTGATAAAGCTTTGCCTGGCTTGAATTTGACGACCTTCTTGGCAGGGATGGTCATGGTTTTGCCGGTTGCCGGGTTGCGCCCTTCACGACTTGCGCGTTCCGTTACTGAAAAAGTACCGAATCCCACTAACTGAACATTATTACCTGCAGCTAATGATTGTTGAAGAACTTCAAGCATTCCGTTGAGCATAGTAGCGGTTTGTGCTTTAGTAGTGTTAGAACGTGTTGCTATTGCTTCAATCAATTCATTCTTGTTCATGAAACACTCCTGATAGTGGGTAAGAGATGGCTGTAATTTAACAATACATAACACGATAAATCAACAGTTTATTTATTCTCTACTTGTCATTATTGCCAGGTAATTTGTTTATAAATAGAAAGCAACTCAAAACACTAGAGTTTAGAGCGAGCTTACTCCTCCAGGCTAATAATTTTTAGCCTGTTTTAGCTAGTCGCTCTATGTTTTTTCCTTTTGTTACGTAGTCTTAATCCGCTCACACTCAGAATCGCTATTTTTGTTCCAATTTGGTGGCATGAATTTTTTGCATTTCGCATTCCACCACTGCCTGACGGCAA
>NZ_FOIA01000017.1 GCF_900111605.1 Nitrosomonas marina | reverse complement strand
CTTCTTCAGTTAAACGAACAATATATCTTTTCTTCATCTGATCTCTCAATATGTTGGTAGCATATATTGAGAGAATACTTTAATATTTGGCAATATCAAGTTGAAAGTACTAGCTTAATACGTCAACATAATCCCAACTTATTGATGCAGGTGTCACACCTGTCAATGTGATTGTGGCTTCAGATGAAAAATCTACAAAGAAATTTTGTCCATCATAAGACAGCTCCGTCACAAAACCGGCCAAATGCGCTTTTGACGTCAAGCCTACACCTGTGTCGAAAACTAGTCGGTCATCTTCAATTGAATGAAAGTCTTCTATTAACCAATGATTCGGTTGACCGAACTCAAAGCGGATTACAAAGGAATCGGCTCCTCCACCTCCACTTACCGGATCGTCACTTCGTACAGCAATGAGGTCACTACCATCTGTAAAATAATACATCAAGGGTTGCTCTATAACGGGCCCGGCACTACCAGTGTTTTCTGAATCAGGCACCCACTGCTCGGAGAAACGTTGAAAACGCCCGTCCTCGTCGTTATCTGAAAAACGCTGAATTTCCAAGCCTAACAACTCTCTCTCGATGCGAATGACACTTCTGCCATCAAATATGTAAATTTCATTTACCTCAATCGGATCACGCTCCAGATGTTCGTCCTTGACTTCGAACACACGAACTATTGCGCCATTGGTTATTTCAAACTCAAATGATTTGCGCCCATTGCTACTTTGCAAAGTATCAAAATTACTACTGGACAAACTGTCAACACTACTACCTGAACTGTTCGAGTCATCAGTCTCGGATTGCGAAAATAACGTGTGCAGTCCGTATCCAGATTCATCAATATAAATCTTTGTTTCAGCTTCATTCGATTTGATTTTTCTATGCGCTACCTGATTGCGGCCGATCTCGCAAGAATCCCGACTTTCAATCAATTCCTGATGAATAACCTCTTTCCCGGTTTTAAATAACGCCACAACCCTGTCATCGACAAGTTTGAACCGGAATTGTTTTAAACTGTCACCTGAATCAGTTGTCATGTCACTACTCTAAGCATATAATTTTAAATGTATTTTCTGTTCAATTCTAGAAACCACCGGTAACAACCCTTCCCAATATACCGTTAACATAATTTTATATGTAAAAATTACTGCCCATTAACTGTAATATTTAACTACAGTCACAAAGCAAAAGACATACAACCTTCTATTAACCTTCTTTATAACTGTGTCGCATAGTGAGAATGAAGAAACCTGCCAGCATGCAATTGGATGTATCTGGCCACAAGCTTTTTAATCGAATGCGAAATGCCCGGAAAACGTTTTTAACTCAATGGTATATTCATATGACAACAGGTTTCGTTTCGGGTTGATTTGAGACCGCAGACAATCGGCCAACAGGCTGGCAAATATCGTCATAAAGGAAAAGGAATAAAATCTCCGCTTCAAAATCAGTCTTCGCAGAAAGTGGAAACTCAAAAAATCAGCGCATACCTTTACCAAAACGATTATAACGCGTCACATAGTCTTGCCTGGAAAGTTCGCGGTATAATGAAGACTTTCTCAAAAGCAATAATTTCCGTGTCATGCAAGAAAAATATCACCCTCAGGAAGTCGAAAAAAGTGCCCAGCAGTTTTGGGAAAAGTCTGCTGCATTCAAAGCTGAAGAAACTACCAAAAAACCAAAATATTACTGTCTGTCAATGTTTCCCTATCCATCCGGGAAGCTGCATATGGGTCATGTACGCAACTATACGATTGGGGACGTGTTATCACGTTACCATCGCATGCGCGGTTACAATGTTTTACAACCCATGGGGTGGGACGCTTTTGGACTACCGGCAGAAAACGCTGCAATGCAAAACAAGGTTTCTCCTGCGCAGTGGACTTACGACAATATTGACTACATGCGCATGCAACTCAAAAGCCTGGGGCTGGGTATCGACTGGGACCGTGAGCTTGCGACTTGCGACCCCGAATACTATCACTGGAATCAATGGCTGTTTTTACGCATGCTGGAAAAAGGTCTTGCATACCAGACCACAGGGACAGTCAACTGGGATCCGGTAGATCAAACTGTTCTTGCCAATGAACAAGTAATTGATGGTTGCGGCTGGCGAACAGGCGCACCGGTTGAAAAGCGCGAAATCCCGATGTATTACCTGAAAATTACCGCTTATGCCGATGAACTGCTGGAAGCGCTGGAAACCCTGCCCGGTTGGCCGGAACGTGTAAAAACCATGCAGGCCAACTGGATTGGCAAAAGTCACGGTGTCGACATTACTTTTCCGGCCGATACAGCGTCCGGAACGCCGCAGGATCTAAAAGTGTTCACTACCCGCGCGGATACGTTGATGGGCGCAACTTACGTTGCAATTGCCGCTGAACACCCCATTGCAATTCATGCCGCCAAAGACAACCTGACGCTGCATAATTTTATCCAGGAATGCAAACTGGGAGCGACCAAGGAAGCCGATCTCGCAACTCAGGACAAAAAAGGAATGGACACCGGCCTGTTCGTCATCCATCCCCTCAACGGTAAACGGCTGCCAATCTGGATCGCAAACTACGTTCTGATGGGATATGGCGAGGGCGCTGTCATGGCAGTCCCCGCACATGATGAACGAGACTTTGAATTTGCCAGTCAGTATGCTTTGCCGATCAAAGCCGTTATTAAACCGGTCAATGAGGATCTACAACTACCGTTGACCGAAGCTTACGTCGATCGAGGCATGACATTTGACTCGAATGAATTTTCCGGGCTTGAGTTCCAGGCCGCTGTTGATGCAATTGCAGCCGCATTAACTGGTAAAGGACTAGGCAACAAACGCGTACAATATCGTCTGCGTGATTGGGGCATCTCACGTCAGCGCTACTGGGGATGTCCTATTCCATTAATACACTGTGAATCCTGCGGCACTGTTCCGGTACCGGACGATCAACTGCCCGTCGTCCTGCCAAGAGGCCTGGTGCCGGATGGCTCTGGCAATCCGCTCGGCAAAACACCGTCTTTTTATGAATGTATTTGCCCCAGGTGCGGCAAAGCTGCCCGCCGGGAAACAGATACCATGGATACCTTTGTTGATTCTTCATGGTACTACGCCCGTTATACCTGTCCCGATCAGAGTTCGACAATAACCGATGAACGTGCGAATTACTGGCTGCCTGTCGATCAATATATCGGCGGCATCGAACATGCGATTTTGCATTTGCTGTATTCACGTTTCTGGAGCAAGGTCATGCGTGACATGGATTTGCTTAAAATCGACGAACCGTTTACCAATCTTCTAACACAGGGGATGGTGCTCAACGAAATTTTTTACCGTAAAAATGATAATGGGCGCATATCCTATTTCAATCCCGCCGAAATAGAGATCCAGTATGACGAAAGCGGCAAGCGCAGTGCTGCACTGCTACATGCTGATCAGCAGCCCGTTGAATCCGGCGGAATTGGCACCATGTCAAAATCCAAAAACAATGGTGTCGATCCTCAGCAACTGGTCGAGGAATATGGTGCAGACACGGCGCGACTGTTTATGATGTTTGCAAGCCCGCCTACACAAACGCTTGAATGGTCGGACACAGGTGTCGATGGTGCATACCGCTTTCTGAGACGTCTCTGGAAGCAGATATACAATCATGTCAGACAAGGCATTGTTCCCGTTAATCCAGACATGAACGCTGAAGCTTCAACCGAACTCAAAGCGTTGCGTTTCCAACTGCACCATACCATCACTAAAGTCAGTGATGATCTGGAACGACGCCACACCTTCAATACGGCAATCGCTGCCATAATGGAATTGATGAACAATCTTGCCAAAATCCAGGATACCGACCCTGCAACCCGTAACGTCATGCAGGAGTCACTGGAAAACATCGTACTGATGTTATCTCCAATTGTGCCCCATATCTGTCATGTTCTCTGGCGTGAACTCAAACCAGGTACAGAGCTGCTCGACCAGCCCTGGCCCCAGGCCGACCAGGCTGCGATGATTCAGGATGAAATTAAATTGATAGTCCAGGTTAACGGCAAGCTTCGTGGACAAATCCATGTTTCAAAACAAGCAGATCAGGCAACCATTGAAAAAACCGCTCTCGACAATGAACAAGTCTTTAAATTCATTGAAGGCGCTGCAATAAAAAAAATTATCGTCGTACCGGGCAGACTGGTGAATATCGTTATTTAACAAACTGAGTTATCAACGACAATAACGTTACTTATCATTCATATACAAGCACAGCAGCAAATCAATGTAACCACACTGAATTAGAAATAGCCGATCATGTATGAATGAAAAATACCTTTTCCTATCTCAGCTTCCAGTCCGGGCTGACTGCCATAAAATGTTTTGGCACAATCATTGTCACGTGACACATTAAAGAATCTCAGCTACGCAAAAGCATTCTCAAATGTAAAATTTACGGCAGAATCATCCCATTAATATACAAATAATCATCGCCAGACAATCATTAGAATAAAAAAATACCACAAACAATCTATGAGACGTCAAGCAATGCCATTAAAGACATTTTTTAAGGAATTTGGTGTTTTTCTGGGAGAGAAAGAATCACTGCTCGATAAACATTATCAGCATGTTGCGGAAAAAATCGAACTACACTGGGGCTATGATGAATTCTATCCATTTATCGATAAGTTACTTGTCGACTGTAGAGATCGTAAAAGAGTCGGCTTTCCAATTGAAGTTGCATTGGAAATAACCGAGCTTCATAACATTCATGAACGATTATATCCCCCAAGAAACAAAAACTAGTGATGAAACTTCAAAAATATTTTTTCTGCTGACACTCTCAATAATTTATTCGCCATTATTTTACCGCTTTCATGGCCAATTTTTTGCCGATCGAACAAACTGACTGCTCAGCTGGTACGTTGACAGCGTTCTGGCCAGTATTGGCTGATCAGACACAATATTTTACATAGGCACACGCCTGCCACTCTTCAAAGAAGAAACGGCAGATCATAATATTGAAGCGAAAACCTGTATGAAATCAGCACAAGCAGCATCAGTCAGTCTGATCAGATTTCGAAATAATTGCCAGCATCTGCCCGGTAGTCACATACGCACCTTCCTGACAAGATATCTGCTGCACTGTTCCATCACTGACAGCTTCAACGGTAAACTCCATTTTCATGGATTCAATAACAATCAGTGGTGTTCCGACCGTTACATGCTGTCCTTCTTCCACCAAAACTTTCCAAACTGTACCGGTAATATGCGAACCGATAGCTACACTGCCTTCCGGAAGATCAAGTTCGCTTTGCGCATTGGATTCGTCAAGACTGTCTTCATTCAACTCATTTGAGTATTCTGATTGACCGGTAGCACGCCAGCATTCGCGTTCAGCTTCAAATGCGGCCTGCTGGCTTTCTTTAAACGCCTGTATCGAGGTATTGTTCTGCTGCAGGAATTGATTATATTGTTTCAGGCTAAATGTGGATTCCTCGATGCGCAGTTTAAATTTTCCTGTAATAAAGTCGTTACGGATTTCAAGTAATTCGCTTTCGCTGACGGGATAAAAACGTATCTGATCGAAAAAACGGAGCAGCCAGGGCTTGCCATCCTTAAAGTCATCTGTTTGACGATACCGATTCCACATCTGGACTGTACGCCCAACAAACTGATAGCCGCCAGGCCCTTCCATACCATAAACGCATAAATAAGCACCACCGATGCCAACTGCATTCTCCGGGGTCCAGGTTCTGGCAGGATTATACTTCGTTGTTACCAGGCGATGACGCGGGTCAACGGGCGTTGCCACTGGTGCGCCAAGGTATACATCACCTAGTCCAAGTACAAGATAACTGGCATCGAAAACGATATGTCGTACGGTCTCGATGTCTTCAAGCCCGTTAATTCGTCGGATAAATTCAATATTACTCGGACACCATGGTGCGTCATTGCGTACAGATTGCATATATTTTGCGATCGCCAGCCTGGTAGCCCGGTCATCCCATGACAGTGGCAGATGCACGACGCGTGACGATATTTCAAGATCATCCATTGCTGGCAATTCGACTTCTGCTGTAATCAGACTAGACAGCAGCTTATCACGAGACAGAACCAGTGAATCAAAATGCACTTGAAGTGACCGTATGCCTGGTGTCAAATCAATAATGCCATCAAGCCTGCCAGTATCGATAGCTTGCTGCAACGACAACATTAATACATGCACACGCATTCTCAAATTGATATCGAGTACGACCGGCCCATATTCAATCAGCAGGTAGCGATCACCCGATTGACGATAAACGACTGCCGGCGACTGATCACTTTCCGGAATGCTGTGTATCACCGGACTGTCAAGTAACAATGGTTGAGACGGTACCAGGATGTGCTTAGGAAAATCGACCTGTTCAACTGACACATCCAGCTCGCGCGCCATTGCTTCGGCTTGTGTCAACGACAAAGGACAAAAACAAACTGTATCACCAGGCTTTAACTGCCCAAGTTTCCATAACTCCGCATGTGCCACCGTCGCCGGGCATACAAAACCACCCAGACTCGGACCATCCGGCCCCAGAATAACAGGCATGTCTCCGGTAAAATCAACAGCACCTATCGCATAAGCGTTATCATGAATATTGGATGGATGCAGGCCGGCTTCACCGCCATCACTCCGCGCCCATTCCGGCTTGGGGCCGAGCAAACGTATACCCGTACGATTGGAATTATGATGCACAGTCCATTCAGCTGTAAAAAACGTTTGCATGTCCTTTTCAGTAAAAAAATCCGGAGCACCATGCGGACCGTACAGCACACCAATAACCCAATGATCCGTATAACGTGGAATATTTGCATCCTCCAGATAGCGCGGCTGATACCTGTCTGCTTTCTCAATTTGCAATACATCGCCACTGCGAAGCACACGCCCCGCATGCCCACCAAATTGGCCCAAGGTAAATGTAGATTTGCTACCAAGATAATCTACCACCTGAAAACCACACTGAACTGCAAGATAAGCCCTGCAACCGTGGTTGGTAACTTTACCAAATTGCAGAACTGCTCCAGCTTTAACAGAATGAGAACGCCAAAGAGAGAGTGGTTCACCATCCAGATGGACTGCTATCGGTGCACCGGTAATCGCGATAACGCTGTCGCAGTTAATACGGATTGTCGGACCGGCAAACGTGATTTCAAGTCCGGCCGCATCGCTATTATTGCCAACAAGCTGATTCGCCAGACGAAAAGCCAGAGCATCCATCGGACCTGACGGTGGCACGCCGATATGCCAGTATCCTAATCGACCCGGGTAATCCTGTATTGTGGTTTGCACGCCAGGACTAAGAATATCGACTGTCTGTGCGTGATAGTGAAAACCGTTTAGATACCGCGTGCCATAGATACCACCACGAAACGCAGTGCTATTGATAACCTGCAGCAGGTATTCACGATTGGTTTCGATACCCTGCAACACAGTTTGCTCCAACGCATGAATTAAACCATCGACCGCTTGCTCACGTGTCGCTGCGTGCACAATCACTTTTGCCAGCATCGGATCATAAAAAGGCGTAACGGTGGTTCCGCTGTCCACCCAGGTCTCGACACGCGCGACAGATGGAAACTGAACCGCAGTTAGCATTCCGCTGGATGGCTGAAAATTCTGCGCAGGATTCTCTGCATAAATCCGCGCCTGAATTGCTGCACCCTTGGTTCTAATGTCGATCGAGTCCAGTTCCGGTAATTCTTCACATGCCTGTCGAATCATCCATTCAACCAGGTCGATCCCGGTCACCATTTCAGTAACGCCGTGCTCCACCTGAAGACGCGTGTTGACCTCAAGAAAATAAAATTCATTGCTGTGACCATCTACAATGAATTCCACCGTACCGGCCGACTGGTACTGGACGGATTCACCCAGGCGAATAGCGGCGTTGCTTAATGCCTTGCGCAAATCGTCCGTCAGATTGGGTGCAGGCGTTTCCTCGACAACTTTCTGATTACGTCGCTGCATCGAACAGTCTCGCTCACCCAATGCAATCACTTTTCCCCTGCCGTCACCAAAAATCTGAACCTCGATATGCCGCGCATTTTCAATATACTTTTCCAGGAAAATACCAGCATCGCTGAAATTATTCTGCGCCAGGTAGCGGACAGCATCATAGGCATCGACCAATTCTTTTTCATTCCAGCACAATCTCATGCCAATACCGCCACCACCGGCGGTGCTTTTAAGCATTACCGGAAAACCAATATGTGCGGCAGCATGCATTGCTTCATCCAAGTCTTCCAGCAAGCCGGTTCCAGGCAGCAATGGCACATTATTTTGCAAAGCCAGTTCGCGGGCAGTGTGCTTTAGACCAAAAACGCGCATTTGATGTGCGGTCGGGCCGATAAAGCGGATATGATGTGACGTGCACTGATCAGCAAAATCCGCATTCTCGCTTAAAAAGCCATACCCCGGATGTATTCCTTGCGCATGCACCTGCTGCGCCACCGCCAGGATTTTATCTGTTCGCAAGTAGCTTTCTGCCGCAGCACCCTCACCGATGCAATATGCCTCATCCGCTTCAGTCACATGGCGCGACAATGCATCTGCTTCTGTGTAGACAGCGACGCTGTTTACCCCCATACGACGTAGGGTGCGAATAATGCGACTGGCAATCGCACCGCGATTAGCAATCAATACTTTGTCAAACATTGTCAGCTCCTTTTTTGGTAATACGCACACTGCATATAATTGGTCAATCCCAGATCAACAGACGAATAGGCGTTGGATTATAGGCATTACAGGGATTATTGAGTTGTGGGCAGTTTGAGATCAAAACCATTACGTCCATCTCCGCACGCATTTCAACATACTTACCGGGCGCAGAGATACCATCGACAAACTCAAGCCTGCCACCCTCGGTAACTGGCACATTCATAAAGAAGTTGATATTACTTGGCAAGTCACGTTTGCTCATTCCAAGCTGCTCGCACAACGGATCATGCGACAGCGCATGCAAAAAATTATCGCGACAACTGTGCATGGGATATTTATCCAAAGAATAACGAACAGTGTTGCTTTCTGCTGCACAGGCACCGCCGAGCGTATCGTGTCGTCCGCACGTATCGGCCACTATTGTCAGCATGACATTGTTGAAATTTGAATATAGCTTGCTTCCGGTAGTCAGATAGAGCCTGTTTTGTTCACGTATGGTATCAGGGGCGCTGTATCGCTCAAGCGCATGATGGACATTGAAAAATAGCGTGTCAACGGCCTGATTGCCTTCCAGATCGACAATCCGGAAAGTCTGACCGGTTTTCACCTGTTTTACCCAGGGTTCTCCGGCCGAACAGATTTCATCAATGATAGCGTGCGCAGGATCCAGGTTACTCTCTGTTAGACTGTTTTGTTGATTCTGCCCGTTCATACTTCACCTCCGCCAGATTCGTAAAACCGTTGTGTATTCTGAAACCCCCGTGAATTCTCGGGAATTTTTTTGCAATTTTCAAAAGCACCGGCTGGCGTGACATACAATGACAAACCAATCGCACCTGGCTGATATTTATCTGCCGGATTCAGCGGGTGCGGTGCAGCTGAGAGTACCACCAGAGTTTTCATATCGAAACTCAGATCTACATAATCACCAGCCTTGCTGTTTCCGGAATGAAAAGTCAATTCTCCTGAATGATTTGCCGTTACCTTACTGAAGAAATTAATGTTGGATACAATATCACGCCGCCCCATTCCCCACTTGCCGAGCTCTAGCAACATGTTATCCACTCCATTGCGATACATGCGATTGCGATGCTCCTGGTAGCGCGCAACGCCGTACTGCTTACGCACCTGTTCCGCATCACTGATTCCGCACACGGTATCGTGCCAGCCAACAGTGTCTTGCGTAATACAACAAAATATCCGCCCCATATCGGAATGACAGGCATGACCCTGAGTCAAATAAAACGTATGCTGGGATTTAAGTGTATCCGCCATGTTGTACCGTTCCAGTCTTTCTTCCTGGTTATAAAACAATGCTGCCGCATTGGCGCCTCCATCTACGTCAGTCAAACGCAGCGTCATTCCACGACGTACCATGCCGGACCAGTGGCACCCACCCGGCACGACTTCTTTCCAGACAAAATCCAGATTTTGATTCATTACCGTCTCCTTGATGAATATTGATTTCACACAAAGCTCAATAATATATTGATTTTGAATTGTTTATGGACACACTCAGATGCTGAGTGCAAATGTAAACGATTTGTGCCCGGACTCAGTTCCGGCGAATCTTCTGAACCAGAATATACAGTGTCGTCACACTCATAATACTGCCCAGCACCAGTGGTATCGCCCAAAGCTGCCACCAGGGCGCGTTCTCTGAAACTGCGTATGTGCGCGGCCAGGCTATATTGATAAGTTCAAACAGCGACCAGACAAATGCAACACAATTGATTACCAGTCCCCAGACACCCAGTTTAAGTTCGCCAAGCGCGGGATTCCAGCGGCCTGTCAGGCGGGTAAAAAGACCGACGCCGGTAGTCATGGCAAACATGGCGTACAACCCGCCAGTACCAAATGCAATCACTGTAGCCACAGCACCGTCATTCAATCCCAGCAATAATCCCAGGCCGGAAAGGGTGACTGTAAAAAGAACGGCATTGCGCGGTACTCTGTCGGTCGTCACATGACTGAGAAATGCCGGCATATTTCCTTCGCGCGACATTGAGAAAACAATGCGTGAAGTGTATTTAACGACCGACGCACCACATGCGAGAAAAGCGATCATTACAATACCCGAAAACGGTTTGCTTACCCAGTCCCCAAAACTACTTGCAATCAGTGGTGTGACAGGATCGGCTGTTTTGCTGGTAGTAGCCAGCACTTCATGATCAAAAGACAATATTAATGCGGATGAATTAAACAATACAACGGCACCGACGGCGCTTAGTGCAAAGAAGATAGCACGCGGTACCATTCGTTTTGGCTGGTGCGTTTCCTCTGCCGTAGTAGAACAGGCATCAAAACCGATAAACGCCCATCCTGCAATGGCCAATGCTGCTAGAAACGCCGCCGTTTCTGTTGGAGCACTGCCTGTCCCCATATGCTGAAACAACTCGGTAAAGCCATACTGCCGAAAAAATAAAAACAGTAACAGCGCAATACCAAATGATCCGATCACCTCTGCGTAAACGCCAAGCGCTATTAATGATTTAAAAATATTGACATGAGCAAGATTGAGCGCCATGCAAATCAGCAGAAAAACTGCTCCCCAGATCACCATGGAAACACCGCTGTTATCAAGTGCGCCCCAAAAGGTTGCTAGCCAGACACCGCCCGTATATGCGGTGGTCGTCAGCATGGCGATGGTTGAACTGACATAAATAACACCCGCATACTGGCCAGCCGTAACACCGCCGAGTTGTCTTGCCCACTTATAGGCACCGCCAGCTATTGGAAACTGCGAAGCCAGTTCAGCATAAACAGTCGCCACCAGCAGTTGCATGACCAGGCATATTGCCAGCGCCGCGAACCAGCCGCCCCCGGTAACAACAGTCTGTACGCCAATAATGGCGTACAAACCCACTACCGGGGATACAACCGCAAAACCCATGGTAAAACTGTGCCAGACGCTCATGCTGCGGTTGAGTGTATCCACATCCGAGGCTGGATATTTATCGTCAGTCGTCAAACGATTTTGTTGAGATGAAATTGACATAACGGAAACTCCTTAAATCACGATATCAGCCGGGAATTAACACAAAGCCATGCGTTAATTCGGTATTCACACATATTAATAAGCTATGTGTGATTCACCTCCCGGGCTTTTATCCCTCCGTGGAGTCTCGTTATTTATTGATGAGACCGGAAACTCTCGAACCAGTCATTTCATGTAATTGTCTCTGATAACAATTACATGAAACCGGAACCCTAGTTTCACATAATTTCAGACTAGCAAAATCTTAAAAAAAGATCAAGCTTATTTAAAACTGTTTCAATTGAGCGTTGGGCGCAAAAAAACGATCAACTATCAGTGCCTATTCACATATTCAAATAAAGCCAGCTTCATGTGCCTGCTGATCGGCATGATAACTGGAACGCACCAACGGTCCGCATGCCGCATGCGTAAAACCCAAGTCCAGCGCTGCATCTTCGAACATTTTAAATCCTTTGGGGTTGACATAGCGATGAACAGGCAAGTGTCCTATACTCGGTTGCAGGTATTGCCCAATTGTCAACATTTCTACATTGTGCGCACGCAAATCGCGCATAACTTCGATAATTTCCTCGTCAGTTTCACCAAGACCCACCATCAATCCTGATTTGGTTGGAATATTTGCAAAACGATCTTTAAAATTCTTCAGCAGTTTCAATGAATGCATGTAATCAGCACCAGGACGACACTGCTTATACAGTCTTGGCACAGTTTCCAGATTGTGATTCAACACATCCGGTGGACAGCTGGCGAGTTTTTCAAGTGCAACGTCCAGTCTGCCCCTGAAATCAGGTACCAGTATCTCAATTTTTGTCTGTGGCGCATGGCGCCGTATTTGACCAATACATTCAGCAAAATGCAGCGCACCGCCATCACGCAGGTCATCACGATCAACACTGGTAATCACAACATAGTTTAACTTCAATACTGCAATCGACTGCGCCAGATGTAGCGGTTCTTCTGAATCAGGGGGTTTGGGCCGACCATGGGCCACATCACAGAACGGGCATCGCCTCGTACAAAGATCTCCCAAAATCATGAACGTGGCAGTACCCTTGCCAAAGCACTCACCGATATTGGGGCATGACGCTTCCTCACAAACCGTATGCAGCCTTTGTTCTCTCAAAATCCGCTTGACCTCATTAAACTTTTGGCTATTTGACGAACGCACACGAATCCATGATGGTTTTCGTAAAATCTCATCGCGTGTTTGCGGACTAATCTTGACAGGATTACGCGCTGTTTTATCAACGCCTTTCTGACGTATTTCAGAAGTCATAACGGTATATCAATTCCTTTTATTTATTTAACAAGTTCTTTCTGTAAATATTCTGACAGCTTGCGACTTAACACATCAAGTTCATCTTTGACACCCTGATCTTTTGTCTGCGTTACCGCTAAGCCGGCATATCCACATGGGTTAATTCTCGAGAACGGTTTCAGATCCATATCAACGTTCAATGCAATACCGTGGTAACAATAGCTTTTTTTTAATTTCAATCCCAGTGAAGCGATTTTAGCCGCTCCGACATATACACCAGGCATATCGACACAGCCATACGCCTTGATTTGATATTCATTCAACATATGAATCACGGCTGTTTCCATTCTTCTGACAAGATCACGTACAGTCAGATTCAGTCGCCTGATATCCAAAAGCAGATAAGCGATGAGTTGACCCGGACCGTGATAGGTGATCTGACCTCCCCGATCTGTTTTAATCACATTAATGTTACTGTCAGCCAGCAAATGTTCGGGTTTTCCTGCAATGCCCTGTGTATACACTGCCGGGTGCTGTAATAGCCAGATTTCATCGCTGGTCTGCGAGGTTCGTGTATTTGTAAAGTCTTTCATCGCCTGCCACGAAATCTCATAATCGATCACCCCCATATACCTCACGGTAAACCACGAACCTCGATGTGTCTCTGCATTTAAGGCAGCTTGCATGCTGACCGCCATTTCACAGTACCACAGACACCATTGGATGATCGGTTAATGCGCAATACAATTGATCTAATTGATGCCGCGATGTAGCGCGAATTGTACAGGTGATACTAAGATAGTTGCCCCCCTTGCTGGTACGAATTTCCATGGCATTTTCATCAAAATCTGGTGCATGTTGCTTGACAATCTCCAGCGCGACCTGAACTAAATCATGTTTCGATTTTCCCATGATCTTAATCGGAAAATCGCATGGATATTCAATTAACGATTCTTCTTGCATATCTATCAATATTGCTCGCAAGGAAGCCAATACAAATCAGCTCGTTAAACCACCTCGCATATGCGTGGCCTTATACTGCTGATAAAACTGATGTAATTGTCTGAATATGGCACCGGGACTGCCGGTACCGACAGGTTGCTCATTTAACCGGGTAACTGCCATAATTTCCCTCGTTGAAGAAGTTAGCATAATCTCCTCTGCAGAAAATAATTCATCTTCAGAAATTTCCCTCACTTCATGAATGACATGATTTTCCGCAACCAGCTCGAGCAGCACATCATACGTAATACCTGGAAGCATCAGATGGCTTTTAGGTGGTGCCAGCAATACTTGATCTTTAACAACAAAGATATTGCTGGCTGAACCTTCAGTCAGAAAACCATCCCGAATAAGAATGGTTTCTGCAGCACCTGCATCGACTGCAATCTGGCGTAACAATACATTTGGGAGCAGTGAAATGGATTTGATATCGCAGCGAATCCAGCGGTTATCGCTGGCCGTAATCGCTGCTACCCCTTTTTCCAGCAATTCTGGCTGCGGCGGCAGCAACGGATTACTCATCATAAAAACAGTGGGTGGCACATCGGGAAAAGGATGGTCACGTTTGGCTACACCCCGGGTAATGTGAAGATATATGGATTGATCGTCACCCGCGTTTTTGTCTACAACCTGCCCTATCAAATCACTCCATTGTTCGCTGGTGTAAGGATTCCTGAGGCGAATACCATCCAGACTGTGCTGCAGTCGGTGTAAATGTTTATCCAACCGAAATGGTCGACGCGAATAGACAGGGATGACTTCATACACACCATCACCAAAAATAAAACCCCGGTCCAGCACAGAGATACTGGCCTTTTCGATTGGCATAAATTGCCCATTTAGAAAAATCATACCTGGCCTTTATAATTACTAAACTGTATACGCATCAGAACGGCTAATTAAACAACAGCATAAGGCTATCCCATGCGCGGCCGATAAAATTCCCAAGCTCTACATCTTCCAGCGCAACCAATGGATAATTTTCCACCAGTTCACCGTTTAAGGTAAATTTTACCGAGCCAACTACCTGCCCTGCACTTACCGGTGCAATCAGTGGTTGCTTATATTCCATTGTAGCTTTTAGATTATCCGCCTGCCCTTTAGGTATGGAAAAATAAACATCGCTGCTAAAACCTGCTTTCAGCGCATCCTGAGAACCTTTCCACAATTCGATCGAAGTCAGCACTTCCCCTTTTTTATATAAATGCACAGTATCGTAGAACTGGAAACCGTAATTCAGCAACCGCTGACTTTCCATACTGCGCGCATTGGCTGATTTTGTTCCCATTACAACCGAAATCAGGCGCCTTTTATCACGTTTGGCCGAAGTAATCAGACAATAACCGGCAGATTTCGTCCAGCCGGTTTTCATTCCATCCACATGCGGATCCAGCCATAACAGCCGGTTTCGGTTTGGCTGCGTTATATTGTTATAAGTATATTCCTTCAATGAATATAATGGGTAAAAGTCGGGAAAATCGCGAATAATGGCCGCAGCCAGCAAGGTTAAATCATGCACTGACGTGTAATGGTCTGGGTCAGGTAAACCTGTGGTATTCATAAAATGCGTATTTTTCATACCGAGGCGCTGCGCTTCCTGATTCATCATTTGTACGAAAATTTCCTCGGATCCTGCTACCACCTCAGCTAACGCAATACATGCGTCGTTACCGGACTGAACTATCATACCTCGAATCAGTTCGTTAACTGTCACTGTCTTATTAGGTTCGATAAACATGCGCGACCCGATCATCCGCCAGGCTCTGTCTGAAACAGGCACTACCTGATCGTGTTGTATGCGATTCTGCTTCAGCGCTGTAAAAACGATATAAGCCGTCATCAGTTTGGTTAAGGAAGCCGGTTCAACGCGTTCGTGCGGATTCTGGCTGGCCAGTACCTGACCGGATTGATAATCCGTAAGCATATACGCTTTGGCTGCAATCGAAATCTCGGGTTGCTGAGCAGAAGCTGCTACAGAAAATATTGACAGCAGTAACACAGCCAGAAAAGGCAATGGGAATAAAAAGCGATTCATGAATTTTTTCGGAAAATTTTAATTATAGCTCGCTCTTGATATTTCATAAACTAACCTTCATCAAATATAACAAAATTTCAAGCACTCTCTTTAAAGCATTAATGGATGTTTTTTTGTCAAATCGCTAAAACAGATTCAATAAGCAATAAGTTGACTATTCAATATGAATTCCGCTACAGGCAAATGAGATGATGAGAGTAACAATGTGCATAGCGTTTTGCGGTAATTGTGTTACTCTTTTTGATCCGGTTGATGATTAAAAAGGTAATCATGAGAAAAAAAGCTGCTATCTTTCACGGCCTTGGTGGTTCAAGTAAAAGCTTCTGGATTCCCTGGCTGAAAACACAATTGGAAAAGCATAAATTTGATGTATGGACGCCTTCACTCATCGACTGTTCAGACTTCGATGAGTTGGATAAATGGGTTGAAGAAGTCAAAAATCAAACGTCCTGCCGCAATTTTGATCTGATGATTGGCCATTCAGCAGGCGGGCCATTAATTTTAAGGCTGCTTTCCCAAAGCGGTTTTACCGCGAAACACACAGTTTCTGTTGCTGGATATATTAAACCGCTTCACGGGACACCACCGAATGATACAACATATCCGGCAGGATTTTGTGTTGATACCATTAGGGCAAATAGCCGCATGCTGACTTTTGTTCATTCCGACAATGACCCCTGGGACTGTGGGCATGAACAAGGGGAGTTTATGCGAAAAACTCTTGGAGGCACTTTGGTTGTAATGTCTGGCGAAGGCCATTTTGGTTCAGAATCAATGAAGCAACCATATGTTGACTTTCCGCTGCTTTTGCAACATTGTTTGCTTGAACAAGACCATGAATCAGGCAATATCGATTGCACTCCCCCAAACATCGGGTAACCTCTCTGCTTTGTTGTTATTGTTTAAACGGATCAAATTTGCATCTGTCGGTCATTCAGGTAACATTCAGGTTTTTTCAACTATCATCGGCAGGAATCTTCACCTGACACACTTATAGGCAATAACATGCTATCTTCAAAACTAATCAGAAAAAACAGTACTAATTCAGTGCTGATAAATCCCGATAGTGCGATATCATCTATTAAATGAAGATCAACATCCCAAACGATTTGTAAGTGATAGAATTCCAAAAGCATCGCAACCGAACCGTAACATTTACATTTCTTAACTATTCATTAATACTATACTCACCCTAAAGGCCTTATGCAGACCATGCAGACCTTTTTATTGCGGCAATTTTTGTTCTGCCTTTTTCTAGTACCTCTTACGACACCGTTATCCGCCCAGCAATTATCCACCTGGACCATTATGGAACTGCAGAAGCTGGGATTGCAGGCTAATGGGCTGGTTCAGGCTGCGCGCTCACAGATTGATATGGCCGAGGCAGATGTAATCAGCGCACGGGCGTTTCCGAATCCCAAAGTCAGTGTTGAGGCCGGTCCACAAAGCAAGCGGTTACCAGCTTCGGTCACAGGTCCGTCTGACAACCAACGTGAAGTCAAAGTCAGTCAACCGATTGAGAATCCTTTTCTGCGATCTGCACGCATCGGCTCAGCCGAAGCGCTTGTTGAAGCAAGACAGGCGAATCTGAATCAGGTTCGTGCCGATTTAGCTGCTCAGCTGCGTATTCGCGCCTATGAATTATTGCTACGCCAGGAAGAGGCGCAGATGGAAACGAGCATTTATGATTTGATGAAAGAAATATACCGACGCATCAAAGTCAGCGTTGATGTTGGAGAAACCGCTCGTTTTGAACTCATTCGTGCTGAAACCGAGGTGCTCAGCGCGGAAAACCGTATGGAAGCTGCAATGTTGAATGCGGAGCGCGCAAGGGTTGCATTGATACAACTGACCGCAGGAGCGTTACAAAGCAACTTTACAATCAATGCATCGCTGAGCGATCCCGTAGAATTTCCGCCGCTGGAGCAACTGCGCCAGGAGATTGTACAAGTCAACCCTGATATCCAGCGCCTGGAGGCTGAACAAGACAGCGCCAATCTGCGCATTGATCAGCAGAAAGCATCCGTTTTACCTTCCGTGAGTGTTCTGTTTACTAATTTTCAGGACCGCCAGTTTATGTCGAACACTGCCGGGGTCAGCCTTGAAATTCCGTTATTCTATCGCCGACGCGGCGAAATAGACAATGCCATTTATGATTCGGCACGTATTCGCAACACGCTTGATTATCGACGCTTTGAAATCGGTCAGCAACTGGAATCCGCCTGGCAAGCAAAAGAAATCGCACGCCGCAGGGTAGAAATGTTTGAAGGTGGTATCGTTACAGAGGCGGAACTGGCACTGAATATAGCACAGACGGCTTACCGACTTGGTGAACGCGGTTTTATCGAAGTACTGGATACTCAACGCGTGTTGAGAGGTGTGCTCGGTGATTTGTTACAAGCCCGTTTTGAATTACAGTCTGCTGCTGCTGAAATAGACCGACTACGCGCCCATTATCCCAAGGAGCATTTCATCGAATGAAATCACCAATCCGTTTAACAATTTATTCTCTGTTTGTTCTCTTTCTTACCGTTGCTTGCAGTAATGGGGAGGATGCCAGCAATATAGATAATAAAAAGCCACCAGAGCAGTCTGATGCCGATGAGCCCGATAACACAAACATTATTACACTTACTGAAGCAATGGCTGAAGGTATTAAAACCGAAGTACTCAGCCTGACTAGTCTTGCGGATAAAATTCAGGTGCCCAGTCAGATCAAGGTCAATGAGCAACAATTAATCCGCGTCGGTTCTAACGTCACCGGGCGTATAGTCGAAGTAAACGTCGAATTAGGGGACAGTGTTGATGCTGGCACAACACTTGCCAAGCTATCAAGCCCTGAGTTAACCACCGCCCAATTGGCGTATCTTCGTGCGCACTCTATGACGGTTTTAAATGAACGCGCAGCAAAGCGGGCAAAACTGCTTCTCGACGCCGATGTAATTGGCACAGCAGAACTGCAGCGCAGAGAAGCCGAATTACAGGTCTCGCGGGCCGAGCTCAGCGCGGCAAAGGACCAGTTACGCCTGTTGGGCGTATATGAGAACGCAGTCAATGACTTGGTCAAGCGCGGACAGATACTCCCTTCTGTCGGCATCTCGTCTCCCCAAAGCGGCACAATCATTGAACGAAACGTGGTAGCCGGTCAAGTGGTACAACCATCTGACCAGCTTTTCAAAGTCGCTGATTTATCGACTGTCTGGGCAGTAGGTGACGTACCGGAGCACATTGCCAGTAATGTAATGGCCGGTCAGCATGTTGAAATTCAGGTACCGGCACTTGGAAACATCGTATTAGACGCCCTGATTATATATGTTTCCGATACAGTCAATCCCCAAACAAGAACAGTCATGGTAAGAACTGTCGTTGAGAATCAGGACCGCAGACTCAAACCTGCAATGCTGGCATCCATGCGCATCATAGAAACCCCGCAAGAACAGCTTGTAATACCTGAATCGGCGGTTGTACGTGAATTAAATAAAGATTATGTTTATCTGGACAGGGGCAACTATACCTATTTACGCGTGCCGGTTGAGTTGGGGCCGGAAGTCGGTAATTTGCGTCCTGTCATTTCGGGACTTTCAGTCGGACAACATATTGTAATTGATGGTGCTTTCCATATAGATAGCGAACGCAAGCTCGATAGAAAGGAATAACTCATGTTGTCATCCATTGTCCAGGTCATGCTTAAGCAGCGGCTTCTTGTCGTTATTATTGCACTTATTTTGGTTGCTTTCGGTTTACGGGCAGCCACGAAACTTTCAGTCGATGCTTTTCCAGATGTTACCAATGTACAGGTTATCGTTGCCGCACGTGTAGAAGGCCGCAGCGCGGAGGAAATCGAGCGACTGATAACAATCCCAGTGGAAATCGCCATGACAGGACTGCCCGGCCTGGTTGAGATGCGTTCTCTGAACAAAAGCGGGTTAACCATTATTACGCTCGTATTCACCGATGACACAGATGTCTATTTTGCGCGGCAGCTCGTTATGGAGCGATACATTGGCGTAGTTGAGCAGTTACCCGAAGGGGTAGTAGCCGAACTGGGGCCTGTAACTACAGGATTAGGTGAAATATATCAATACACACTGGATCACCCTGATGACGGCACACGGGAATTAACCGTGGAAGAATTGATGGAACGCCGAACAATTCAGGACTGGGTTGTTCAGCCCATGTTACGCTCAATTCCGGGAGTTGCCGGAATAAATTCATTAGGCGGTCACGAGAAACAATACCAGGTACTGGTCAATCCGGAAAGATTACGTCATTACGACCTGACATTGTCCGACGTTGACAGTGCCCTGGCTAACAACAATGCAAATGCCAGCGGAAATATCCTGGAATTGCACGCGGAACAATACCTGATTCGAACGAATGGATTGATTTCCACCCTCAATGACATCCGAAACATTGTGCTCAGAGAAATCGATGGCATTCCCGTCTTTGTCCGCGATGTCGCTGAGGTGGAATTTGGCGGTCGAGTTCGTCAGGGTGCATTGATTAAAGGCGGTTACACGGAATCAACCGGCGGCATTGTCATGATGTTGATGGGCGGTAACGCCAAGGAAATCGTAGCAAGAGTTCAGGAAAAAGTCTCTGAAATAAATGAACGCGGCCTGTTGCCCGGTGGACTGCAAATTGTCCCATTCTACGATCGTTCTGACCTGGTCGATGCAGCGTTATGGACGGTAACCAATGTATTGATTGAAGGCATTATTCTGGTAATTATCGTACTGTTTATTTTTCTGGGCGATGTGCGCTCCAGTCTGATTGTTGTTGCAACATTGATTGTCGCACCACTTATTACCTTCATGATAATGAATCATCAGGGTATCTCAGCCAACCTGATGTCACTGGGAGGACTGGCAATTGCCATCGGGCTCATTGTAGATACAACTGTCGTCGTAGTAGAAAATGTCTACCACCGTTTGGGACATGCTGGCACTACCTTAAAAGAAAGACTGCTGGTTATACGGGATGCAGTAGTAGAAATCGGTGTGCCTCTAATATTCGGCATTTGTATTATTATTCTGGTGTTCCTTCCTTTGATGACACTGGAAGGAATGGAAGGCAAAACTTTCAGTCCGCTAGCCTATACGATCGCTATTGCACTAGCGGTTTCATTAATTATTTCGCTTACGTTATCCCCTGTACTTTGCGCCTATGGCCTCAAGGGCGGCGCCGATCATGACACGCCGGTTATCGCGTTTCTCAAAAAACGGTATCAGAATTTATTGAACAAGGCGCTAACGCACGAAAAAACTACTATCCTCGTAGCAATTGGTTTGCTGGTTTCTTCCTTCATGTTATTTCCATTTTTGGGAACTTCGTTCATCCCGATTTTAAAGGAAGGCGCACTGACGCCGGTCATTATTAGGGCACCTTCTATTTCACTGGAGAACTCAATAAAAATAGAAATCGAGGCAATGAAACGTATCGCCACCGTACCGGGAGTCGAGAGCGCAGTTTCCAGACTGGGGCGCGGCAAAGAGCCATCCGACCCTGCCGGCCCACATGAATCGGATCCTATTATCACACTGGACCCGGATTCAGGGCGTACTCAGGATGAAGTGGATGAAGACGTTCGTAAAGTATTGTCAACATTGCCCGGCGTCAGTATTGTCGTCTCTCAGCCAATCGCGCAGCGCGTTGATGAAATGATTACAGGCGTGCGTTCACAAGTTGCTGTTAAGATTTTTGGCGACGACCTCGAGCAACTGCGCCTATTGTCCGAACAGCTGGCACGAATCATGAGAACAGTCAGAGGTGCCAGGGATATTCGGGTACAACCCTTATCGGGTCAACAATCTCTGGTAATCGATATTAACCGGGATGCCATCGCGCGATACGGCATCAATGTTGAAGATGTCAACGATTTGATCAGAACCGTAGGCAGCAAAGAGGTTTCGACCATTTTCGAGAATGAACGCCGTTTCTCGCTCGTTATGCGCCTTCCACTGGATTTTCGTGATAATGTTGATGCTATTCGGGATTTGTTGCTGCGCACACCCGAGAAACTTCCCGGCAATGGCGGCATGGTTCCAGGCGGCGCTTTGATTCCGCTGGAATCTGTTGCCAATATCCAGGTCATTGACGGTCCGGCACAAATTAACCGTGAATTTTCCAAACGCCGTGTTGTGGTCGGAGCCAACGTTCATGAGCGCGATATGGGAAGTTTTGTAGAGGAAATTCAGGAACGGGTAGCGGAAGAAATGAACCTGCCTGAAGGGTATTACTTTGAATGGGGCGGTCAGTTTGAAAATATGGAGCGCGCAATGGCAACGCTTTCCGTAATCGTGCCTTTAACTGTCGCAGCTATTTTCTTTTTGCTTTTCATGCTGTTTAACTCTGTAAAACTGGCCTCGCTGATCATTTTGGTATTGCCTTTTGCTTCAATTGGTGGAATCACAGGACTGTTCATTTCCGGTGAGTATTTATCAGTACCCGCCTCTGTCGGTTTTATTGCGCTATGGGGAATTGCTGTCTTAAATGGCGTTGTATTGATCTCGTTTATCCGCGAGCAACGTGAACAAGGCGCCAGTATACCCGTCTCAGTAGTGCGTGGCTGCGAGCAGCGTTTTCGTCCGGTATTGATGACTGCAACTGTCGCCATGCTGGGATTGGTGCCCTTTTTGTTTGCCACCGGGCCGGGTTCCGAAGTACAACGTCCACTGGCAATTGTTGTGATCGGTGGACTGATCACGTCTACTTTGTTGACCTTGGTTGTATTACCGACACTTTATCGTTGGTTTGATGTCAAACCCACCATCGAAACAGAAGACGAACCGGACAACGCCTCAAAAACAGACGAATCACGTCAGTTTGACACCGATACACATGAACGACACGGTGAATCAACACAGGCGCAACACTCCGACGCCGTTCCGGAAAACACGCCGCCAACCTCAAAAACCACCTGAAAACATACACTTCTCACGCTTGATTAATTTCAAAACAACACATTAAAACGCATACATAATTTAATAAACCCGGATTGGTTGAAGAACAATCCGGGTTTATTCCTCAAAAAGAATTGCTTCCGATAGGAATTCTTCATAATATGCCTGAAATCTGAAAAGATAATTAAAAATTAAAAAATTTTCAAAATCAGTCTATGAATTATCCTAATGAACAGTTTGTATCAGGCGAATTGACAGTGCGCCCGGTGATGTCATATCGGGATATGGGAGATTTTATCAATGTGCCATGGCTGATTTACGCAGATGACCCATTGTGGGTGCCGCCACTGCGTCTTGAGCGACGCTTTCACTTTTCCAAATACAACCCTTTTCTGCAGCATGGTGAATGGCAGGCCTGGGTTGCTTATCATCACCACCGTCCGGTAGGCCGAGTCAGCGCGCAGATAGACACATTGCATCGACAGCGGTATGGCGACGACACCGGGCATTTCGGGCTGCTTGAATGTGTCAATGATACAAATGTTTTCACTGCGCTCATGCTGCATGCCGAAGCCTGGCTGGCTGCGCGGCACACACGACATGTAACAGGACCCTTCAATTTATCCATCAACCAGGAATGCGGTATTCTGGTAAATGGGTTTGATACACCACCTGCTGTGATGATGTCCCATACAGCGCACTGGTATCCGCAGTTGCTTGAATCGCGCGAATACTTCCCCGCCAAAGATTTACTGGCATACAGGATAGCAGTCGATTTTGATCCGCCACCGGTCATGCAACAGCTAATCAAACGCCATGCCGGTCAAATTCAGGTCAGAACCTTAAACCGCAAACAGCTTGCTGCAGAAATGGAGGTGTTGCGGGATATTTTCAATGATGCATGGTCTGAAAACTGGGGGTTTGTACCGTTTACCGAGGCAGAATTCGCCGAACTGGGCAACAGTCTCAAACATCTGGTATCCGATGAGTATGTCCAGATTGCAGAAGTGAACGGTCAACCTGCTGCATTCATGGTCGCCCTTCCGAATCTGAACGAAATACTTGCTGAACTCGATGGGCGCCTGTTTCCACTCGGCTGGTTGAAATTGATCAAAAAGCTCAAACGCCATGAAATCACAACAGCACGCATTCCTCTTATGGGTGTGCGCAGACAATATCACAATTCTACACTGGGAATGGCGCTCGCCTGCACCGTTATTGAAGCGCCCAAGAAAATCGGCATAGCGCACGGTATCCGCGAAGTTGAGCTATCCTGGATACTGGAAGACAACAAATCGATGCGCAGTATTCTTGAAAACATCGGCAGTAAGGAATATAAACGCTACCGTATTTACGGGAAAACGCTGTGACTGACTCACATAAACCTGTACAAAAAAAATTTACTGCTCTGGTACTCGCAGCGGATCGAACAGCAGACGATCCAATTACCCGCCATACGGGTGTGGCTTGTAAAGCTTTTGCATCTGTTGGCGGACAACCAATGATAATACGCGTACTGGACGCACTGACTGCCTGCAATTTGATTGATGCTGTTGTTCTATGCGGCCCGTCCAGATCCAGACTGGATGACTGTCTTCCCCTGAAAACACGCATAGAATCGGGAGAAATCACCTGGCTGCCCAATAAGGACTCGCCCAGTCGCAGCGCAGAATATGGATTCGAACACTTGGCTGCCGACACCCCGGTGCTACTGACAACAGCAGATCATGCACTGCTGACACCACAAACTGTTCAGTATTTCCTGACCGCGTCACTCAATGCGAACAGCGATGCAACAGTAGGACTGGTAAGACAGGCACAGATGACCGCAGTATTTCCAAACGCCAGACGCACTTTCTTTCATTTGCGTGATGGCAGTGTTTGTGGTTGCAATTTATTCACGTTCAATCCAGGCGGACGGACTCTTGTTGGGTTCTGGCGTTCCGTGGAAGATCTGCGCAAACAACCCTGGCGTCTGATTGCACGCTTCGTTGAACCCGGCATTGTCCTGTCCTATTTATTCAGGAGACTCTCTCTGAATCAGGCACTGCATGCCTTAGCTGTCAAATCGGGGGTATGTGTAACACCCATCATGCTTCCGGATGCACGCGCAGGCATTGACGTCGATAACATCGAAGATCTATTACTCGCCGAATCCATACTCAACAAAGCTACGGTTCCGTTTTACAAACGAAGCTGAGAGTCTTCCAAGCTGCCTTCATGATTTATCTCGATGAGACATCACACGATTTCTGATAGGATTGCTGCATGAAAATAATAGAGCGTTATGTCGCACGCGAGCTGACAATACCGTTTCTTGTGATTATTCTGATCCTTGTCGCCTTGTTTGCGAGTTTTAGCAGTGCTCGTTTTCTGGCTGGTTCCGTCACAGAAACACTGGGACTTGGCGCGCTTTTCATGCTGGTGCTGCTCAAAACCCTGATCGCACTCGAGGTACTGATTCCAGTGGCCCTTTATGTGGCCATCATCAGCGGCCTGAGCAGACTGCACAAAGACCAGGAATTAAACGTGCTGCAATCCACTGGTATCAGTGGTAAGCGCATAGTTTCCATCGTTTTGATGATAGCGATACCAGTCGGTATCATTAGCGGCCTGCTTTCGTCCTATGTTCGTCCCTGGGCTTATGCCAAAAGCTATTTACTTGATGCACAGGCAGAAGCGGAACTGAACACCAATCGTTTTCAGGCAGGGCGTTTTTACGGCAGTGAACGCAGTGGGAGAGTTGTCTATGTCCACCATAAGGACGAAACCAACAAAACGATGAATGAAATATTTCACTATATCAAAAGACCTGACACGCATGAAATCATTATTGCCAAAAAGGCCATGCAAGTACAACCCTCTATAGAAGCAGAACGTCCCAACATACAATTATCAGATGGGCATATATATCAACTGACCCATGATGTATCCCGGGATGACAAAATCGCATTTGAAAAACTGACCTATTTTACAGACAGCGAGCTTGCTTTAAGATATCGCCGTAAAGCCGCGCCTACAAGAACACTTTGGAAATCCGAGGAGCCCTGGGAAATTGCGGAACTGCAATGGCGTTTGTCACGCCCTTTTTCCGCTATCTTAATGGCTCTGGTTGCAGTAGCGTTTATAAAAATCACGCCGCGGCAGGATAAGGCAACCAAGACCTATCTGGTCGCCGCCACTGTGTTCGCTGTGTACTATAATTTAAGCGGTCTGGCCAAAAACTGGGTTGAACAGAACGTTGTTGGCACGACACCAGGAATCTGGTGGCTTTATATTGCCATGTTCGTACTATTGCTTCTGTACGCCATGAAACCCGGCCAGAAACTTCTATCGATCCGTTAATGCTTATTTTCCGGTATATAGCTACTCAGGTATGCGTTGGTCTGATAATTGCCACCGCTGTTCTTTTGCCATTGTTCAGCTTTTTCGACCTGCTGGATCAACTCGACGATGTTGGCAAGGGAACGTACCGTACGATTGATGCTTTCATCTATACCATAATGCTGCTGCCGCGACGGTTCATTCAGATCGCACCGTTTATCGCTTTATTAGGCACCGTCGCCGCACTGGGCGCGTTGGCCGTCAATTCTGAACTCATCGCCATGCGTAGCGCCGGTGTCTCACCGTTGAAGATCAGCATGGCGCCCCTTGCTGTGGGCATTGGCCTGATAGTGTTTATTGCCGGACTTGAACAGTTTGCCGCACCGCAACTGCAACAAAAAGCCATTTCGAACCGCGCCGTGGCGTTGAATCAAACAGCAGAACTTGGTAAAGGGCTCGGCATATGGACGCGCAACGAACGGAATATTTTACGCATTGGGCAAATGTTGCATGCAAAAAAAGCATCTGATGTTGAAATCCTGAATTTTGATCAAGAGAATCTTCTGCAAGCGCACATCCATGCTGAGTTTGCAGACATACGCAGTAATGACGCCTGGATTTTGACCAACGTAGTCATCAGAAAATTCTCGGATACGCAAATTCTGCTAACCCGTGCCGAAACATTGAGCTGGCAGTCATTCTTAAAGCCCGAAGATATTGCGACGCTCACCAAGCCACCTGAAAGTCTATCTCCCACTGAACTTGTACGACATGTGGACTTTTTACGCAGCACTGGCCAGGATGCGGATTCGTATGCCCTCGCGTTATGGCGTAAGGCAGGCAGCGCTCTACTGACAATCGCAATGCTGATGCTTTCCATGCCGTTTATATTCGGATCAATTCGCGCAGGTCTGGCCAATAAGCTGGTAATTGCCGCACTCATCGGCGTTGCTGTTTATTTGCTTGACCAGATTTTTGCTAATGCGGGCCTGCTACTGCACCTCGAACCTGCTGTTGCAGCACTTGCGCCCAGTGCGATATTAATTTTGCTGGCAATCCTGTGGCTACGAAACGTTTATTAAATACCTGTTACTATAACAAGGCGATATGCAGCAAGCCATTGTGTCTGCAGTCTGACATCTAATGGAACTGAACTATGCTACTGCAAATCGTTTTGCTGTAAACTCCAGACTTCAATGAATCAATAATCTATGCAAAAAACAACCTACATTTACTTCATTGGCGGTAACAACGCTCTGATTTGGGGATTGACAGGACGCCAACGCCTCGAACGCACGATACGCCAGTTATCTCATGTAACGCTGGTAGAGAAAGTCGATAACGTTCCAGTCAACGCACCCCTGCTTATATTGAATACGCATTATCTTTTTGACAACAGGGTACTCAAGGCATTAATCGCGTTGAAAGATCCTGCTGTATTGTACAGCCATGACAATCAGCTGACCGCCGTTCGTACATTTGGCGGTCAGGCACCACATTTGCTCAGCGTACTGACAAAACCGAGAAGTCAAAGACCGGAGCATATTTTGTCCGGATTGCCACGTCTTACGCTTAACGATCTCCCTATCGATTTTCAGCAAAACCTTAAAAAAAAGGACCCCCCCTATATCCTGCCGATTACAGAAGACAACCGAAAACTGCTCGAAAAAGAATTGTTTTCCGGTTCTTACAAGGGTGTCACTGATCTGGTAACAAAATGGCTATGGCCGGTGCCGGCTTTTTGGTGCACACATCTGTGTGTTCGTAAAGGCTGGAAACCCAATCATGTTACGGTGTTGAGCGCGATTTTTGCGCTGCTGGCGGGTATTGCGTTCTGGTATGGCTTTTTTGCAATCGGCTTGATCATGGGTTGGTTGATGACTTTTCTGGACACAGTTGACGGTAAATTAGCACGGGTGACTCTGACATCAAGCAAACTCGGTGACGTGCTTGATCATGGACTCGACATCATTCATCCGCCACTCTGGTATCTCGCATGGGGCATCGGTCTGGCCAGCACGCTGACACCGATCGACAATCTCGATCTGCTGATATGGCTGATGTTTTTCGGTTACATTGGTGGTCGCCTATGCGAGGGTGCCTTTCAGTTATGGTTTGCACCGTTCGACATGTTTATATGGCGCAAAATTGATTCATTTAACCGGTTGATCACCGCACGCCGCAACCCCAATCTGATTCTGCTGACTTATGGATGGGCCACCGGGCAACCGGATCTTGGTCTGATACTTGTTGTCGCCTGGCATTTGCTGTCGACGGCAATCCTGATGGGGCGGCTGATTGCAGGCTGGCGTATCTGGCGTCAACAGGGGGCGCTGCGCTCCTGGCTGCAGGATATCGATCCTGTCCGGGATCGAAAGATATTTGCCGTCAAAATATTCACACACACGCCAATCGATCCCAAACGGCTGCAATCTGTCAGTTCTTAACAGTTTGTCTATTGTTGTATGACTGTGAGATCAGCCAGTGACCTTTTCAAATCAACACCGGTAAAAATCGGTCTGTTGCTTAATCCTATGAGTGGCAAAGTACGTAAGCGCGAACAAGCCATACGGCAAACGCTTGCACAGATACCCAATGCAATGGTGTGCGAAGCGACTGATTTGGCTGGATTCATAACTGCTACCGACACCCTGATTCAAACCAGTCCGGATATTCTGGTCATCATTGCTGGAGACGGCACTTCCCATGCGGTGCTCAGTCATCTGTTTAGTACCCTGCCCATAGCGCAATGGCCTGCTTTAATGATTGTTCCGGGTGGCACAACAAACATGACGCCGCTCGATCTGGGTATGCGCGGCAAGCCTGAAAAAATTCTGCAGCGCCTGGCATACTGTTTACAACATCCCGATAACAACGAATTGTTTCAACATGTTCAGCGTCCTGTTTTATGTATCGAACAAAATGGACAACAAACTATCTACGGCATGTTTTTTGCGGCAGGACTGGTTGCGCGCGGCGTCAAATTTTCACGCAGTAGTGTCAAGCAGATCGGTATCACCGGCGGCATCTTCACTTTCCTGATCATGCTGCGCTCGCTCATAGGCCTGATTTTCAGCCACGACAACAAAGAATGGGCACCGGTAAAGATGTCTATAGTCAGGGAAAATGGCGAAAAAGTTCATGGTACCTATCTTTTTACACTAATCAGCGCGCTCGATTGTCTGTTGTTAAACTTACGTCCCTATTGGGGCAAGGAATTGGCACCACTTCATGTCACGTGGGTCGACCAACAGCGCAAACATCTCTGGCGCTCTTTATGGTCACTGTTGAAGGGTCAGGGCGAACGGCTCAACGCAGAAGACGGCTACCACAGCCATAACAGCCATGCATTAACGATTCAAATGAATGACGAATATATTGTCGACGGAGAACTGTATCGCTCGCCCGACAACGAGCCCTTGCGTATCACTGCCACTCCCCCTGTGACGTTTCTTGTACTTTGACTTATTACTTATCATGACGACCGACCCTGTATCGCCTGCACCGATACCCGAAAAACTGCTTAACACTGTTGCCACACAATGTACGCGCGGTGTAACCAAGGATTATGCGGTTTTTGTACATGCACTACTGGAACGTTTCAAAACGGCTGTCGATGCGATCATTCTTTACGGATCATGTTTGCGTACCGGCAATCTCGACGAAGGCATCGCCGATCTTTATGTACTGGTCGACGACTACGAGCGTGCATACGATAAGCGCTATCTTAGCTTGTTAAACGCATGGCTGCCACCAAACGTTTTTTATCTTGAAGTTCTTCATCAGGGAAGAACTCTGCGTGCCAAATATGCTGTGATCTCAACGGCCGATTTCGAGAAAGGCGCCAAATACTGGTTTCATTCCTATATATGGGCACGTTTTGCACAACCGTCGCGTTTATTATTTACGCGCAACGACGCAAACCGGAAACAGGTTTATCTTGCGTATGCCCAGTCGGTGTTAACATTTCTTCGTTCGGGTGTTCGTACACTGGAAAATACTTCGTTGACCGTCGAAATGCTCTGGACACGTTGTCTATTGCTCAGCTATGCAGCCGAATTACGCCCAGAAAACGAAACCCGTGCGCGACATCTGGCAGTTACAAATCTGGAGGATTTCACGCAACTGACACGTCATGCCTATCCGGCATTGACTGACCTGCTCAGCTATCAACCGGACAACGACACCTATTTGTGCCAAAATACACCACAACTGCGTCGACGCGCATTACGGCACTGGCTGCTTCGCCGCTGGCAGGGCCGCTTACTTTCAGTCTTGCGTTTATCAAAAGCCACCCTGACGTTCAGGGATTGTCTTGATTATGCCGCCTGGAAAATCGAGCGACATACCGGTGTTCAACTTGAAATTACACCATGGCTGCGTCGACATCCGATCATCTGGGGTTTTTCGGTTATATGGCAGGTATTACGCAAAGGCGCTATTCGCTGACTTTTGTTATATCATCCAAGCAATCACATAGATTAATGGGAGGGATCATGAATTCAAAAACGATGTTACCCGTACTCGCCCTGCTGTTTGCACTGGGCGCATGCTCAACCATGTATTACGAAGGCCTGGAAAAAATCGGCATTCCCAAACGGGACGTTATGGTGTATCGAGTGGAGCAGGCGCGCGACACACAAGAGGAGACCAAAGAACAATTCAAATCAGCACTTGAACAGTTCACCGCAGCCACCCATTTCACTGGTGGCGATCTGGAAGCGATTTATACCAAACTCAACGACGAATATGAAGCAAGTGTCAGTAAAGCCGAAGAGGTTAGAAACCGCATTGAAGATATTGAAGATGTCTCGCAGGCGTTGTTTGCAGAATGGGAACAGGAAATCTCCCAGTACAACAATGCCAACTTGAAACGCAGCAGCCAGAATAAACTGAACACCACAAAAACACATTACCGACAACTGATTACATCCATGAAAAAAGCTGAATCCAAAATTCAGCCCATACTGACCGTTTTCCGTGATCAGGTTATGTTCCTTAAACACAATCTGAACGCACGCGCAATCGCGTCCCTGAAAAGCGAACTTGACACTATACAATCTGACGTTTCCGCACTGATCGCTTCTATGGAAGATTCAATCAATGAAGCGAATGCATTTATTGATACCATGGAAAACAAATAACATTTTATTGTCTGTTGGGCCAGGAAGCCCGGTGTGCAGTTTCTATCCCACAGTACCAGAAATCATGAATAGCTATCAGTCATCCAACGCGCTGTGATTACTTTAAACGCGATGCATCTCTTCAATGTTAGAAGCACGTGATAAGTTGATGAACTGGAGACAAGAATGCTTGGAATACTCGATATCATTATCGCGGTTTTTTTGATTTATGCACTCTTTTCCGGATTGGTAAGTGGCATTAATGAGTTGATTGTGCAGATGCTCGCGATGCGTGGCAGGATTTTGTTCGAGAGCATTGCAGCTCTCCTGGGTGAACTGCCCAGGGAAACCGGGTCTGCTTTCAAAAGATGGTTCAATAATTCTATGCGCATACTGGGCTTTATAGACAGGCAAAAAGCACAATTAACCAGTCTGCTGTATCAGCATCCATTAATCGATACCCTGTCTCCACCGGGAGGATCAAAACCCTCATATATACCGCCTGCAGTTTTCTCGACTGCGTTAGTTCAAGTGTTATCCAATAACAATGCTTCCCTGGACGCAGTACGACAATCACTGGCAAAACGGCCCGAACCGTTGAGTAAATTGCTGATACCTATGCTTGATGAAGCAGGCGACGATCTGGAAAAATTCAAACTCAAAATTGAACAGCATTATATTGCAGTGATGGACAGAGTCGGCGGCTGGTACAAGCGCCGGTCTCAATTCATAATGTTCGTCATTGCGTTTGTTCTGGCATCCGGTTTTAATGTTGACTCGATTTATATCGTACAGCAAATGCAGAAAAATCCGGAACAGATCGAATTGCTAGTAGACATTGCCTCTGAATATTCAGCTGAAACAGGCAAAAGCAGCGTTAACATAACAAACACGGGCGCCGATCAAGAAAAAATTGATCCGGAGGAGGCCTTGCTGAGCCAAATCCGGAAGTTGAACGTCGATGCAAATGATTTTAGAAATCTGGGGCTGCCGGTTGGCTGGCATATTCCCCAGTTGGATACTGTTGAACAGACTGTTGCAACACAGAAAACAGAATCACAGTCCCGGACATTGGAGTTTCTCCTGTTGCCTGGCCAAAACAATTGGCTGTTAATCATCATTGGTTGGATCATTACAGCACTGGCAGGAACACTGGGAGCGCCTTTCTGGTTCGATGCAATTTCCAAACTGTTTACAATTCGCGGCACCGGCAAAAAACCGGAATAAACATTGGTTGACGGCACCAGCCCGCCTGAACGATTAATTCAGATACGCCCTTTGTCTTCAGCGATGCCATTTCAGACGAATCAGTAAATTTGACAACATTTGTCCCATCCAGTAGATTGGGTTCTGACAGAACAGAGAAATATTCCTCAAACATCATTTCAGAGGGAGGAATCTCATGCTTAAACGCATTCAATCAGTTCAAGTAAACTGGTTTGCAGTTGCAGTCCTATTTATCATAACCTGTATGCTTGGCTGGAAACTTGGCATGGCCAATCCAATGGGAGAAGCCGAGTTCCAGTTCGACCGACCGGGTGGCGATTACCATAAATACGAGGCTAACGGCTTCAGTCAATGCGCCAGTTCCTGCGCAACCAACGCCCGGTGTCGGGCCTATACTTTTGTCAATCAGACAAATATGTGCTGGCTTAAGGATTCGGTCCCTAAACGGAAAGCCAACAACTGTTGTGTATCTGGCATTAAAATCATGGGCGAGAAGGAAATCGGTTTTGATCGCCCAGGATCAGACATCAAACCTGGTTTCGATGTCAATATGTATACTTCGGAATGCGAAAATGCCTGTAAAAATGATCCCAAATGCCGCGCTTACACGCTGGTCAAACCCGGAATACAAGGTCAAAGTGCCAAATGCTGGTTAAAAAAAGCAAAACCAGCTAAAGTCAAAAATGAATGTTGTATCTCAGCGATCAAATTGACGAGACCTCCTTTACGTATAAATCGTCCCGATATGTCAATACGATCATCCGGTAATAACTGAGGTTATATATTCGTAAAAATAATCTGTTATTAGATTGTGGGGTTAAAGCGCTTTTCTATAAACTGTTGTTTGCAACAATCCGCTTAAGGACGAATGAATTTTCTACAGCACCTCTTTCGGCCGGGAGAGGCTGTAGAGTACGCAGTGCTTGTCCGAAATATCCCGCCATTGACTTTCCAGAGCAATTTTTGCTATCGCGCAGGTTGTCATCAGTTTGCCGTCTGTGCGCGGCTTCGCCTGTTTGCATAATACCTGCAGCAGCAAATCCAGGCCCGGATTATGACCGACGAGCAGCACTGACTTTTCCTGTTCAGGTAGCGCACGAATGATTTCCATCAGCGTCTCCAGGCTGGCTGCGTAAATCCGGTTGTCAAAATTAATGTCCTTGACCTGTACATCCAGCGCACGGGAAAACACCAGCGCCGTTTGGTACGCACGCAATGCCGGCGAACTGACAATTGCTGTGGGTTTATTGGCCTGCTTTGCCAGCCATGCCGCCATCTTGGGGGCATCTGCAACACCGCGTTTCGAAAGCGGGCGTTCGAAATCACTAGCAGCTTCCTTTTTCCAATCTGATTTTGCGTGACGTAACAAATAGAGTAAATGTGACACAATGATTAACCTCAATAAGACTCACATGGCGCGGTTTTAGTAATCAGTGCAAAACTGATTTTATTTCTTCCCAGAGTGCCCGGTAGGCTTTCGCCGCCCGACTGTTTCCGGCAAAGACGGGTACCGGCTGACGGTAAACCCCCATACGCTCAACATCACTGGCGTACGGAATGCTGGCGTCCAATACCCGGACATGCTGAGGCGGATTCTCAACGATCTGCTTATGCAGTTTTTTGCGATTGTCCATCATGGAAAAAAAAGTAATAATTTTGGTGTGATCGATATTCAGCTTGTTGCAAAATTCAACAATCTGGTCCAAAGTACGCAGCGACAGTGTTGTCGGAATGGTCGGTACAATAACAGCATCTGCTGCAATCAGTGTATTTTCTGATACCAGTGAAATACTGGGAGGACAGTCGAGAAAGATAAAATCATACTCACTGGCCAGTGGTTTGAGCAGTTTCTGTATACGGGTGTCTGATTTTTTAACTTCATCCAGTTGAAGATCGAGGTTTCGATAGGAAAAATCCGCCGGTATCAGATCAAGATTCGGGTAATCCGTACCTTTTACCACATCCTCGAGCGTCTTTTTGCCGGTGAGCAACCCCTTGCTGCCCTTCTTCACCTTGGGTTTGATCCGGAAGTAGAAACTTGCCGCACCTTGCGGGTCCAGATCCCAGACCAATGTACGGGCGCCCTCATGTGCCGCAAGAAAAGCCAGGTTGACTGCGGCAGCCGTTTTCCCGATACCACCTTTGACGTTATAACATGCGACAATTTTCATTCTGTGACACCTTCATGTTGTTGAACGCGCAATGCCTCTACAAAAACGGCTTTTTTCTCGGGCTGAATAAATGATTCAAACTGACGCCTGAATTCAGCCCGCAGCGCCGTTTTACGTTCGTTCAATCGCTCTACCAGCACACCCATCGCCATAATTGTTTTGGTATCCGCCAGGCCTTCCTGCTGCATTTGCTCTGCAAAACCATTCAACTGCTCGATCTGAACACATAAATCCTGAAAATCCCCCAGATTGTCCTGTAACTGCTTGAGCGTTTTAAGTAATTGCTTCATTGACTTGCCGACATAGTAATCCTGGAAAAATTCGATCAGATAACGAAACTTTTTACAACTCTTACGCAACTCATGCAAGTCTTCATCATGCGATTGTGGCGTGATTGATCCACCTTCCTTCAGTATACGCTTGTAAAGCTTCCAGATACGCTGCCTGGCAACAATCCTGGCCGGCTCGGCCGCATTACATGTCTCCTGCGCCTGGCTGCCAGTTGACATTTCCCTTTGCAGCGGCATATCGGCGTTTGCCAGTATTTTTTGCCATTCGCTGGTAAGCTTCTGATAGCGTTTCGAGTCAAGCGCGCGACACAAACGCGCATGCTCAATCTTCCAGTGCCGTTGCAGGAATAAGCGAAACATCTCAAGGTGCTGCTGCAAATCATCCGGCAATGCCTGTATATAACCGTCAAATTTGAGCAAATACATATCCAGATCGCGCGTCGGCGTTGTCACCGTTCCCAGCCAGGAAAATTCCCGTTTAAAATAAGCCAGCAGTTTATCCGGAAAAACATGCTTGATCTGCCCCAGTATCGAACGGATTCGTCTTACCGCAACACGATAGTCGTGAAGAAATTCCGTATCGATGGCTTCGCGCAATCCGTACTCATTGGCCTGCATGACACTGAACAGGTGCTGTAATAAAATTCGCACAGCTTCCCACGTACTGAATGAAGACTCAAGTTCCTGAAATCCGGTTAATTTGCACGTATCGGGCCGTTTGCCGGTGACTGTGAGCACTTCATCCAGCAATGCTTCGCGCGAGTGCGGTAATTTTAATTGTTCGGTAACGAGTTGTACGACCCGTTTGAATACTTTTGGATAGCCCCTGACAGGGCAGACGATCAGACGGCCTGCCGGCTGATCGTCGTCAGCAGATTCATCGATCGTATATTGCTCTAGCTGCAGCAGCGCCAGCGTCTTGTGCTCTTCATCTAAAATTATTAATTGCCTGCGCTTGACGGTCAGAACAGCGACTGTCATTAATGCCCGTATTCCCAGTATATTGTCCAGCATACTTCGATACGCCTGATGGTTAATATCTTTGGAAAACTTGGGCACCCTGCTCAGAGGCAGTTCGCAAATGCTGTTGCCGGTTTCCTTTTCATGGATAAAAAAAATCCCCTCACGATTCTTGGCGCGCTTGTTCGCCGTCTGGTACCAGGAGCACACATAGTTTTTCTGGTACATCCGCCAGTCAAATGTATCCAGATAATGACATTTCAAGCGCGTGTGGTCGGTTTCATGCAGCGAAAATTCATGCTGCAGCAATGTGAAGATGGCGTCACTGTCAATTGACTGTGAAACAATGAATTGAGCGCTGTGTAAGGATTTCATCGTCTGGAAACCTGTTCGTGTCAGCCACAACTGTCAGCCGGGATATCTGATTCTGTAGAACTGTTAACAGATATCCGTTTGTCAAAGCAGTAATGGGCTGTCTGTTATCAGCGAAGGCGGTAAATCGTTAGAAAAGCAGAATGCTGCCACATATCTTTTTCGAAGCTGTTATTCCGGTAAAGCTTTGTTACTACAATTGGCTTTGACTATAGTCTCTTTTCGCAGGCCATGCAACCGGGAGGATTCTATCAGCTTTGTTGTATATTCCGGCGGTATCAACACCTGGATCGGGTTTGTACTGATGCTGAATTCGACAGTTACGTCGGCATCGATATCTCGGTTGCGAAAATAATCACCATCCACCTGCAAAGGGTACGACTGATCGTGCAAGGTACACTCAATTTTTTTTCCTGAGAAATATTGCATGGGCAGATTAGCCGGTTTCCGCTGCAGTATTTTCAACGCCTTGATTAGCTCATGCTGATGCCGCGCGCCTGGCAGGAAACCCGCGACAAGCTCGTTCTTCGAAGGATTGGCAGCAGGCACCAGTTGCAGGTTTCTGGCATACGCCGAACTGTTGGCTACAATGACATAGCCTGATTCGCGTGCAATCACCGGTTGCCCGTCTACATTGAGTGAAACCGTTGGATGATGCAGCGAGCACAGTGCTTTCAATCCGTGCCATACATAGACCGAGTCATTCAATGGGCTGCTTCGCTTACCGATATATTTGACCGTTAGCGAATCCAGTCCCATCGAAGCCATATGAAAGAAGGGTTTTTTTCCCTTGATGCCATGCCCGCTGATCAGGCCGTAATACTGTTGAAGGCAGTTGCCAGCGGCTATCGTCTGCAGCAGATCTCCAAGCTGCGCACTCATGTCATAGGTACGTGCAAACAGCGATTCATTTCCACCGGGAATAGCATACAGTGGCGTTTTTGTTTTGCCGATAATTCCAAGCAGTTTCCTGACCGTTCCGTCTCCGCCAACGATCACGACCAGATCACACCCGGCTATGGCATCTTTCATACGCTTATAGGCTTTCGTCTTCTTTTCAGATACCTGTACCGTAACCTGCTTCCCACAATACGTCAGTTGAGACGCCATGTGTTCAGCAGTCTGCCTCGTATTGCCTGCACTGGAGATAGGATTGTAAAAAATCAGAATGTTATTTGGTGAAGGTATTTTTATCAGCACTGCTTCATTTGCACCGGGTTACTATTTTTCACGATTGAAATTGCATGCTTACATCTTTCAAAATCCAGCACTAACTTATCTAGGCGGGATGACATCTTCTTTTACGACAATTCCACTGGCATTGCCCTGACACTGGACCATACCTGGTTGCACCATCCCTGATCGACAGGTGGCATACCATTTTTGATCCATTCCACCAGATATTTCGCTGTGTTGGGATAATTAATGCGAACCGCTTTGGTTATGCCAAGCCATTGCTCAATGATTTTGGGATCGATTTTATTCATCATTTGTCCGTAACCCAGCTCAACCAGCGCTGCAGCATTTGAAGTCTGTTCCATTTGCGCGTGTACAGGTTTAACCAGAATTTTCTTACCCAGATACAGCGATTCGCTGGCCAGTTCAAAACCCGCATTACAGATAATTCCGGCACAATCATGCAGGTCTTTCTGAAAGCCATGCAAGGATAATGGCTTGCAATGGATATGCTCAATTCGTTGGGTCAGGTCCGGGGTGAATGAATAAATATTAAATTCAAAATCCTTGAACGGCGCAAGTGACTGAATGAGTTTCTGTTGGTTCTCAAATGGCAGATAAACCACGATTCTGTTTTTTTGTACACGTTTCGCGATATCCGGTGTGTCGATAATTGGCGGCAAAATCGGTTGGTCGAAATGATGCCAGTGTAGACCGACACCAATATCAACAGGCGCGAAATGTTTCATAACCGCTTCCGAAACGGGATTACTGCCTGCACGCGGAATTTTGTATTGAAAAGCGTACTGATGACTGACGCCAAAGGTTTTCTTTTTTTGCTGGCGCGCGGCCCAGGCAGTGACAGGTTCAAAATCGCAAATCACCAGGTCATAGCTGCTCAGGTCCAACTGCCTGATATCCCTGATCAGACGTACCGGGCTGGATTTCAGCACGGTCATGAAGGGATTGATTTTTCCATTTTTGACACTGAATGTCAGACCTTCGCACCATAGATGATCATTGAAAATTTCCATATCGAAAAATGTATCTTTAGGCCTGCCTGTAAACTGATAATCCACTGCAATATCGGCGGCCCGAAACTCTCTCGCCATGATGCGGCCACGCGTTATATGGCCGTTACCGGTACCCTGAATTCCATAAAAGACTTTCATGGCTTTGCATTCCATATACTGTGGATTAGATACGGCACATTGCACAAACTGCCCAAACAAATCAGAACTTTCGAATTTGTGTCAACCAATCGATTCATCGTTACCTTCCTGTAAAGAGAATCGAGCAATTTTATGGCGAAACTGTGACACCGGAATGACAGATATATGATTATTTGATGACAATTTTAGGACTACGAATGCGCCTGTGGAATTTGCGTGTTTTACGCCAGAGTGCACTAGTCAGTCGGTTTTTACGTACCAGGTTAATCGTCAGGCGCTTGACACGATTGGATGCCTTTAACAGAATAGTCAGACCGATGGCCATTGTCGGCAATCCAAACGGTCCTGGCAAAGGAAACAGGATAATTCCGAAAACAAAAATGATCGTACCCACGCCCGTTAGCAATGTACGCTTGATCATTAACTTGTTTAACGGTATGTAATACGTCGATGCTGTGCCGGCAATCTGGTTTATGCCGCAGCTGAATGTCCGGCATTCTGAGCAGGTATCCACCGTCTGATCTTTTCACGGTGACGGTCATACCATAACCTGCCGATCTCAAGCGCCTTTCGCTGATTCACCGGATCATTTACGGAATCCATATGATCAGGCAAACCGAAGTGTTTCAGATATTCATTGATGTACAGCGCATGTTCACCGATAACCGCCTCGGTCAATTTCACATTTGCCATCATTTTTTCGCGGAGAATGACGGATGCAATTCCTTTCGCCGACCACTGCATGCCTCCGTATCTGCAGGCTTTTTGTCCGTCAAACGAGAAACTGCGCCAGCCTGACCCAACTGAGAGCATTTTTATAGCAGCACCGGCCCAAAGCTGTCTTGCATGCAGATAAGCGCCCAATCCGGGGTTATTCATACCCACGCCGCCGTCAATTCGCCAGTCGTTATCTTCCATTCTTACTGGCGGATAATAAGCAGGCGCTGCCGTGCAGGCATCCGCAATTTCACACAGCAAAAAATCCGGTTTTGTTTGATTGGTAAAAATCTCCAGCTGATCCCGGTCCAGATTAAAACAGGGTACAAACACCTGCTTGTCCAGAGACGAGAGTCTTAATCCACCGAGCTCTTTTTTCAATCTCCTGCGCTTTGAAATGCCAGTATATTTGGGGCGAATCTGCAGCGTATTCAACAACCGGTTCAGCCAGTGTCCGGTCATCATATTTTCAAGCAATTTATCCTGCTGTATCAGCCGAATAATCCCAGAAGCACTCAGCATTCTGCCGGAAATCAAACAGGCAAGCATTCCGCCTGATGACGAGCCGGCAATCATGTCAAACAAATCATAAGTCGATGCACCGGTATCTTCTTCAAGACATGCCAGTACGCTGAGCTGGATAAGCAAATGGCTGCCGCCGCCGTCCAGACTTAATACATATCTCGGTCGCAAGGAATATCTCCGAATATCGACCAGAAAACTGACCGTAGGTTAAAGTGCTGCGCCGGTTCGGGTCTCATTCTGCAACACAAATCATGCCGCTTTTTTTGCTGCGATCATGCCTTCTACATTTTTATGTTGTTCGAATTTGTCTGTCCAGTTTATCAGTTCAAGTGATCCATCCTGGTGCTCAAACAGTGTGGTGCAGCTTTCTACCCAGTCACCGTCATTACAATACAGGATCGAATCGATCTCTCTGATTTCGGCATGATGAATATGGCCACACACGACACCGTCAACACCGCGATCTTTGGCCATTCTCGCCAACGCGTTTTCAAAACTGCTGATAAAGCTGACGGCGTTCTTGACCTTTAACTTCAGGTAGGCTGCCAGCGACCAGTAGGAATACCCAAAAAATTTACGCATGCCATTGACATAGCGATTAAGCCACAGCAAAAAGTCATAAGCAGCATTACCAAGCTTAGCAATCAAGCGGCTGTGCTTGACAATCACGTCAAACTCGTCACCATGCATGATCAGCAGTTTCCTTCCATCAGTTGTGGTATGAACATAGTCGAGATGTATTTCCAGATTACCAAATACATGGCCAGCGCAATCGCGCAACGCTTCATCATGATTGCCGGGCACATAAATCACTTTGGTGCCATGCTTGGCTTTTCCCAGTATCGAACGAATTACATTGGTATGTTCCTGAGGCCAGTACGGACTTTTTTTGATACTCCAAAAATCCACGATATCGCCAACCAGAAACAGATAATCGGTCTCGACAGAATGCAGGAAATGAAGCAGCGCTTCAGCCTGACAACCACGAAATCCAAGATGAACGTCAGAAATCCAGACACTTCTAACTTTGATCGGTGCTCTACTCTTAGCCATAATCCGTTTTGAGTTGATTGATTATGTAAATCAGCTTATAGAAGCTTCATGAATCTATTTTGAAAATTTTGTTAAGAATTCATGAATATTTTATTAAATTGTAATATTGACCCGGACTTGTTATTGTGTCCCGGATCGATGCCAGTCGGTGTCAATTTCCACAACTGCATCATACAGACTGACAGACGGACACATCGTTGAGTTAGCGAACCATCCAAGACGGTCATATACCCTACAGCCGGCCGCATGACCACTCGAAACAGAAAAAAACAAAGCGGCCAGTTCATGAGAAGCAGTTGGGATTCAACTGGCCGCTTTGCACTCAAATGAATGAAAAAGTGAGTGAAAAAGAGTATGAAACGGGCATAAAAAAATAAGGCAGCTGCCTCCGGGGAAGTTGTCAGTATCTGCCTTATCAGGAACACCCGTGTAGATATTAGCAAGCAAATATTACAACAAAATGAAGAAAAAATTTCTAAGGTATCTTGTTAAAAGTTTCCACGAACCAGTTGTGGCGAAAAAATAAATACTTCATCTGAGCGTGGGTCTGCTGTTACCTTGATCCAATGCAATTCTGAATCGCCAAATACTCCCATACGTGTCAGCTTGGGTACCTGTACATTGTCATTCGGACCCGTTGCATCGGCATTTGCATACCACGGTACTAGACGCGGCCGGTCCACACGGAAAAGATGCGAATCACCATGGCCAAGCACAACCGGTTTGTCGTAGTCCAGACTGAGCGCAAGCAACTTCTCGATAAACGGATTATAGCCGGCGCGATTACTGTCGCGAAATGGCAGCTCGAATTTCGGATCTGCATGGATTGCAATAAAAATACCGGCAGCTTTACTATTCGTTGCCTTTCTGAATGTCTCTTCCAACCAGGCAATCGCGGCGGCACTACGCTCGATGAATTCCTGTATTCGATCTTCTCTGGGATTTTCAAAGCTGTCTGCCGGATCGATACCCGACCACGGATGCAGATTGTTATTGCTCCCGACCACATGTATCGTTGAAACAACAATTTGGTTGGTCATGAACATTCCATTTTCAACGTATTTTTCGTAACCGGTCAACGCCGATTGCGTTTGAATCCGACGCGGTTTCTGCCCCGTGGTCATACCCGGATTCGGAAAAAACAGCTGCCGAAGAAAAGCCAGCCGCTGAAGCGGATTCCAGCTACCGTTACTGACTCGGTGGCAATCCGCCCATTCGTTATCGCCGGGTGTATAAATCAGCGCCGTGCGGATTTTTTGCAACTGATCAAATCTGCGTTGCAAACGTTCATTCGTACATTCAGTGCCACCACTCTTGATGTCACCAACATGAATGACGAACCTGACTGCGCGGTCATGGTTGATCGCATCGATCATTCTGTCAAAAGCAGCTTGCTTGTCGTCGCCATAAGGACCGTCTCCAATTACGGCAAAAGCAAACGGTTTGTCACTTTGAATAATGGCCGGTTCATTACTCCCGTCAGCCAACACAATAGTTGCGAAAACAAATAAACCGGACAACATGCCGGCACTGAAAACCTGGTACAAACACCTGAAAAAAAATTTGTACTCCCTAAACATCGTCGCTTTTAATTGATCCCGGCAATGAAAAAACCGGGGGCAGAGCCGATAAAACCACCCTGCCCCGTCTATTCAATATTATTTCAGATTCATGCAATTGGCATAGTAAGTTACAGTTGCAGGCCAGTCGGAGAAAATGCCGAGAATACCGACCTTGTTTGCCAGCACATGCAGCGCATCGAACATATCGCCATCGTTGTTGATAACACTGTCAGGCTCCAACGGGTTCGGATTTTGCCCGTTCAATGTCTGAAAATACCAGCCCCCGCCATTATTGAGCGGGCCGTCGCGTTCAAAAGTCCAGGCAATGATATCCAGGCCTGCATCTTTCGCTTCTTCGGCATAACGGGATGGCACCGTTTCGCCATTCTCAATTTCCAGCAGCATCCACATCGGTGGTGCTATGATCTGCACGCCATCAGCCACCAGTTGTTCCATAGGGGGCGACCAGGTCGCTGGATTGCGGTGGTCGAAAGCAGGATCATCATAGCGACCATCCAGATAAACAGCCTGTTTGCCAAAATCCGGCTCGTTCCGAATCCAGTACATTACATCACCAAGGTTGAAAGACTGTGCCCATACTTTGGAAGCGCGCACCCTTGCCTCCTTGTACTCATCGATCATTTTCCGGGCGTAATCTTCCTGAGAGAAGCCGTCAAATGGCATCGGAACGCTCGGAGATTTCAGTTCAGGCGTCATTTTGACCCCCAGTTTCTGGAACAAAGCTATACTTTCCTTGTGGGTCAACAGGGTGCCTCGTGTGGCGTACAGGTCTGTTCTCCAGTCAGCCGTACCTTTCATATAGTCAGCCACGCTTGTCGCGCGCGGGTTGGAAGCGTCCATTTTTCCTTTCAGGGTTTTGAATTCCGCCAGTGTAATATCACTGGTGCAGCAACGTGCACTGGCAGGTGTCACCAGATTTCCGTTCTCATCAAGAACTGCGGGCTGGAAAGATTCGGAACATTTCTCAGCCAATGGCGTTTCCAGAATATTGGTAGTGGTATGCAGATCGCACTGCGAATGGCGGCAAACCAGCTCCTTATCCTGCGTAAACGTTACATCGCACTCAACGATGCCCGCCCCCATTTTTGCAGCGGCCTGATACGATTCCAGCGTATGCTCGGGAAACTGCATCGGTGCGCCTCGGTGGCCAATGGAAAAATCAGCGCGTTTGAACGGACCGGATGAACAGCGCTCCAGCCTGGATTTCAGTTGACCCGGATCCATGTCCTCGACGAGAAAAAACGGACGCGGCCCCAACTGAACTTCTTGCCCACGGCCCTTTTTGTAGTGCTTCTCGGATTCATTGTCATCGTCGGCCAGGCTTACGGCTGACAACGCCAGAACAAGTGCGGCAGCACCCGTCAGGATTATGCGTTTCATGATTCACTCCTCTGGTAATGATGCTGTATTGATTGGATGCACCGGGGCGATTGACGCAATCTCTCGACAGATGGTGTGTTAGCACTCCATCGTCAAACCCGGGCAGTTTCCCATGCTAACGAGTGAATATTTCTGTTTTATGCCTATTGTATGAAACTTTGATGACTTTGGGGTGAATCGTTGGCCAGTTTGTTGCGAATTGCGAATTGCGAATTGTGAATTGCGAATTACTTGAATTATTTCAAATCCTGACCTTTATATGCGCCAGGTTGCCTGGCATGGTGGAAGTCGATTGAGACCGGGCAAGACGGGTGCCAGAAAAAAATGCCAACGATCTGAAAACCCAGATAACCATGATTTCGTGCGAATATTACCTTGATTGAATCCCACCTTTGCCAGCGGTGGGATGAAAACGACAAGATGCTAGAAAGCGGACAGAATGCTGTCTGATTCTGGCGAACTCTGACGAAAAAAATCAGTCGTTGTCGAAGAAATCGCCGGCAAAGGCGCTGTCATTAATGCAGATCTGCTCCCGGGTATAATCAAGCAGACCACGATTCCTGAAATCGTTCATGATTGTACTGACTACAGAACGGCTGGCACCAACGAGGTCAGCCAGCTCCTGCTGGGTCAGAAAAACCTCCAGAGAAAAACCGTGTGTACAACGCGTGCTGAAAAGCTGCGCCAGATCCAGCAGCGTTGCAACCACTCGCCGCTCGACAGACTGTGTCAGAATCATGCGTAATTTGTGTTCGATCCGGCGTTGCCGGGCATAAATCGATTCGAAAACCAGCAATGACAGATTCGGTCGATCGATAATGAGTTGTCTGAAATCCCTACGTCCGATACAGCAGCAGGTCACGTCTCCCAGTGCTTGCGCACTTTCCTCGGCCATCAACTCGTCAGCATCGTGTTGCAGGCGGCCGATGATATCACCCTGCCTGAGCAACGCAAGCGTCAGTTCGTTACCCTGTTTTGTCAGATACGATAATTTGACAATACCTTTTCGTATCCAGAAAAAATCTGTGTCGCGATCTCCCTGCCGGTAAAGAAAATACTTATCGGGAATTTCAACTTCCCGAATACCGGGGTAGATTTTTTTCCATTCATCGAGATTCTGTTCGAAGACTGAATTCAGGGACTGGGACAGTGTATCGCTGCAACGGTTGGATGGCATAAGCTAAGTAAAGCAGTAATATTTCTCGGTCTATTATTTTCCTACATCAATGCCCGAAAATTATAAACCGTTATGCCTGAAATAAAAATTCCGGGCCTCAGATGTATTATTACGCTAAAGACTTATGGTTGACTGGGTTCCTTGTAGCAATCGAACAGAAATGCGATTGCACGCTACACCCGATACGAGGAACCGAATTACCCGTTGCTACACCCGCGAGCTTACGTTGTTTTGGAGGTATTCGCTCTTTCACCCAAATCTGGTAATCCAACAATTATTAAAATCCAGTTACATTTTTATTAAAAATGAAGTTGGCTTGAACGAATGGTATGATGGCAGAGTCACAGTTACCCGATGTTGTATGTTCTGCCGTGAGTATGCAGTCGAGCGCATCCACTCAAGAGCACTATCTGAAAATCCGAATATGGTAAGAGAATAGATATTTTTATCGACAAAACTATGTTGGCCATTCAAGCGCGCGCTACAACAAATATAATTTAATCACAGCATGGCCTACTCAACATCCATACAAATACCCGAACTGCAACAAATTGAGACACTGATTAAATGGAGCGACAAGAAACACTTATCCAGCAGAGTGCTCGGACATATTCCCTGCCAGAATGATCTGTTACCGATTTATGCCCTGACCCTCGGCAATCAGGTTCAGGATGTGCCTTGTGTCACGTTTGTAGCCGGCGTACATGGGTTGGAGCGCATTGGTACGCAGGTTGTGGTCTCCTTTATGGAGGGGCTGCTCGAGCGTCTCGACTGGGATCAGGTTGCGGTTGATCTTTTGCAAAGAGTGCGTATCCATATACTGCCGCTCATCAATCCCGTCGGCATGTACAACAATACGCGTTCCAACGGGCAGGGTGTCGATCTGATGCGCAACGCTCCGATTGACAGCCATGAAAAAACCATCTGGCTTGGCGGCGGACACAGGATATCACCGTTATTGCCATGGTATCGGGGAAAAGCAGGCAAACCCATGCAACCGGAGGCACAGGCACTGTGTGATTTTATTATTCGGGAAGTATTTCCGGCACCGTTCAGTATTGTACTCGACTGTCACTCCGGCTTCGGTTTTCGCAACCAGATCTGGTTTCCTTATGCTCGCAGCAAGCTTGAACCAATCAAGCACATCAGGGAAATCTACTATCTGCGCAAGCTGTTTATGCATGCCTATCCGCACCAGGAATACCTGTTTGAACCGCAATCGCAACATTATCTGGTTCATGGCGATTTATGGGACTTCCTTTATCTGCAATCACTAGAGCGCGGCAATATTTTTCTGCCGCTGACGCTGGAAATGGGTTCTTGGCGCTGGGTGCGCAAGAATCCACTGCAAATCAGGCAATTGTTGGGACTTTTCCATCCGATGAAACCGCACCGCCTCAGAAGAGTGTTACGCAGCCACCTGATTCTGCTGGATTTTCTATTGCATGCTACATTATCCTATCAAAACTGGATTCATAAAAGCCAGACACCGGAAATGGAAAAACTGGCGCTGTCTCTCTGGTATCCCTGATGCAATCGCCACAGTTTGTATTAATTCGCGGCCTGTTGCGTGACGCCAGACACTGGGGCGAGTTCAAACATGTACTGCAAAGAAGATTCCCCCGAGCACGCATCCTGACGCCAGACATACCGGGTAACGGCAAACTGAATCATCTGACAAGCCCAAAAACGATTGCTGACATGACCGAAGCGCTGCGCGGGCAAATAGGGCAGCAGCAGGGTCTCAGATTAATCGCGATATCCATGGGCGGCATGATCGCCATTGACTGGATGACGCGCTATCCGGATGAAGTGCGATCCGCTGTCCTGATCAACACCAGCCTCAAAAATTTTTCACCATTTTATCATCGCCTGCGCTGGACGGCTTATCCGCGCGTTGCCAAGATGATTCTGACAGCCATACTGCAAAAAAAAATAGACATTGAGGCTGATATTCTGGCGCTTACATCCAATTGTCATGGTGGAGACCAGAAACTTCTGTCATGCTGGCAGCGATGGCAGCAACAGCACCCTGTGTCATTGTCGAACGCAATCCATCAGTGTCTTGCTGCAGCCAGTTTTACCAACCCATTGCGACTGAACCAGCCTGTCCTCGTGATCACCAGTATGGCGGACCGCCTGGTCGACTATCACTGCAGCGCCCGACTGGCACGGGTATTGCAAACCGATTACGTGCAGCATTCGACGGCTGGTCACGATCTGCCGCTGGACGAACCCGAATGGCTGGTGAACGCCATCGGTGCATGGCTGCATTCTCACTAGGCCGACCGATAAATCAATTTCTACGACGCAGATTAACAAAATATATACCGCCATAACCCATCCAATAGCACACGCTGCCGATTTGCGGTATGCATAATGTAGAGACCAATCATATGTTGCCTGTTGCCCAAGTAGATATGCAGAACAAAACATTATTGTGCTGAAAGGTCACCAAAGAATGTTAAACGTCATTGTATCGTCATATTTTTTCTATACTGTACCGATCATTCATATTTTGCCGGAGAACGGAGACATGCTTGATGTCGATGCTTTATTGAATGATTATTTACAACATGCGGGCGAACAGCATGACAGGCCTTTCATCAAAAAGGCATCATTCATCCTTAAGAAGTTGTTTCATCAGAATGAGATCAATGAGTTTATTGAAACGCATCAGCATCTGGAAGGACTGGAGTTCAACGACGCCGTACTCGAGCATTTTAACTTTACCTATCAGGTTTCAAATAAAGACCGCGCTCGTATCCCTGACCAGGGCCGCACATTGATCGTTGCCAATCATCCCCTCGGTTCACTGGACGGACTTGCCCTGCTCAAGCTGGTGTCGGAGGTCAGAACAGACGTCAGGGTGGTCGCAACCACACTGCTGGATTGCATTGAACCGTTGAAAAGTCTTTTCCTGTCTGTCGACAATCTCTCACGGTATGGGAATACACGTGACCAGATTGACCAGATTGTCGAAGCGCTTGAATCAGATCAGGCCGTTATCATGTTTCCGACCGGCGAAGTATCGCGTATTCGTCCCAATGGAATCCGCGACGGCAAATGGAAGTCCGGTTTTCTGGCATTGGCCAAGAAAACGCGCAGTCCCGTTCTGCCGGTTTTTATCGGTGGTAAGAATTCAACGCTCTTTTACGGTTTATCGAGTATCTACAAGCCACTCGGCACGATGATGCTGGTCAATGAAATGTTCAATCAGAAAGACCATGAAATATCATTTCGAATAGGTAATCCCATACCGTGGAATTCCATTGCAGCTATGGACCTCCCCAAAAAAGCGCTTGCCAAGTTAATGCGCAAACAGGTTTATCTGTTGGGAAAAAAGAAGAAAAAGGATCTGTTCAATCCGGTTGAAAATATCGTGCATCCGGCAAAAACAAAACTTATTCGCAAAGAACTCAAGGCTTCTCAGCTGATTGGCGAAACCCAGGATGGCAAGCATATTTATCTGTTCGATTACATACCGAATTCCAGCGTAATGCGTGAAATCGGTCGCCTACGCGAACTGTCCTTCCGGCAGGTACAGGAAGGTACGGGAAACGCACTTGACATCGACAGCTATGACCGTTACTACCGTCACCTGATTCTATGGGATGAGGACGAATTGGAAATCATCGGCTCCTATCGTATTGGCGAAGCCGGTGAAATTCTGCGTGAATACGGACAAAAAGGTCTATACACGAACAGTCTGTTTAAATTTGACGAAGCATTCATACCTTACCTCGAGAATGGTATAGAACTGGGACGCAGTTTTATTCAGCCCCGGTATCAGGGAAAGCGCAGCCTCGACTATCTCTGGTATGGTATCGGCGCTTATCTGCATCAGCACCCTGAAGTCCAGTATCTGTTTGGTCCCGTATCAATGAGCAATTCATGGCCTGAACCAGCACAACAAATTATCGCGGATTTTTACAGCACACTTTTCAGCTGCGAAAAAACACTCGTCGAACCGAGACTGCCATTCCAATTTGACACAACTGACGGTTTCTCCAGGTTGAGCACCATCACCAGTGAAACCGAGTACAAGCAGGCCTATGCTCAACTCAAGAACAAAATGGACGTGTTCGGTGTTAAAGTCCCTGTATTATATAAACAGTATGTCGAGCTGTGCCGGCCCAATGGCTGCAAGTTCCTGGGATTTAATATCGATCCGAAATTTTCAAATTGTGTGGATGCATTGATTCTGGTACAGATAAACGCTATCAAGGAAAAAAAATTCCAGCGTTATATCGAAAGCCACGACCAGATTTTACAAAAACTGAATTCTGCTTAGATCTGGAAACAGGTTAAACATCTCTCTCCCTGAATAGACAAAAAAAGCGGACACTGACTCTCCCTTCGCTTTTCTGTCTATTCAACTTTTATCAATGAAATCTACTGACGCGCTGCAACAATCTGTTATCGAATTTGCTTTCTTTCATGTATGAGCAGCACCAGCGAGCGTCCCTGCAGGGGATAACTTTCGCCGCACCGGTACTGCTGTGCGGCTGGCGGTATTGCAAACTCCATGGTGTCGATCAACACTTTCCAGTCATATTCTGCAGCGAAATCCGGCAACCTGAATGGAATCTCCTCATGATAAGCATTCAGCAACATCAGAAAATCATCATCAATAATCATATGTCCGCGCGAATCACGCTCGTTAATCCCCGTTCCTGCCAGAAAGACACCTAGACAGCGCGCAAAATCATGCTGCCACTGTTCCTCGCTCATCTCTTTTCCATCCGGATTCAGCCAGACAATATCTTTTTTTCCTTTGATGCTGTGTCCCTGAAAAAAATTTCGACGTCTGAAACTGGGATGTTTTTTGGTCAGGCTGATAAGTGACCGCGCAAAATTAAGCAATTCACGGTTTTCTTCACTCAGCTCCCAGTCAATCCAGCTGATCTCATTATCCTGGCAATAGGCATTATTGTTACCCTGTTGACTACGCCCCATTTCATCACCGGCCAACAGCATCGGCACGCCCTGGGAAAGAAACAGCGTCGCCAGAAAATTCCGTTTCTGACGCATGCGGAGACCGCGGATCTCGGGATCGTCAGTCTCACCCTCCGCGCCGCAGTTCCAGCTACGGTTATGATTTTCGCCGTCGCGGTTCTCTTCCAGATTCGCTTCATTATGCTTGTGGTTGTAACTCACCAGATCATGCAGTGTGAATCCGTCATGAGCAGTAATGAAATTAATACTCGCATAAGGGCGGCGCCCGTTATGCTCGTACAAATCGCTGGAGCCGGTGAGACGATAACCGAGTTCATCGATGACACCTCCTTCGCCTTTCCAGTAATCGCGAACAACATCACGATATTTGCCGTTCCATTCTGTCCAGCCAACCGGAAAACCGCCTACCTGATATCCACCAGCACCGAGATCCCAGGGTTCAGCGATAAGTTTTACCTGCGATAACACAGGATCCTGATGTATGGTATCGAGAAATGCATTCAAACGATCCACCTCGTGGAGACCTCGAGCCAGCGCCGCAGCCAGGTCGAAACGGAAACCGTCGACATGCATGTCCAGCACCCAGTAGCGCAGGCTGTCCATAATCAGCTGCAATACACGCGGATGCATCAGGTTCAAGGTATTGCCGCACCCTGTATAATCCTTGTAGTAACGGGGGTTATCTGATGTCAGACGATAGTAGACCGCATTATCGATACCGCGAAAAGACAGTGTTGGTCCAAGCTGGTTGCCTTCGGCTGTATGATTATAAACAACGTCCAGAATTACTTCGATACCCGCAGTGTGCAGGGTTTTAACCATTGTCTTGAATTCATTGACCCCGCCACTGGAACCATAGCGGCTATCAGGCGCAAAAAAACCGATAGAGTTATAACCCCAGTAATTGCTCAGGCCCCGCTCAGCCAGATAATGATCGTTTATAAACGCATGTATTGGCATTAACTCTATCGCGGTGACTCCCAAACGGTGAAAGTGCTCGATGACAGGCTCGCAGGCAAGTGCCGCATAGGTGCCTCTCAGGTGCGGCGGTACCAGCGGGTGCAGCCGGGTGAACCCTTTAACATGCAACTCGTAAATTATGGTTTCATGCCAGGGTGTTTTGGGTGGGCGGTCATCCTCCCAGGTGAATGCAGGATCAATAACGCGACACTTGAGCATACTGCGCGCATTATCGCTCCAGTTGTACGAAAGATCCTTGCGGTTACTGTGAATTTTATAACCGAAATGCGCTTCACTCCAGCGTAGTTGGCCGTGAATATCCTTGGCATATGGATCGATCAATAACTTGTTCGGATTGAAGCGGTGCCCTTCTTCAGGTTTGTAAGGCCCGTACACCCGGTAACCGTATAGCAGACCGGGACGCGCTTCAGGGAGATAGCCGTGCCAGACCCGGTCGGTCTGTTCCGGCAAAACAATCCGCTGGATTTCACGATGACCCTTTTTGTCGTATACACATAATTCGATTTTATCCGCATGTTCCGAAAATAATGCAAAATTAACGCCTGCCCCGTCCCATGTGGCACCCAGTGGATAGGGCCTGCCCGGCCAGAGGCGCGGAAAAGGCTTATTGATATTATTTTGCATGTTATTCATTATATCCAGGCCCTTTGCCGCGCGAATCGCGTGCGAAGTAGCTGATCTCTCCCAGTGGTACAACCACAAGGCCGGTAGGCGTAACGTGGTAACGCCGGCGGTCTTCTTCAGGGTCAAAACCAATGCGCGCATCCGCCTCGATAATATTATGCCGGTCTACAATAACGCGGCGCAGTTTGGCACCACGGCAGATCCGTACATAATCCATGATAATGCAATCTTCAAGCTCAGCACCCGGCTCTATGACGGATTCTCGTCGAATAATACAATTGCGCACATTGGCGTCATTAATCACAGTGGCCGCACCAAGCAGGCTGTTGTCTATACATCCTCCTATTACGCGGGCAACCGGCCCCGGATAACCGCTCGAGTAAATGGGCCATTGCGGGTTGAATGCGTCAAAACGCGGCTCCATTCCAAGCACATCAAAATGCGCCTCGAAATAAGCATCGAGGGTACCGACATCGCGCCAGTAGCCTTTTTCTTCATAAGATTTGATACCCGGCACATCGTTGGAAGCAAAATCATAGGCAAACAATCGATGGCTTTGCAACAACATCGGTAGCATATGCCGTCCGAAATCGGTTTCTTCGCGCTGATGCAGAATCTCCAGCGCTTCAATCAGTACAGCAGTGTTGAAGATATAATTACCCATAGACGCATAGGCACGCGACGGATCAGTGGGAATTGCCTGCGGATGTGCGGGCTTTTCCTGGAACCCTTTTACCCGGCCATCAGTGTCCGCCTCAATGATACCAAAGCTGGGTGACTGTTCTATTGGCACTGGTAGCGCAGCAAGACTGACATCTGCGCACCGCTGGATGTGGAATCGCACCATCTGCCTGATATCCATTCGATAGATATGATCCGCGCCAAATACCACCACAAGATCCGGCTGATGTTCTTTGATCAGACTCAAATTCTGATAGACAGAATCAGCAGTACCGGTAAACCAGGACTTGCCTCTGTGCATTTGGGGTGGTACGACGGTTACAAAATGTTCCGGAAGCAACGGCGAAATCGTCCAGGCCCTGCGAATATGTTCGATCAATGACTGGGATTTATACTGCACCAGCAGATAAATCGATCGAATCTCTGAATTGATCAGGTTGCTCAACACAAAATCCACGATTCGATAGCGGCCGCCAAACGGCACACCCGGTTTGCAACGTTTTTCAGTTAATGGCTGCAGGCGGCTGCCCTCGCCACCCGCCATCACGAAAGCCATAATTTTTGGCTGCGATCTCATTTCTTTCATGCGCCTTCTCCGGATGCATTGGATGTCGTATGTAATATAGCAAGCAAACCCGTCAGCGGAACTCCAGCCCATTCCACGCGATGATCCAGTTCATAGCGCAATTCATACAATGCTTTTTCAAGTATGAACAACTCAATTAACCGCCCGGCATCCTTGTCCGCAGAAGGCCAGGCCGGGCAATCCGCTATACCTTCACGGTATCCGGATAAGAAAGCATCACGTGCAGCCAATTCCCATTCCTGAACATAGGGCATCAATCGCTCGCGGTCTGCCGGTCGTACTGACGCACAGCCGGTTAATGCCACGGCACCCGCGTAACTGAAAGAACGAAGCATACCGGCCACATCACGCAAAGGCGAATGTTTGGCCCGGCGCGTTTCCAGCGGTCTGCCCGGCTCGCCTTCAAAATCAATGATGACAAAATCGTTCTCGGTCAGCAGCACCTGGCCGAGATGAAAATCACCATGGTAACGGGTTTTGACAGCGTTCAGGTTTTCCGGAATCAGCGTATCGATTCGCCTTAACAGTTGTGCCGACATGTCCAGTAACTCATGCACGCCTGCCTGGTCATTTTCCGAAATAGCGCTACTGTGTAACGTCAGCTTCTCCAGCGTTTTGTGCAGATCCTGGCAGACCTGCTCACGCCAGTTTATTAAATCTGACGGCAGAATGGGCTCCGGTTCAAAATCAGGGTTGCCACCTGCAAAGGCAAGTGCCCGATGCAGTTCTCCCGTACGCAGTCCGAGTATGTGTATCAGCCATTTATAATCGGCATGCCAGTTTTCGGTTTCTTCTATGACCGTTGGGTTGGTCAGACAATCCTCGAAAAAGCGCCGCAAATAATCGATCGTGTAAGTCCACCCATCCCCCTGATTGGGTTTGTATGCCTGAATCAGGGCCAGCGTCGTCGCAGGCGTATCTGGTTCCTGATAGTCGACTGAGCCTATTAACGGCGAGATATTTGGATAAGGCGAAACATCAGTCAGGAAACGCCCCATCTCCATTTCCAGATTCACGCCTGGCTGCAACTGTCGATACAGCTTCAAAAATAACCGATCTCCCAGTGCAATAGTACTGTTGGTGCTTTCGGACAAAGGTCGCTGATCTTCCGCCATACAGCTGTCATCGACATACTTGTCAAAGGCCGAGGTAGCGCGGAAATGAATCATTTCCGAAACGGTTTCCGCAGCTGCTGACTGGCTCATGGAACTGATGATTGCCCGAACAAATGCTTCGTCGTGTACCGCATCATAAATGATGCCTACTCGGGCACGCTGTCGTGCTCTTGCCAGCGCAACATGCAGTAATGGCCGGACATGATCATCGTCTGTTTCACCCCAGATTATTGATAAAGGCAAAAAATAGATCTGTGCATCCTGTTGCGCAAAATAAACCTTGATCCACAACCAGAGCCATGCATGAGATTCCTGTGAACGCGTTGTCAGGCGCATAATCTCAATGCGGTCCAGCGATTCGGTTTTGGCAGCAAACCAGCGTTGATTGACCAAGAAATCAGGCAAAATTTCTCGTTCGAGTTGCGCCCGGAGTTTCTCGGCCATCGTCGACTTTCTTAATTCAGCCTGTTCGCTCAGAAAACTGCGCAACCCGTCAAATAAAACCATGACCGGCAGTTTTAACGGCAGCGGTGCTTCCGAATGCCAGACCGGCGCTTCAGTATTGGCGGTCAGACAAAACCAATAAAACTGATGGCCGGGCAGCGTCAACATGTAAGGCAGATCGCCAATGGGTGGAAAAGCGGTCCGTCCCAGCAGCTCTATCGGTATTTTGCCTTTGAACCGGGACAGATCAAGCTCTACGGGTTGTGCTGAACGGGACAGATTTGCCACACAAAGAATGGATTCATCGCCGTATTCGCGTATATAGGCAAGAATCTTGCGGTTGCCTGGATTCAGGAATTCCAGCGTGCCGCGTCCGAATGTCGGGTAAGACTGGCGCGCAGCAATGATGCGTTTCATCCAGTTTAACAGTGACGAAGGTTCGCGGTTCTGCGCTTCCACATTAACAGCTTCATAACCGTACACCGGATCCATAATGGGCGGCAAATACAGAAATTGCGGGTCCGCCTTGGAAAAACCGGCATTACGGTCCGGGCTCCACTGCATGGGGGTACGTACGCCATGCCGGTCACCCAGAAAAAAATTATCGCCCATACCAATTTCGTCTCCGTAGTAAACAATTGGTGATCCCGGCATGGACATCAGCAGGCTGTTCATCAACTTGATCTTGTCAATATCATTGTCCATCAGTGGTGCCAGCCGCCTTCTGATGCCAACATTGACACGCATGCGTGGATCCGCTGCGTAGCGTTCGTACATATAATCACGTTCCCGATCGGTTACCATTTCCAGCGTCAGTTCATCGTGATTGCGCAAAAAAATCGCCCACTGGCAGCTATCGGGAATCTCGGGTGTCTGCTGCATGATCTCTACAATGGGATGCCGGTCTTCTAATGCGACAGCCATATACATCCGCGGCATCAGTGGAAAATGATATGCCATATGGCATTCATCGCCCTGACCGAAGTAATCCTGAACGTCTTCTGGCCATTGATTGGCTTCAGCCAGAAACAGACGATTACGGTAACGCGCATCCACAACTGAACGCATATGCTTGAGCACTGCATGGGTTTCGGGCAGATTCTCATTGTTAGTGCCCTCGTGTACACACAGATACGGCACTGCATCCAGACGTAATCCGTCTACACCCATATCAAGCCAGAAATTCATCACCCGAATCACAGCCTTGACCACGTCCGGGTTATTGTGGTTCAAATCCGGTTGATGGTGAAAAAAACGGTGCCAGTAAAACGCCTGCGCCGTATCATCCCATGTCCAGTTTGAAGACTCGGTATCGGTAAAAATAATTCGTGTTTCCGGAAATTTCTGACTGGATTGGCTCCAGATATAAAAATCCCTTTTCTTACTGCCCGGTGGCGCTTCACGTGCAGCCCGAAACCAGGGATGCTGGTCCGAAGTGTGGTTGATTACCAGTTCAGTGATCACGCGCAATCCGCGCCGATGCGCTTCGCGCAGAAAATTCCGGAAATCCTTGCGTGTGCCGTAATCGGGGTGGATATTACGATAATCTGATATGTCATAGCCGTCATCACGTTGTGGTGACGGATAGAATGGCAACAACCAGATGGTGTTGACACCCAGATCCTGAATATAATCAAGTTTTTGCGTCAACCCCGCGAAATCGCCGATGCCATTATTGTCATGATCGTAGAAGGCCTTGACATGTAACTGGTAGATAATGGCATCCTTGTACCAGAATGGATCGTCATCTTTGTCAGCAATCTGCCAGTCCATACTTGCTCCCTGGGTTACATATAGTAATCAAAATCCCGTTCACTGCGTACACGCCTGCGAAGACGGAAGATATGCGCCGGCACAATCCGGGGATCCAGTTCAACATAATTTCGCGGACCGTTCCAGATAAAACGTGCATTGCTCAACAGATCATGCACCTGATAGGAATGATCCACATCCAGCCCGAAGGTATCCAGCGGAATATCCAGCCATCCTGACTGTATATGATGCGGGTCCAGATTGACCACTACCAGGATGATATTGCCAAGATCCTCAGTGTTTTTACTGTAGCAGATAAGAGATTCGTTATCCACAGCATGAAACCGCAATATATGGTCAAATTGCAGTGCCGGATTCTCCCGGCGAATACGGTTTATTCGTGCAATATAATCTTTCAGGCTGTCACGTTGCTGCAGATCCCAGTGCCGAATCTGGTATTTTTCCGAATCGAGGTATTCTTCGCTGCCGGGTTCTCTCGGTTTGTTTTCAAAAAGCTCGAAAGCCGGACCATAAATACCGTAACTGGCTCCCAGGGTGGCAGCCAGCGCAAGACGAATCATAAATGCAGGTCGACCACCATATTGCAGATATTCCGTCAGGATATCCGGCGTATTCGGCCACAGATTGGGGCGCAGGTATTCGCGCTCACGGCCCTTGGACAGCTGGGTGAGATAGTGAACAATCTCGTATTTGGTGTTGCGCCAGGGAAAGTAATTATAAGACTGGCTGAATCCCAGTTTGGCCAGGTAGTGCAGTACCTTTGGCCGTGTAAACGCTTCAGCCAGGAAAATCGTTTCAGGATGATCTCGCTTGATGCTGTTGATTGTCCATTCCCAGAAATAAAAACTTTTGGTATGCGGATTATCCACCCGGAAAATCCGTATACCCTGTTTGATCCAGAAGCGAAACACGCCTTCCAGTTCCGCCCATAATTGCTGCCAGCCGGTGCTCTCGAAATCAAATGGATAAATATCTTCATACTTTTTTGGTGGATTTTCCGCGAACTGAACGCTGCCGTCAGGACGGTGTCGAAACCACTCCGGATGCTCCTTGACATATGGATGATCCGGAGAGCACTGAAACGCGATATCCATGGCGATTTCCAGCTTGTGCTCGCGTGCACGCGCAATCAGACTGTGGAATTCCTTCAGTGTACCCAGTTCCGGATGAACACTGAGATGCCCTCCTTCCTCTGACCCAATGGCCCATGGGCTGCCGGGATCTTGTTCGCCCGCCACCAGTGTATTATTTGGGCCTTTTCGTTTTGTAGTACCGATGGGGTGTATCGGCGGCAGATACAGCACATCAAAGCCCATCGCGGCAATATAGGGCAAGCGTGCCTCACAGTCGGCGAAAGTACCGTGACAACCGGGTTCTGTGCTGCAAGAACGCGGAAAAATCTCATACCATGCGCCAAAGCGCGCCAGTACAGGCTCAACAACCACGGCCAGTTCCCGACCATACTCCGTTGCCAGATTCGGGTCCGTATACCGGGACATCAGCTGTGCAAGCTCGGCATCGAACGCCGTATCAAACCGAACGCGCCAGTCATCGTCGCTGCGTAGCGCTTTGCCAAAAAAACGGAGCCTGTTCGCATCACTGCGCTGCGCGCGTGAAGCAGCGGCATCGATCAATTCCGCGCCAGCAAGCAGTGCAATCTCGATATCGCCGGGATCGGAACGCCGCTTGAGATCCCCTGACCATGAGGCAAAATGATCAACGCAGGCAGACACGGTGTAATAGTAGCGTCCCAAGTCATGTACAGAAAATGCACCCTGCCAGCAATCATTACCCACCGGCTTCATTGGAGTTTTGTGCCACGCTGACTGATGTTCACTGCGATACAACAACACACAATGAATCCGCTCATGTCCATCGGTAAAGACATCAGCCTCTACCGCAACCTGTTCGCCAACAGTGCGCTTAACAGGAAAACGCCCGCTATTCACCTGCGGTTCCACACGCTCGATAATTACTCTGCACTGCCCTGTTTCAGGTAACGTATGGACCATCTATTCCTCCGCCTTGAAGAAGAGTGTCGCCAGAGGCGGAAGACTCAGCATCAGAGAGTGCGATCTGCCGTGAACGCTGACCGGCGCTGCTTCCACACCACCCAGATTGCCATGGCCACTGCCACCATATTGGGTTGCGTCACTGTTCAGCACTTCACGCCACCAGCCGCCACGCGGCACACCCACGCGATAATTCATACGGGTGATCGGCGTAAAATTACATACCACCAGAATGACATCCCCACTGCGTTTTGCTGACCTGATAAAACTGATGGTGCTTTCTTCCCAGTCGTTACAGTCCACCCACTCAAAACCCTCGGACGCAAAATCCTGTTCATACAATGCAGCTTCGTTGCGATAAAAGTGATTAAGATCCTTCAGCCAGTCCTGTATACCCCGGTGGGGTGCATGCTGTAACAATTCCCATTCGAGGCTGCGGTCATGATTCCATTCGCTCCACTGCGCAAATTCATTCCCCATGAACAGCAGTTTTTTTCCGGGGTGGCCATACATATAACCATAAAGCGCGCGCAGATTGGCAAATTTTTGCCAGTCGTCACCGGGCATCTTGCCGATCATCGAGCCTTTGCCGTGAACGACCTCATCGTGTGAAAAGGGAAGCAGAAAATTTTCATTGAATGCATACCACAAACTGAAAGTCAGCTGGTTATGATGGTGCTTGCGATAAACCGGGTCTTTGCTGAAATAAGTCAGCGTATCGTGCATCCAGCCCATGTTCCACTTCATGCCGAAACCCAGCCCGCCCACATAAGTGGGCCGGGAAACGGCCGGCCATGCGGTGGATTCCTCGGCTATCGTTTGCACCCCAGGATAATCTCTGTAAACCGCTTCGTTCAGACTGCGCAAAAAGCTGACTGCGTCAAGGTCTTCGTTACCGCCATGCTGGTTTGGCGTCCATTCTCCTTCGCGGCGACCATAATCAAGATAGAGCATGGAGGCCACCGCATCCACACGCAGGCCGTCAATATGATACTTGTCGAGCCAGAACAGTGCGCTGCTGATCAGAAACGCACGCACTTCGTGACGCCCATAATTAAAAATATAGCTCTGCCATTCTGGGTGATAGCCGCGTTTGGGATCGGCATGCTCGAATAAATAAGTCCCATCGAAATAATGCAGGCCGTGAGCATCGTCGGGAAAGTGCGAGGGCACCCAATCAAGAATAACGCCGATACCCTGCTGATGCAGACAGTCCACCAGGTACATAAAATCCTGCGGCGTACCATAGCGCGCAGTTGGAGAAAAGTAGCCCGTTGTCTGATAACCCCATGAACCATAAAAGGGATGCTCCGTAACGGGCAGGAATTCAACATGAGTAAAATTCATTTCACGCACGTATTCGGGCAGCCACTTGGCCAGTTCCCGGTAATTGAGCGGTCGATTATCTTCTTCGACCAGGCGTCTCCAGGAACCCGAGTGCATTTCATAGATAGAAAGTGGCGCATCCAGATCATTGACAGCTTTCCGGTTATTCATCCAGTCCGCGTCGTTCCATTCATAATCCATGTCCCAGGTTTTGGATGCTGTTTTCGGGGGTGTTTCCCAAAAAAAAGCGAAAGGGTCGCCTTTATCGACCCGGTAGCCATGATACCGTGAGACAATATGATACTTATAAACCGTACCGGATAACAGGCCCGGAATAAATCCTTCCCAGACCCCCGAATCATCACTGCGCATTTTCAGCGGATGCGCGTCAGCACTCCAGTTATTGAAATCCCCAATAACCGAAACAGACTGCGCATTCGGCGCCCACACCGCGAAAAATGTTCCCTGTTGATTTTTATGAACAATCTGATGCGCACCGAGTTTGTCATACAGTCTTGCATGCGTCCCTTGCCTGAACAGATAAATATCGCCTTCTGTCAGCAATGAAATGTCATGTTTTATCGATTCTATCTGATCCATATACATTCTCCTTCACAGGATATAGATCTGTTAACCAGTCGATCCCGGTCACGTTTTGCTCAGACACAATGAATTCATTTGCCCGGGATAACCCAAAACAGGTAAAAATTGTATTTTTACGCCAGCAGGTGGCGCTCCTTCTGTTCTCCTGGATTGTTTATTACCTTACAGCAATTTGTCATAGTTTGTGAGACATTTTGATGGCCTGACTCTTTCCAGAATGACGCTACACTTTGACAGATAAACAGACCAATTATTAAGTGACAGCCTGACCCGAGCGTCCGGCAATTGTGAAAATCAGGATCCATACCTGGCATTTCCTTCACTGCAAACTGCATAACCCTGAACGCAGAATCGTTTCCGTATTGACGGATAAGCATGGTTGCCAGCTATGTATGGATATCCGATTCCGCTGGCGTGACAGGCGACAGTTCGGAAAAATGTGATGACCCGATCCATACAGCAATACTTTTATCTGCATCAATGACGCAGCATTATTTCCAAACACGCCATTAGTACATGCAACTTCAGTACATGCAACTTCATGCATTTGTCATTAAATTGACATCAACACATTTTAAGATCACCTGTAATCAAGCACCATACATAACAAAAAAACTGGAGTTTTAAATGCATATTAATAGTGATATATCCCGCCTTAAAGTCCACACGTACACCGTATTCGGGGTAATCGTGCTCGTGGTCTTTTTTCTGTTGCCGTTCGCGGCACTGGCGGACGGACGTGTTTTTAACCGCATTGCAACTTTTCCCGTGTATCTGAACACAGATATGGGCGTTGAGACGGTCGCGGAAATTGTCGATGCCAGTAAAGACGGCAACACACTGGTTTATACCGACAGTGAAACAGGCAAACTGGGTTTTGTCGATATCCAGCGGCCCGACAATCCTCAAGCACTCGGTGCCATTGATGTCGGTGGAGAACCGACATCGGTCGCCGTGGCTGGAGAATACGCGCTGGTTGCGGTCAATACTTCTCCCAGCTTTATTTCACCCAGCGGACATCTTCATGTTGTCCATATTGGTACGCAGACAATCGTCGCAACGCATAAGCTGGCGGGACAACCGGATTCAGTCGCCGTCAGTCCGGACGAACGCTATGCTGCTATCGTGATTGAAAATGAACGCGACGAGGATTTAGGAAACGGAGAACCGCCGCAGGCGCCTGCCGGTTTACTGCAGATTGTCGATTTGGCTGGCATGCCGACAGACTGGTCGATCCGTGATGTCAACCTGGATAATATAGCCGATTTGTTTCCGGGCGATGCAGAACCCGAATATGTAGACATCAATACTGACAATATCGCCGTTGTTACGATGCAGGAAAACAACCATATTGTAATAATCGACCTGGCTACAGGCACAATCATCAATCACTTCTCCGCCGGTTTAACCGATCTGCATCAGATCGATAACCAGGAAGAAGATCCAGCGCTGATCAGTCTGACGGACACGCTGACAAATGTTGCACGCGAACCCGATGGTGTAACCTGGATTTCCAACGAAGTTTTTGCAACAGCTGATGAGGGCGACTTGTTCGGGGGCAGTCGCGGGTTCACGCTGTTCGATACCGATGGCAATATCCTGTTTGAAGCCGGCAATACACTGGAACATGAAGTGGTACGTCTGGGGCACTATCCCGACAGCCGTTCAGGTAATAAAGGCAATGAACCGGAAAATGTGGAATTCGCCGAATATCGCCATCAGCAGTATTTATTTGTCGCATCCGAGCGTTCAAGTGTAATTTTCGTATACAAAATAAAAGGAAGACACCACAAACCCGTATTGATGCAAGTCTTGCCAGCCGGTGTCGGACCTGAAGGCATTAAAGCCATTCCGAACAGGAACTTGCTGGTGGCCGCCAGCGAAAACGATTCGCGCGATGACAAATACCGCAGCGTTATCACAATTTATCAACTGGAAAAAAGCAACCATGGCAAGGCGAATTATCCCACTGTTTTCTCAAAAAACCGCGCCGACGGCACACCCATCCCATGGGGCGCCTTATCAGGTTTCGCAATTGATCCCAGACATGAAAAAACGCTGTATGCCGTACATGACAGTTTTTATCAGCAAAGCCGTATTTATGTCATGAACATTCATAAAAAACCGGCTGTGATTACCGGTGAGATCATACTGAAAGATCAGAACGGCCATACTGTCAATCTGGATGCTGAAGGTATTGCTGCGAGTTCGAATAGAGACGGCAGTTTCTGGATTGCTTCTGAAGGTGCTGGATCGGTAGACGACCCAGGACGTCCGGTAACCAGTCTGAATGAACTCGTACATGTTGCTGCGGACGGCGTGATTATTGACACCGTCACACTGCCCGACAGTGTCAATGCAAAACAACGCCGCTTTGGCTTTGAAGGTGTAGCCTCGGTCAAGGAAGGCGACAATGAAGTACTATATGTCGCATTCCAGCGCCCCTGGATAGGCGACCCGGAGCCGAATAATACCGATGATGGCGGTCAGGTCAGAATCGGTCGTTATGACACGGCGAGCCGGGAATGGACATTTGCATACTATCCACTGGAGGTACGTCAGTCACCGAATGGCGGCTGGGTTGGCTTATCGGAAATAACCGCACTGGGAGATGGCCGCTTTGCTGTCGTCGAGCGTGATAATCAGGCCAATACGGATGCGCGAATCAAGCACATCTACGCGTTCTCTGTTAACAATGTCATTTTCAGGCCAGAGGGTGAAACCTTTGACGTATTGACTAAAACACTGATACGCGACCTGATGCCCGATCTTGAAGCAACGGGCGGCATGGTGCTTGAGAAAATAGAAAGCCTGGCAGTGACGAGAAAAGGTGACATGCTATTTGCAAACGATAACGACGGTGTTGACGATTCAAACGGCGAAACACAGCTAATCCGTATCAACGGTGTTTTTGAGAAAAGCCGGCGCGACACCATAGTGCGCAGCACCGATTAACCCGCACTACACAGGCCGTCTAAAAGTTTTCAGAAATTTTTGAACCTGCCTTTTTGAAAACACAAAAAACCTTTCAACGGCCTGTGTTGATACGGATGCACAACCATGCAGGCAACCAGGCTACGACTTATGCGACAGGCACTTTTTTTTCTTAGACACTACAACGACATCGACCATATCGTCCCCGTAATATACAAATGGTCCCGTTCGGGATTTCGTTGCACGGTGGTATTGATCAGCTTCTCGAGCATTGCCCGGGACTACCGCATACAGTTTATCGCTTCGCTTGCCGGCGTCAAGGTACTGAATATTCAGAACATATTGACCACAGCCGATCAGTGCAGGTTTCGATTTCTCAGCCTGGCTTTATATGGCCATTCAGGCCGATATATATCCCACTCGCTGTACCATTTGTTCGAAGTTTTCTGGCCGGTCAGAACGCGCATGCAATTCTGGGACAAACTGGCAACATTTCTGCTCAAGACAGCTTTTCCGCCAGATTCAGCAGGTGTGGTTGTGTTTGACTGGGTCAGCCAGAAATCAACACTGCCCATTGAGTTTGTGCGCCATGTGCTCGCATTGTCCCGAAAGCAGGGGCATATCAGCGTCTCGCTTCCGCATGGTGACAGTCCGCACTACAATGAACTCATCCGCAATCACGAATTTCATGTCGGACCGCAAGCCAAATATGCCCACAGCGACATGTTCGACTATATCGTGTGCCCGAACGAATTATGCGCAAAACGCTACCGCCCTTTTATTGATGAGGCCAAAATAAAAATACTGGGCTCCCCGAGGTATAACGACGAATGGCTGAACGTACTGCACCGCCTGTTACCACCGCCTGTTACCCGAAAGCATCAACAAAAAATCTACATTGTATTTTTTCTTCGAAAAAAGGAATTTTCACTTTTCTGGGATGAAATACAGCGTGTTATCAGGATGGTTATTCAGTTTGAGAATATACGGCTGATTATCAAACCTCATACGCGCGACTACTTGCAGACGCCGCTTAAACAAATTCTAAGACAGATTCAGTCATCACGACTGGAGGTTGCGCAGGACAGCGAACATTCAGCCAGCCTGATCGCATCAGCGGACATGATTATCGATGTTGCCACGTCCGTCGCATTTGAGGCCGTCAAACGCGGCATCCCGGTGCTTTCCGCAGATTATCTGCATGCCGGGTATTCCGCCATCTCACATTATATACCTGAGTCTGCAATGCATTGCCGCGACGATATTTACCATGCTGTCCGTAGTTTTGCTGAAAATCCACACCGACCGTTTTACGATGAACGGCACCGCGCTGATTTTATTCGGCATATGCTGGATGTTCCGGACAAATACGTACTTGAACGTTATGTGGGTTTACTGGCAGGTCATGTTCAAACTGCCAAAAAACTTGCGGCGTAAAGTACTTATCATAATTCTCGCATCATTATGTAGCCCTGTAATTGCCTGACTAAATGTCTTGCAACACACATCTAATAAAATCCTTTCAGCGCCACCGCTTGTCGACAAAAGGCGGGCAACGATAACCTTCTGGCACCTTAGCATTATTAATTCCTGAACACAGGCCCTTTTTGCTATCAGACAATTTTCAATATTTCCACTCTTCAAGATATTCTCCATGACAAGCATCGCTATCCTGGTGGTCGCAATACGTCATCATTCGAGCGCGAAAAAAAATTGATATTGCTTTTTCATTCTTCGAAGTGAGTTTTCCCATAATATTGTCATGGTCTTTCTGATAAACTGAATTTGACATAACAATAACAATTAAAAATTGCTTATTTGTTGATAAGGCTAAGCAATTATCAGCAAAAACGATGCATATGTTTTTTAAACGAACAATCCAGGATGCTTTTAACAAACTGTATGTTTCGTTTTTTTTATTCTTACTGAGTGTATTTCGGCATTCACATGCTTAACTGTTAGCTTGCGAGGAGGTGCTGATGGCAACCGAATCAGTCAATACAGTCACAAATCCAGCGCAACCCAGAAAACCGGCGTTAAATCGCCGATTAGGTTTTTTTGCACTCATAGCGCTGTTAATCGGCGTTCTTATTGGTTATTTCAGCTACGTCGACAGCAGAGAAGATCTCGTAAATAATGATTATTACCGCGTGCTGTACGAGGCTTCGAACAAGTTGAATGAGAACCTAAGCCAGTTGCGCAAAATGCACGTCAATAAAGAAAGTCTTAATTCTATCCGCACCCAGTTACCCAGCTACAAACTGAAGATTCCAAAAGATAAAAGGACAAAGCATTAAAATTCAGGACAGAAACAGCAATAACCCTAAAGAAATAGCTGAAATTCGAATCACCGATATTTTACCCATTCCCAAACGCGGCTTCAGTCAGTATTTGTTTGCTAACAAAAAAGGCAAGGTATTAGCAGTCGTTGGAGATGAAAAAACCATATCAATTGATAGCTTAACAAGCGTCAGTAAAGAAATCGAAAAGAACAAACGACGCTTTCAATTTAAACTAAATCAGTCAACAAAAAACAACAATAGGAATGCAGACTGGGATTTGCCCAGCTACAGCAGCCACGTGGATATGAAATTGTCCCATGAAGAATTTCGAATCTTCATCTTCCCCTTTTCATTGGTATCGCCTTTAAATATAAGAGATATAAATCCGAATCCGGAAAAATCCGGAAAAACTGATGATAGCAGTAACTTCAGTACTATCAATACCCTCTATCTCGTCGGACTTCTGCCAAAACACAAATTACAAACGGAAGGCTCAGAATACAGAGATCTACCATTATTACTGGTATCACTCATCTTTTCATTGTTTGTATGGGCCCTGCTTCGTCTATATCTGCTACCCAAAAACCAACCTATCGGCCCTGGTTACCGAAGGTTTACCATGGCTTCGAGCTACGGTTTTATCATCGCGCTTATTGCCCTGTTGCTGGCGTTTATGCAGAAAACTGCTTTACAGGCAAATAAAGATCATTACGCCGCCGAATATGGAGAGAAACTATCCTCGGATTTAAGGGATGATCTCGAATTCGTATTTAACAGACTGGACAGTTACAGACCTTTCTATCAGAAATTAATCACCGGGCTGGACCAATTTCCACCAGTTCAATTTCCACCGGTTTCTACCATCTGTTCGGAATCCCCACAGGATTTAATATGCAAGGAGCCCGCAACTAAAGTATTTTTGAATCTTATCAAGGACTCTTTGAATTCCATCGTTGTACGCAAGGAATGCTCGCACGGTTTTAGAAAAATATTACCGAGTTATGCATTTACGCAGGCTACAGACTACCGAATTAACAAGCCTTCAGAAGACGAACATTGTGAGATCAAAATATCGAACTTAAAACTGGATCGATTCGCAGAGGAAGTATTGCTTAAAGCATATCATAACAACCCTAACAGCCTGTATACATTAGGGTTTGTGGCAGGCAATCAAATTATCGAGGTGAATGATCCAAATAATACGGACAAATTCTATTCCTATCTCTCTTTACCTGTCCCTGTCGGAAAATACGACAAACCCGATAAAATTCTCAGTGTTCTGGCGATGAACGATGAAGGCAAAACGACATTGCCGCCGATATTCTACCGTGAAAGCAATGCGCCTCCATTGATACTAAACTTGGCCCACCGTGATTATTACAAGAAAGTCAGAAGCTTTCAGGGCTGGCAGCTGGATCTGTGCGACAACGAGAATGAATGTGTTTATAAGAATGTATACATTCAGCGTGTACTCAATATGAGCGATGGCACACGTGGCACTACCATTTCCATGCCCATGGTTGACCAGTCTTCTATCGAAGACAAATCACAATCATCACTTGCCTACACTCTGGCAGCCGATGTCATTTTGCCTTCAGTCAGTCTGGCGGTTCCTGCACCTTTTGACTTTATCTATATGGTGATTGAACGTAGTAGCGGTGATGTACTGTTCCATAGCGATGAAAGCCGGACCCTGGTCGAAAACCTGTATTACTCCGGTAACAATCAATCCAACCTGGGCGAATGGCTCAGAACGGGGCTGGATCGTTTCGGGATAGTCAACAAGGAAGTGATGAGCGGCCATTACCACGGACAACCGGGACGATTCAAGTCAGTCGGGGCGCCGGTAGACGACTGGGCAATTGTAATCTTTTATCCAGACGAAGGCCTGGACGTTGTCATGGCCAAACAGTTTTTAATCATCAGCGTTAACTTTGCCATCGTTCTAGTGCTGTTGGCCCTTTCACTCTATGTCATCCGCAAATTGAACTGGTCCAGTACGCTGAAGAACATATTATTGATACATGAATCAATCAACGGCAGAAAAATCTTTATGGCCGTTACACTGCTTCTATGTGTTATCTATACGTCCTATTATACCGGTCTAATTTTGGTTCTGGACGGGGCCCCGTCTGATTCGTCAAAAAATTTTGCTTTGTATCTATCAATTTTAATCACCGGAATACTGATATTCTTATGCAAAACCATTCGCTACAAATTATTTATTCCCGCAATTATTCTGCTGGTGGTCAAGCTCGCGTATCTGTATAGCGTGGATGTGGGACAAATACCGCTAAAAACACTGGAATTTCACTATCAGCAAGTTCACTGTAACTGGCTGCATTATAAACGCCAGGAAAGTTTCAAGATGGCCATCAGTCGCTATCCAAACTCCATCACCGACCATCGAATACCTCCATTAACATTATTGCCTGTAACTTGCTGCTTACAGGAAAGATTGGAAGAAGAAGGATTCTGGCCGACTAAGAGCAAGAACCACAATAAAGGTAATGGTTTATGTCAAAATCATTCGTCGCAAACCGACCCTGGAGATTACCTTAGTCTGAGTTCCCTGATAGATTTCTGGCAATGGATATATAATCTTCAATTGGTGACTTCTAGACCGCCTCCTACTGAATCAATTACACTGCAGAAAGTAAACAACGATACTTCTTGGTGGCATGCGGACAACGTAACCTTCGCATCCATTTTCACTTTGGTAGTCTCATTTGCCATGATTCTGTGCATTATTTGGTTTTGGTACAAATTCACTCGACAAACGCTATGGAAACGGCTGTATTGCTCGGATCGTTTTTTGCAGCATATCAAAAAACTAACCCAGGCAAAATTTACACAATCTGACTGGAACCAGTATCATTCAAAACTGATAATCGAGTGCGATCGTACAAAACTGAATGGTATAGATCTGGCCCTGCTGCTCGGAACCGCTGCAATGCACAATAGTCAGTCAGCCGAATCCAGGCAGCATATTCTGTTAACAGGTTTTGATACGCTTTATCAACTCAGCCCCTGTCTGCAAAGACTCGGTACGCAAACGCATGCCCTGCCTAATCTGAAGCTGAACGTCGAGCAAAATCCTGCCAACAATAAACTGGATGTTCAAATCTGGGACATTGAAGCATGCCTTGCCCAGCCCGATTTCAGGCAAAACCTGCTCGATTTAATCATGGAATTGAAATCACTCACACTGGCAAATCAGTTAAATTCATTTACCATCTATGCGGAGCATCACAATTTACAGCGAATCAAAATGAAAGACCCACTGCAAATGAATTGCGGACCAGTACTGAAGCATGCCGAATATCTTTCGTGGGCTGAGTGCCTCATGGATTTCAATGTCAAAGTCGCTAAAGAGTTTGAACAGCAAATAGATGAACAGTTTTTAATGCGGGAGATTACCGATTTTCCCGAATTGTCATTTTTGTCTCGTGATACCCCGGATACATTCGAATTCACAGAAAAGGATTCATGGAATAAACACAAAGATGCGACTATTGAAGCCCGTCTGACAACCATTCATTACATCTTGATGCGTGCAGGTGCGCTTTATCGATTTAAATGGGAGTCCTGTTCAAATGCCGAAAAACTGGCACTGCTCAACCTCGAAAAACAACAGAGACTCAATCCATCCAACACACAGATGATTGAGCATCTGGCTGTGAGCGGGTTAATCAAGGTTGAACATGGCCGCCTGGAGATTGTAAACAGCAGTTTTGCGTACTTTGTCCGCAATGCAGAAACCCCAGATACTATCAATCAACTGGTGCATGAAGGAGAAGCCGGTTTCTGGAAAGATTACCGATTACCCATCGGTTTGCTGATGATTCTGATTATCGGTGGTATCGCGCTTGTGTCGGGTGAAGCTGTTACTATCGTGACTGCATCAGTAGTCGGCATAATAGGCGCGATTACCAGCATTTTCAAAAGTACAAGCATGTTTAAAGAGCAGGCAAAATAAAAGAAAGACCGTACACACCGACCGTTTTACGATGAACGGCACCGCGCTGATTTTATTCGGCATATGCTGGATGTTCCGGACAAATATGTGCTTGAACGTTATGTGGGTTTACTGGCAGGTCATGATCTACACACATAATCAGACTGCCAAAAAACTGGCTGTCTGAAGACAATGCTTTTCCTTCCCTGAGTGCACGATTGTAATCACTCTCCAGCAGCCTATTGTATCTCCTCACGCTCCGTCACCATGATTTCAGCCTGTATTGTACCCCATTCAGAAGGTTCTGGTGCATATCGTCTGACCGCTCTTCGTGCCGTCCGGTTCAGCAACTGTTCCAGATGATTTTGCGGCGTAGTTACTTTGACTGTACTTCGGTAGGATGCGACGCCCTTGAATTCAAATGCGCGTGTATCCAGGGGCCTCAGGCTGATGATGGCTTTGATAATTTCCAGACCGGGGCTGGCAAATTCAAGCGCGCCGCCATCGGTCAGCTTTCTGGATTCACCTGCTTTGATCAGGGCATATTCGGCCGTTCTGCCACCATATGGAAACTGTACAAAACCACCGTCACGAAGACTCAGGCTCATTAGATAAATATAATAGGGTTCATCGGCGTTGTTTGCGACCGAGAATCCGAGGATGCTTCCCTGTGGCAATTGCTGTCCGTTCAACTGGTTCAAATCCAGTGTCCGGGTAATACGGTACCTGTTCTTCAGTCTAAAACAATCATCTGTCTGATGGCTTTCATCACAGGTTTCGTCCTTGATAATTTCATGCGCCCTGATTTGAATATCAGGCGGGGAACTCTGCAGTTTTTTCAGGTCCAGCAGATCAACCAGTATTCCCATGTTTATGGCCAACTGATCAATACCCTGCTCAAAGCCGCCGGCAAGATTCACATGCAGGGCCTCATCCAGCACATCCTCCTGCATGGTCATCACCCACGCCTGCAGGTCGGCATCGGGATGCGATTTTGGCAAAGTGCTGTTGCCTGTCTCTCGAACGTACATACCGTTGCGCTGTTCAGGTCTGAACAAACGAATGATAAAACCGTCGTTTTGCCGTTCACTGACCATCCGGTATTCGTTTTTATCCAGCATTTCTTCAATCCCGGCGGAAAAACTATCAATTTGGTCCTGCCCCACCAGTCCGTCGCCTTCAATTACAATCGGAATCGGGTCAAAGCTGTAAGCGCGGTGCTGTTCGATCAGAATGTCGCCAACTTCAACTGTGCCACCGCTGATAATGCTCGCTTTACTGGTGTAGGTGTCAACGTCGGTTATTTTGACTGCTGTCGATTTATCCGCAGCAGATTCAATTGTATAAACAGAACCTTTGGTAATATTGTTGATATGCCCTGCATTCAGCCGTAACTGCCCGTCTTCATCCACTGCCGTAACAATGATCCTGTTCAGGTTCTCCGGTATTTCTCCAGCCAGCACCAGGGTATTGTGATGCTGGCTGTGCAGCGATGCGATCTGGGGCTGTTGTTTGTTGACGCCGAGGCCTGTTATCGTATCTTCGCGCATCAGCGCTTCGGTACGATGAAATACATCGCTCCAGGTTTCGCCGGGTTTTATCATGCTTAACGACTGCGCCCAGTGCCAGGTAAAACGGCCATAAACCTTGCCGCCTACACGGTACTCATAGGCGTTCTCGGTATCTCCGCTGGCACCGATTCGAATACCCACCGGTTTGAGATTATCGCTGCGCGTGATTCCGGGATAAGGCCGGTTATCCTTGCCTATCGCGCGAACACCCGGTAAAAGACCACGGCTGACGGACCCGGAATGACAGGAGTCTGACACAAAAACGATGTTGTCAGTTGTAGTGCCGATTTTCGAGAGCCAGATATTGATCTGGTCGTCTATGATGTCGCGACTGTCTTTTGACCCCGCGTCAGGTGAACCATATGTCACCCAGGTTTGATCCATGCCGGAAATTTCTTCATCGTCAAAATTGTCATGCTCGCTGCCGTGCCCCGAGAAGTGGACATACACAAAATCACCTGGCTGGACACGCGCAGCCAGGTCCTGAAAAGCTTTTTCAATACCGGTATGCGTGGCCTGTTCGTCCAGCAGGGTATTTATATTTTTCTGTGGAAACTGAAAACGTTCAGACAGCAATAATTCCTTCAATATCACTATATCATTATGTGGTCCGGCAAGCTGCTGTATGCCGCGACCCCTAAAATGCGGTGTATCCAGATAATTCTGAATACCGATAAGGAGCGCATGTCTGGCGGCGGTCGCTGGTAAACTGGACATAGCACAAAGCAGAATTGCACAGCAATAAAGCGAAATACTGTATTGTCTATGTGAAGCTTTCATATACAAGTTTGCTGTTTTATTGATCGAAAACAGTCCGGGCAAGAATCTTCTTCAAACAATCGCCCAAACTGTACGAAACACATCAATCTTGATAACCTGTTGAAATATATCAGAAGGCATTTTTCTGAATGCGAATCTCAAACTGTATTACAACGCATTGTATCGCGAATCAGTTCAGATACATGACGGGTATTATCAGAAAAAATTGGTAGAAAGTTCCAGAAAATCCTGCCTCTGATACATAACCGGACAAGAAGGTGTGACCATGAAAGCAGGGATATTTTTATTATTGTTGCTATTGTTTCTTTTGCTGAATCCAGGCGTACCATTGCCTGCGTATGCCCAGAACAACGCCCCGGAATCGTTACTCAATCAGGCCATAACGCTGATTCAGCAGGGTGAATACGAAAAAGCCGCCATATCCACGCGCAAACTTATCCGGATTGCTGAAAACACACCGGATCTGGATCCCGAATACCGTACGCTTGGATATATTTTTCTGGGAAAGATTTTTTTTGAACAAGCACAGTATGCCCAAGCGGAACAGCAATTCACGCGTGCACTGCATCTGATTAAAAAATTGCATGGAGACACACATCAGGATGTTGCATTGGTCAACAATGAACTGGCGGCATTATACAGAAAACAGGGGCAACCTTTAAAAGCGGAATCATTGTATGTCCAATCGCTGAAAATTTTAAAAAAAACGCTTGGAGCAGACCACCCCGAAGTAGCAATTGTCCTTAATGATCTAGCCTCTGTATACCAGGAACTGGGCCAGAATAGCGATGCCGAATCACTGTTTCATCAGTCGCTTGCCATACGGGAAAATGCGTTCGGTCCTGATCATCCGGATGTGGCGCTCGCGCTGAACAATCTGGCCGTGTTTTACCGGAACCAGAACCAGTTTGCAAAGGCCATACCGCTGTTTGAACGGTCAACAAACATTTTGGAACAGGCATTGGGCCCCGACCACTTGGAAGTTGCACTAAGCCTGAACAACCTGGCGCTACTGTATCTGGACCTGGCTCAACGCAGCAAAGCCGAATCCCTGTTTGAGCGGGCATTGGCTATTCGAAAAAAAGTGCTCGGCCCTGATCATCCCGAGGTAGCGGCCAGCCTGAATAATCTGGCCAACCTGTATCATGACCAGAGACAGTATAAGAAAGCAATAGCGCTGTACGAAGAGTCACTTGAAATATTTGAAAAAACACTTGGCCCGACTGATCCCAATGTTACATTAATTCTTAATAATCTGGCCTCGCTTTACCGGGACCAGCTTCAGTTTGACAAAGCAAAGGCACTATTTGAGCAGTCGCTCAAAATGCGACAACAAACGTTTGGCCCGGAACATCCTGAGGTGGCGCTCATTTTAAACAATCTGGGTGACCTATATCATGCGCAAGGTCTGTATAAAGAAGCCGAACCGCTATATGAACGGTCGCTGGATATCTATGAAAAAACATCCAACACCGACCAGACGGATATTGCAACAGGTCTGAACAATCTTGCTGCACTGTATCTCGATCAGGGCCTATATGCAAAGGCAGAGCCGTTGTATCAGCGATCGCTCGAAATTTTCAAGAAAGCATATGGTAACGATCATCCACATGTAGCAACCAGCCTTAACAACCTTGGAATGCTTTATTATCATCAGGGCCGCTATGTAGAAGCAAAGCCGTTGCTGAAGCGCTCATTATCAATATGGAAAACCGAATACGGCACAGACCACCCGGATGTGGCGGCCGGTCTTAACAGTCTGGCCATGCTTTATCATGCGCAGGGACAACACATCAAGGCTGAACCATTACTTGAACAGGCACTGGCAATACGCAAAAAATTACTGGGTGCGGACCATCCGGCTGTTGCAATGAGTATGAATAACCTGGCGGAACATTACCGGATCCTGGGACAGTATGCCAGCGCCGAACCATTGTATCTTCAGTCGTTAAAAATATGGGAAACCGTACTGGGACAGAATTATCCGGATGTGGCCAAAAGCCTGAACAATCTGGCGCTGCTTTATTGGGAGCAAAGACAGTACGCCGAAGCCGAACCGCTGTACAAACGATCGCTGGAAATACGAAAAAAAATGCTGGGTCCTGATCACCCGGATGTTGCGGCCAGTCTTAACAGTCTGGCCATGCTTTACCGGAACCAGGGCCAGCTGGATCAGGCCGAACCATTATTAAGACAAGCGCTGGAAATATACCAGAATAAACTTGGTGTAAATCATCCGTTTGTAGCTAGGACTCTTAACAATCTGGCGCTGCTTCATTGGGATCAGGGGCGTTATGCAAGTGCTCGGCCACTATTTGAGCAGCTAATGCAAACAGGTGACAAAACGCTCGGACCGGATCATCCCGAGATGGGCATTTTTAGTCAAAACTTTGCCTTGAATCTATGGGCTCAGGGCAAGCCGGACAGTATTCGGCAAGCACTTGCGCTACAACAGCGCGCGAATGAAATCAGCGCCCGCTATTTGCGTTCGATGATGACGCACGGCACCGAACAGAAAAAACATGATTTTCTGGCTACGATCCAGACAGAGCTGGACGCTGCAATTTCATTCCATATGGATAACGCAGCCGCCACTGTACAAAGAAATGCTGCTAGACTCGCAACCACAGTTGTTCTGCAACGGAAAGGCCGCATTCTTGACAGCATGAATGCGAGCATGTCCGTATTTCGGAAACGCATGGACCCGGAAGGCCGAACGCTGCTTGACCGTTTGTCCGAGTTCAACCAGCAACGTTCACGGCTGTATAACCTTGCATATCAAAACACAATATCGGGTAGAGAATATTTCAGTCGCAAAAAGCGGCTTGAACGGGAAGCCTCCAGACTTGAAGATCAAATCAGCAAAAAAAGTGCGGAATTTCGGGCTCAAATCCAACCGGTCACGCTGGACGCTGTCCAGCAGGCAATTCCCAACGATGCAGTACTGATTGAATATGTACGTTACCAGCCGTTCAACCCCAGAGCAACCATTAAAAAGCAATGGAGCGATGCTCGATATGCCGCCTACATCCTGAAGCCTCAGGGCGATCCGGAAGCGATCGATTTGGGCAATGCACAAAGCATTGAAAAGCTGATTTTCGAATTTCGTGACAGCCTGAATGATTCCCGCAAAGACGCTGTGTACCGAAAAGCACGCGAGCTCGATGCGCTTATCATGGAACCGCTACGCAAATTCACTGCAAACATTAATAATGTGCTTGTCTCACCGGATGGCGCACTGAATCTGGTCCCTTTTGCGGCACTGATGGATGAAAATGATCAATTTTTGATCAAACTGCATCAATTCACCTATCTCAGCTCCGGGCGGGACCTGTTACGAGTTGACGCACAAACCGGCGACAAAGTAGCGAACCGGCAACCACCCGCGATTTTTGCCGATGTTGATTTTGGCGTTGTACTTCAGCAAAAAAATGACACCTTGAGTGCATTTAACGGTACGGACTCCGACGAATCGGGCGATCGACGTTCTATCGATTTTAACCGAATGTTTTTTCAGTCGCTGCCTGGCACGCTGGCTGAAGCTGCCGCACTCCAGAACAAACTTCGAAACGCAAGACTTTTTACCCGGCAGGCCGCGACAGAAACAGCACTGAAGCATCTCGACAGCCCACAGATTCTGCATCTGGCAACACATGGTTTCTTCCTGAACGATTTGGACGAAACCGCGCCTGCATCCAGTGATACTGCGCGGGCACTTCCCATTTCTGGATTTTACCCATCAGACCTATCCACGGTGACAAATTCCGAAAAACGGTTATTCAAGGAAAACCCGCTGCTGCGCTCTGGTATCGCACTGGCTGGCGCCAATCAACTCAAATCCGGTGATGACGATGGTATCGTAACCGCGCTCGAGGTAACCGGCATGGACTTATGGAGCACTCAGCTGGTGGTATTATCAGCATGTGAAACCGGCATAGGTGATATTCAGAACGGCAAGGGTGTTTTCGGCCTGCGCCGCGCGCTGGTGCTTGCCGGATCAGAAACGCAGGTAATGAGTCTGTGGAAAATTGATGACCGTGCAACCGTGGATTTAATGGCTGGATATTACGACCGTCTCATCAACGACAGACAAGGTCGTTCAGAAGCCATGCGCAATACACAACTGGAAATACTCGACGGTAGAAATCGCAATCATCCATTTTACTGGGCAGGCTTTATCGTTTCGGGTAACTGGAAACCCCTGTAAAAAATAAATAAACTGTCTGCCGCCCTTTTAAGACGCCATTCGGCTGATTTCCGGTAACGCCATCAATGACCGACCGCGGAATGCAGTTCCAGAATTTTCAGCAGGCGTTCACGGTCGACCCAGCCGACTACCTCACCACTGTCCATCACGGGCACCTGATTGATATTGTGTTCACGCATGATCTGTAACACCTCAAACATGCTGTTGGCAGGATTGACGAAGTGAAAACGTTCCAGCGGTGTCATGTACTGACGCACGGAAGTATCCGGCCATTGCGTTCGCGGACATTTCATGATGTCGTTCAAAGTGATCAGACCAACGGTTTTTTCATCCTGGGTCACCAGCGCCGACCGTTGGCCTGTCAGTAACATTTGCGCGTCAATCCAATAAAGCAGGCTCATATCTGCGGACACCGTCGGCACATCTTTTTGCATCACCTCGCCAACGGGCACATGCGCTGCCAGGCGTGACGAAAAATAGGCGCGTCTGCTTCCTTCTGCTGCAGCAAACAAAAACCAGCCCAGCGCCAGCAACCAGATGCCATTAAGCAGCATTCCCGGCTGCAGCCCAACAAGCGCACCCAGCAACATCAGCCCGTAAGCCACCACTTTTCCGCCTATAACTGCCCATTGCATGCCTTTGACGGCATCACCGGTAAACCGCCATACGACAGCGCGAAAGACGCGGCCACCATCCAGAGGAAAACCAGGCACCAAATTGAATATCGCCAGAACAAAATTAATCGTGGCCAGCCACTTCAACGCTTCAGCGGCTATTTCACTGTACGGTATCAACCATAAACCCAAAAAATAGAACAATACAGCCAGCGCGAAACTGACCAGCGGACCGGCAATCGCAATATAAAATTCAGTTGCTGCGGTATCCGCATCCTTTTCGGTCTGCGCTATGCCGCCAAATATAAACAGTGTAATCGCACGTACCTGAACACCACGCGCTATTGCTACCAGACTGTGTCCCAGTTCATGCAATACAATACTTACAAAATACATCAGCGTCGTCACCAGCGCTGTCAACAACACCACGCTCCCGCTCCATTCGCTATGCGTTTCTCTGAAATAAGTCGCCAACGCACCGCTCAGCAATAAAAATACAATAAACCAGGTGTAATGCACTCCGATCCGAATACCCGCAACAGTACCGATGCGAAATGACGATTCCAGCATTTAAACCACCTCCCCGAAAAATTGATTACTGCCTACATGATCCGTTGAACCTTGCCTGAATGAACAGGCAACCGCGTTACCGTAAAATTGATTCTCCAGTCGCTGATCGTGACTGAAATCATTAATACAGACTGATATATTTATTCTTAGATGGAGCTAGACCGGATTTAATTCAATTTGACTCGGCATTCCCATCCATCGAGCAATATCATGATCATGGCTATCAAGCGCGACCCGATCACGTTGATGCACATTATATGATTTGACGCAATCAGACAAAGGTTTTTACTAATATCATTGAGTAGAAACGGATTGCAATTCTGTCAGTTTGTAATTTCAGAAAAATGGCTTACTACGTAGATGCTGATTGCTAGCGGCCGCACATGATGGATAAATCAGGCTATAAACTGCCGCAATACCGGTTTTGAAATTGTTATCATATCTGTGTAATTAACTATCAACAGAATTCTAAATACAACAATACTTTTTTTTAGACAAACTGTGTTATTAGTAATAAATTTATTATAGAGACTAGAGACTGTTGTTTTATAGAAATAAATTGTTTAGTTTTCTAGTTTCACTGGCGTGTCAAAACCTGGAGGTTTAATTGCGAGCACAGAGCAGTTAATATGATTAAGAATTGCCTCCGCAGTATTTCCCATAATAAATCCAGGAATACCTGTGCGGGCTACTGTTCCCATGATTATAAGATCAGCTTCAAGTTGCTTAGACAAAACAGGAACCTCCTTACGCGCACTCCCCTTTATTAAATGTAGCTGCGGCCTAAGATAATCCATCGTGCTCTTACCAAGCCTATCCGTCATTTCATGCATCAAAAAATTCAAGTTTTTTTGATGCTGTATTTTTACTTGTTCTATATATTGAGTAATTTCGTCATATGTTGCATCCATAAAAAGCGCGCGACGCGTTCGTAAAAGATTTTCGCCAATCGCATCCCATACATGCACAATATGAAGCCTACCAAACTCAGAAAGAGCAAGAGAAATCGCTGCTTGCAGAATACGCTGATTCAATTCCTGTCTTGTCATTAGTTCTGACGCCGTACAATCATTACTTACGTCCACAGCAGCAAGAATTCTGCGGCATGTTTTAGGGGCATTCGGTTTGACCAGCCAAACAGGGCAAGGGCACTTACGCAATAGGTGCATATCGTCACTGCTAAATAACTGACCCAGCCAGTCAGTTGTGTCAGTCATTTTAACGACCAGGTCATGCTTATTACGCAAGACTTCACGTATAATTTCCAGAAATACGATACCTTCAAGAACTAATGTACGTATGGGAATTCTTTTTCGATACGGTTCAACCAGTGAAGCGATTTGCTGTTCATAATAATGTGCCAACCTGGTTTGCAGATCGGCACTAGTACTCCTTCAACTTAATAAATTAGGATAAAGTCTCTTTAGCTTTATCCTTGCATCCTCAGTGCTAAAACGCCAATCAACCGGTGCGGTATT